>CANQRW010000001.1 GCA_947626365.1 uncultured Lachnospiraceae bacterium
ATAAAATTTGACAAAAAGAAAGCAGGTTTTATGCGGCCTGCAGATACTTTTCTTTTTATTCAACTGTCAAACTCCCGCGTAAATATCATTATACAGAAAAAAATATGCATGTCAATAGATTTTTTCGCAAGTATGTGTTATACTCTTCACAAAAGGAATTATTAAGGAGGCTTCTATATATGAAGGACAGATATGTGGCCTATATCGGGTCATACTCCTATATTGGCAAAGCCAGAGGAATCACGATTTGTGACGTGGATGTGGAGAAAGGAATTCTCATTCCCAGAGGCGAAGTGGATGTGGATAATTCCTCTTATGTGGTGTCTTCGCCGGATGGAAAGACACTGTATTCCATTGCGGACGAAGGAGTGGTCTCCTTCCGCATTATGAAGGATGGCTCTCTTTCCAGAATGAATCTGGCCAATATCCGGGGGATGCGGGGCTGCCAGCTGTCTGTGGATCCGGAGGGCAAATACCTCTATGTGGCCGGCTATCATGACGGTAAAGCGACGGTTATGAACCTGAATCCGGACGGAAGCATCGGTTCCGTGGCGGCCGGCATCTATCACAAGGGCCTGGGCAGTGTGGCTGACCGGACCTTCCGTCCTCATGTAAGCTGCGTCCGTATGACTCCGGACAAAAAGTATATTATGGTGGCCGATGTGGGCGTGGATCAGCTGAAGGTGTACCGGCTGAATGAAGTGGACGGCACGCTGGTTCTGGTGGATACCATTCCCTGCGATCTGGAGTCGGCGCCGAGACACTTTATCTTCAGTTCCGATGGGAAATATATATATCTGATGTACGAGGTGAAGAACGTAATCGACGTCTACACCTATGAGACCGGCGACCGGGTTCCCAGGGTGGAGAAGATTCAGACCATCTCCACCACAGGGGAAGAGTGCAGCCTTCAGACAGCGGCCTGCGCCATTCGGTTTTCCGAGGATGAGAAATATCTGTTCTGCAGCAATGCAGGCGATAACAGCATCAGTATTTATGACAGGAACGCGGAGACCGGGCTGCTGACCCAGCTTTGCTGTCTTCCCGTCAGCGGAGACTATCCCAAGGACCTGATGGTTTTCCCGGATGGAAAACATGTGGCTTCCATCAACCATGAGACCGGTTCGGTTACATTTTTTACCGTGGATTATGAGAAGGGGCTGCTGGTCATGTGCGCAAGGCCGGTGCATATCGATGAGCCTAACTGCTGCGAACTGGTAAAACTGAACGGGGAGGATTGACAGATGGCTGGATCTGCATGGGGAACCCTGCTCATCATGACGACATGGGGAGAATCCCATGGGAAGGGTCTGGGCGTGGTGGTGGACGGCTGCCCTGCCGGCCTTAAGCTTTGTGAAGAAGACATACAGAACTATCTGGACCGGAGAAAGCCGGGACAAAGCCGGTTTGCCACCCAGAGGCGGGAGGCGGATCAGGCGGAGATCCTGTCCGGCGTGTTTGAGGGGCGCACTACGGGAACTCCGATCTTCATATTGGTGAGGAACACGGATCAGCGCTCGCATGATTACAGCCGGATTAAGGATATCTACCGGCCGGGGCATGCGGACTATACATTCGACGAGAAATACGGATTTCGGGATTACCGGGGAGGAGGACGTTCTTCCGGCCGGGAGACCGTGGGCCGTGTGGCCGCGGGAGCCGTGGCGGCAAAGCTTCTGGAAAACCTGGGAGTTACCGTGACGGCTTATACCAGAAGTATCGGCAGGATTGCGATTGATTATGGCCGGCTCGACCTGGCCGAGGCCGGGCGGAACCGGGTATGCATGCCTGACCGGGAGGCGGCGCTGAAAGCGGAAGCATATCTGGAAGAACTGATGGAACGAAGGGATTCCGCAGGCGGAGTGATCGAGTGCGTGGTGAACGGTCTGCCTGCCGGGATCGGCGAGCCGGTGTTTGAGAAGCTGGACGCGAGACTGGCCCACGCCATTATGTCTATCGGCGCCGTAAAAGGCGTGGAGATCGGCGACGGGTTTCGGGCAGCGGAGAGAACCGGTTCCGAAAATAATGACGGATTCCGGGCGGCGGAGAGGACCGGTTCCGAGAATAATGACGGTTTCCGAATGTCGGAAGGCGACAGCCTTGGAAACGACGACAGTTCCTGGGGAGCAGGGGCTGCCGGTTCCGGCGCGGATACGGATAGCGGGAAGGATTCCGGCGGAGTTGTCAAGACGTCCAACCATGCCGGCGGGATTCTGGGCGGAATCAGCGACGGCAGCCGGATTGTGCTTCGGGCGGCCTTCAAGCCGACGCCGTCCATCGGGCAGCTTCAGCAGACGGTAAACAGCAGAGGCGAGAATGTGGAGATTTCCATCGGCGGCCGCCACGATCCGATTATTGTGCCCCGCGCCGTAGTGGTAGTGGAGGCGATGGCCGCGTTTACGGTGGCGGACATGCTTCTGACAGGAATGAGCAGCAGGCTGGACCGGGTTCAGGCGTTCTGGGGCCGGAGCGGCAGCCTGGATTAATCGGAATAGGATAAGCAGATTACTGTAAAGGAAAGGACAGCGGAAGGGGAAGTTATGAATCGATGAAGATTGCGATTGGAAATGACCATACGGCCGTTGAGATGAAGACGGCTGTTAAGGCCCATTTGGAAGAGAAGGGCATTCAGGTGACAGATCTGGGAACCAATGAGACGGGAAGCTGCGATTATCCGGTATATGGCGAGAAGGTAGCCCGCGCGGTGGCGGAGGGACAGGCGGATCTGGGAATCGCGATCTGCGGTACCGGTCTGGGAATTTCCCTGGCGGCCAACAAGGTGAAGGGGATCCGGGCCTGCGTCTGCAGCGAGCCTTATACGGCGAAGATGTCCCGGCTGCATAATAACTGCAATATGCTGTGCTTCGGCGCCAGAGTGGTCGGCGTTGAGATGGCGAAGATGATTGTTGACACCTGGCTGGATACGGAGTTTGAAGGCGGCCGTCATCAGAGACGCGTGGATATGATCATGGAGATTGAAGGGAGATAAGATGAGAACGGTTCTGGTTACGATTCCTGTGAATGACCGGCATAAAGAATACCTTGAGAGTATAGGAAAGGATTGTGAATTTCATTATGTGCCTGCCGCCAGGGTGACGGAGGCAGATGTGCGGCAGGCCCAGATCATCATCGGAAATGTGCCTCCGAAGATGATTCAGGAGTCGCCTGATCTTCAGTGGATCCAGCTGAATTCCGCCGGTTCCGACGCGTACTGCAAACCGGGAGTTCTGAAGCCGGGAACCATTCTTACCAACGCCACCGGCGCTTACGGTCTCGCGATTTCGGAATACATGCTTGGCGTATCCATCATGCTTCAGAATAAGCTGTATACCTACCATAAAAACCAGCTTCAGCATGTCTGGAGAGATGAAGGGGACGTGACTTCCATCTATGGTTCTACGGCCCTGATTATCGGTCTGGGAGATATCGGCGGCGAGTATGCAAAAAGAATGAAGGCTTTGGGTGGTTATACCATCGGCGTACGCCGGACGCAAAGCGAAAAACCGGATTATCTGGATGAAATATACACAGTTGACCGGCTGGACGAGCTTCTTCCGCGGGCGGATTTTGTGTCCCTGTCTCTGCCCAACTCACCGGCAACCAGACATATCATGAATGAGGAACGGATGAAGAAGATGAAGCCCACAGCCTTTTTGATCAATGTAGGCCGTGGCGAGGCTATCGATACGGATGCTTTGTGCCGGGTGTTGAAAAGCGGCCATCTGGGAGGCTGCGCCCTGGATGTGACGGATCCGGAGCCCCTTCCGGAGGATCATCCTCTGTGGGACGCACCCAGGACGATCATCACCCCTCATATCGCCGGTAAATTCCACCTGCAGGAGACCTTCGAAAGGATCGTGCGGATTGCCGGCGGCAATCTGGAGAATTTCCTGGCAGGGAAAACCGGCGAGATGAGAAATCTGGTGGATTTTGCGACCGGATACCGGAAACGCTAGAATGTCCGATTATCCGTCATATTCCAGATATGCTCCCTTCATGGGGCTTGCGGCGTATTACGTCAGTATGCAAAAAGAGCGCCAGCGACGTTTTTTTGTATTACGTCAGTATGCGAGTAGAGCGCCAGTGACGTTTTGCGCGTATTTGAGAATATAAGTATGTCAGATTTGCATATACTGATTATGGTTGTGATACTATGACAAAATTATTTTCTGTCTTGACAGGTTTTAATTGGCATAGTAAAATACAATCAGTGATTAGGTTTCAGATACTCGTGAGGACTGAGACCGAGGGAGGACCTGCGGGCCCTCCTTTTTACATATTAATTTTGCAAAGGGGAGGGATGAAGTGTTCAAACCATTCCTTACATATCAGCAGCAAATACGAAAACTCGTTGATGAAAAGCACTTGATTGTTAAAGATGTTACGTTTGCCATGGAGAAATTACAAGAATTAAGTTATTTCACCTTAATTGGCGGTTATAAAACTTTATTTCGTAATCCGATGACCAGAGTATATATAAAAAATACCACATTTGAGGATATTTATGCTTTATATCAATTTGACAATCAGCTTCGTGAATTGGTTTTTAAGTATATTTGTCAGGTTGAAAAGAAAATACGCAGTTTGGTTTCTTATGCATTTTGCGAGCGATACGGTGAATCACAAAATGCTTATTTAAATTCCGCCTATTACAATTATTCAGCCAGAAACCAAAAGAATGTTGATAAATTGATTCGTATTTTGGACAGGCTGGCAAACAGAGATTCAGACTATGAGTATCTTGTTTATCAGCGGAGAGTTTATGGAAATGTACCATTATGGGTTCTTATAAATGCGTTAACCTTTGGTCAGTTGTCTAAAATGTATTCTTTGTTATCTTATCAAATACAGAGTGCAGTCAGCCGAAAGTTTGTCCATGTGAATGAAAAAGAATTAGAGCAATATCTGAAGGTTCTTGTTTTATATCGTAATATTTGCGCTCATAATGAACGATTATTTTCCCATAAAGTATATTCTGAAATACCCAATACAATTCTGCATCAAAAATTAAGAATTGCTAAAAATGGTAATCAATATATTTATGGCAAAAAGGATTTATTCAGTGTTGTAATTGCATTTCGGTACTTATTACCTAAAGAGGATTTTATTATTTTTAAGAGGGAGCTTTCAAAACAGATTGGAAAGTATTTGAAGAAAAGTCAGAGGATCAAAGAGTATGATTTACTGGAAATAATGGGATTTCCCCGCAATTGGAAAAATATTACCAGATATAAGATGTAATGGGTATGCAACGTCAATTCATGTTGGAACAGGGGGTAGCCGCCCGGTCAAAGTCGGAGCGACATCCCCTGCTCTGAGAAATATTCTTTATTTTTATGTGTCATTGTTTGACCGGGTTGTCCGATTATCCGTCATATTCCAGATATGCTCCCTTCATGGGGCTTGCGGCGTGCTCGGAGAATAATCTGAGTACGCCTTTTTGATAGCGGCGGGGACGGGGCGTCCAACGGGCTTTCCGTTCGGCCAGAATCCGGTCGATCTCCTCCGGGGATTTCCGCTGACCCGCGACGCCTACGATGTTCAGCTTTCTGCCGAACACGTCGATCTCGATCAGATCCCCTTCCTCTACCAGGGCGATGGGGCCGCCGTCAGCGGCTTCCGGACTGCAGTGGCCGATAACCGGCCCGGTGGATGCGCCGGAGAAACGTCCGTCGGTGATGAGGGCGATGCTGCGTCCCAGTTCTTTATCGCTGGAAATGGCCTCGGAGGTGTAGAACATCTCCGGCATGCCGCTGCCCTTGGGACCCTCGTAGCGGATGAAGACGGCGTCCCCCTTTTCCACCTTATGGTGGAGAACCGCGTCCAGACATTCTTCTTCGCTGTCGAAGGGACGGGCCCGAAGAACCGCCTGATACATTTCTTTGGGACAGGCGGTATGTTTGATGACCGCGCCCTCGGGGGCCAGGTTGCCCCGGAGGACGGCGATGCTGCCGTCGGTTCCGATGGCTTTGTCAAAGGGGCGTATGATGTCCTCACGGGTGACGGAGCAGTGCTGTCTCCTGTTGAAGTCCTCCAGCCATTTCTCACAGCGTTCGTAGAAGCCGTTGGTTTTCAGTTCTTCCAGATTTTCTCCCAATGTCTTACCCGTGACGGTCATCACATCCAGATGAAGCAAATGTTTGATCTCTTCCATGATGGCGGGAACGCCGCCCGCGTAGTAGAAGCACTCTGCCGGCCAGCGGCCCGCGGGCCGTACATCCAGAAGGTAGTGAGCGCCCCGGTGGAGCCGATCGAAGGTATCGCCGGTAATCTCGATGCCCAGTTCATGGGCGATAGCCGGCAGATGCAGCAGGCAGTTGGTGCTGCCGGAGATAGCCGCGTGTACCAGGATCGCGTTCTCAAAACTTTCCAGGGTAACAATATCGCCGGGACGCATATGTTCCATAAACGCCAGCTTCACAGCCTGGCGTCCCGCCTCCCGGGCGTAGGTCAGAAGATCCGGGCTGGCGGCAGGCATCAGGGCGCTTCCGGGAAGAGCCAGGCCCAATGCTTCCGCCATGATCTGCATGGTGGAAGCTGTGCCGATGAAGGAACAGGCGCCGCAGCTGGGACAAGCATTCTGTTTGGCCCAGTTCAGCCGTTCTTCCTTGATCTCGCCCCGCTCAAAACCGGCGCTGTACATGCCAAGCTGCTCCAGGGTCAGCATCTCAGGACCGGCGTTCATGGTGCCGCCCGGGACTACGACGGAAGGGATATTGACGCGCATAAGCCCCATCAGATTGCCGGGCATTCCCTTGTCGCAGCTTGCCAGAAAAACGCCTGCGTCGAAAGGCGTGGCATTGGCCTGTATTTCAATCATGTTGGCGATGATCTCCCGGCTGACCAGGCTGAAATTGATACCGTCGGTACCCTGGCTTTCGCCGTCGCAGATGTCGGTGCAGAAATACCTGGCCCCATATCCGCCGGCTTCGGCGACGCCCTTTCGCGCTTCCTCCACCAGAAGGTTCAGGTGGCCGCTTCCCGGATGGCTGTCGCCGTAAGTACTCTCGATGAAGATCTGGGGCTTAGACAGATCCTCCGGCTTCCAGCCGGTGCCCAGCCGCAGGGGATCGAGCTCCGGGGCCAGAGTACGCATTTTTTGACTGATTAGACAACTCATAGTAATGATCCTTTCCTGCAATAAATAACAGCTTGTGTATTCGAAAATCTCATTAGCAAGCAAATACATATGACGTATTACATTATATGACAATCCAATTTTCCCGTCTATAGTCAAAATACCCAAACTAAATTGGACATTTTGACTATAAATGATAGACTGCGCTGCAGGAAATCAGCAGGATCCGGCTGACAGAGAGTCTGTTTCGGCGGTAATGCGGTCTCGATTATGGATTAAATGCTCCCGCATGACGGCGTAAGCAGCGTTTCCGTCATGTCGCGCTATGGCATCGGCAATTTGCCTGTGAGTACGAATGGTCATTTCGAGCAGAGAAGAATTTGTTACTATAATAAATAAGGAGACACCCTGATGAATAATAGGAACAATATTGGCGACAACCTGATTGTGGCTGGCGGCTGCGATCGCTTCATGAAAGAGAATATCTTCCGTTCGATGAGAAGTACCGGCATAAATGGCCTGTTCCACAGCCTGGCAGCAGGACATAATCTTGGCAATATCCTCTTCCGTAGCCCGTTCTGCCGCGAGCGAGGCAATGTTCGGCTCCAGAAAAAGACGGATTTCACAGAGATCTTGCGCCAGTTTGCGCTTGTCTGTACAGAAAGAAAAGCCCAGAGGATCGTCCATCAGGCCGGGATGTTCCGTTACATAGGTGCCATTCCCCCTGCGAATAACCAGAATATTGCGGGAAACCAGGATTTTGACTGCTTCACGGATCGTACCGCGTCCGACATTCAATTCCTCTAAAAGCTCAAATTCTGTTGGAAGCTTCTGTCCCGGCTTCCATTCTCCGTTCATAATCTTGTTCTGCAGTTCCTCAGCTACCTGATCGGCCAGCTGCATGCGCGGGGTTCTTGCGGCCATGGATGTACCCTCACTTTCCTTCAATACTTATCACATCATACATATTATGCCATATATAAATAAAAATAGCAACTGATATGTAAGAGTTCCAAATCTATGGGCCGGAATAATGTCAGCAGGCCAAATGGAAGGGAAATATCGTCTTTTTGCATAAAAGAAAGGTGCAAAAATTATGCAAAAAAGAGAAAGTTGTTTCATGTACTTGACAATCCGGATAAATCTTATATAATCAAGACATAACACGTCATACGTTATATGTCTCATTATATCACCAGACAAAATCTGGTAGACTGAAGAAAAGAGAGGTAAGAATCATGTTACAATTCCTGCTTGTTACGCTGTTAGCCGTTGCAGTGCTGATCTTCTCCATCGTTGTACTGAAGATGCACCCTGTTCTGGCAATCTTTCTGGCAGCCCTCATTACCGGTATTGGTTATGGGTACGGTATACCGGAAACCATCTCCGCAATCACCGGCGGATTCGGAAGCACGCTCACCGGTACCGGTGTATGTATCATCTTTGGCGCTATCATAGCCATGGGCGTTCGGGATACCGGCGCGGTGAAATCTATGGTCAACGCCTGTGTTACCGGATTCAAGGGCAAGAACATGGAACTGGCCACCGGCCTTGCCAGTTTCCTGATGTCTATTCCGGTATTTGGTGACATTGTGGGAGTGCTGATGACGCCCATCGTCTCTATTCTGGGCAAACGCTCCAAGACTTCTATGTCTACCATGTCCGGATTCAGCGCTCTGGGCGCGAATCTGACTCACTGCATGGTTCCGCCGACTCCCGGCGCATTGGCCATGGTGCTGCTGCTGGGTGCTGACATGGGTATGACCATCCTGTGGGGCACGGTCATCTGTCTGGCAGCTTATCTCATCACCTGGGTGATCTGCCATGGCTGGGTGAGCAAAGAGTATATTGAACCCCGGGCAGAATTTGTCGGCAGCATTCAGCCGGTAGAGACCGGCGACTATCGGGAGATGCTCATCAAAGAGAAAGGCCTGCCGAATCTGTTCCTGGCTCTTATCCCTATTTTTGTTCCGGTTCTCCTTATCGCCGGTTCCTCCTTCGCGGGTCTGGTGATGGACACGGAGTCTGCTGTCTATAAAGTGCTGGCCGTTTTGGGAGGCCGTGAAATGGCAATGCTGATTGGCGTTATCCTCATGTTTCTGCTGGCCTTCAAATATAAAGATGCCGTTACTGCCAATCATAAGATCAATACCGGAAAGTCTACCGAAAACCTGAAGGAGATTATCCTGGGCGACTGGGTAGTCGAGGCGCTTCAAGCCGCGTTGATGCCTCTGATGATTACCGCCATGGGAGGCGCTTTCAGCGCCATCATCAAAGCGAATCCCGCTATCAACGAATTGGGCAATGCCATTGCGGCGGTTAATTTCCCCAGTGTGTTCTTCCCGTTCATGATTGCTGCTCTGCTGATGGCCGCTGTAGGTTCCCGTACCACGGCCGGCATGACTGCCGCCGCCATCTGCATGCCTATGATGGCCCAGCTGGGATTGACTCCTCTGGCTACTTTCCTGCTGTGCGGCGCGGGAACTATGTGCTTCTCCCACGTCAACGACAGCGGATTCTGGATTGGCGTATCTTTCTACAATATCAGTGTGAAGCAGAATTTCAAGTATTGCACATTGTTAGGCACTATTGCGGGCGTAGTCTTGTTTGTCCTTATATCCACCCTGGCTGTGGTTCATATTATTTAGGAAAGGGGGAAGTCCGCTATGGCCGTTGTTAACCTGGATTTCTATTCCTATGAGCTGGCTATGAATACCCAGGCCGTTATCCTTTTGCCTGAGCGCAGGGGTATTCCTCATGCCTCTCACGATGAGCCCTATCCGGTACTTTACCTTCTGCATGGTCATGGTCAGGACCATACCAGTTGGCTGCGGCTGTCCCGCATTGAGTTCTATCTGCAAAATACCGATGTCATTGTGGTAATGCCAAATGCCTGCCGCAGCAGCTATGTGGATGGGGTAAACACCCACCGGTACGGCAGTTTCCTGACCCGGGAGCTGCCCCGGATCATAAAAAACTGGTTTAATATCACGACTGACCGGGAGAACACATTTATTGCGGGAATGTCCATGGGAGGTTATGGCGCTTTACACGCTGCTCTGAGCTGCCCTGAGCAGTACGGTGCGGTCTGCGCCCTGTCTCCGGGAATCCGTATGGGATCTCTGGATCTGCATGGCAAGGCGGATAAGGGCCTGACCATTCCTGCAGTCCCGGAGATTGACAGGAATTTTCGCAATACTTTCGGACCCGCCGAAAATTACCCGGGTTCAGAGTATGATTTGAAACATCTGGCCCGGCAATTAAACGCGGGAAGCGGTCATAAACCGCGCATTCTCCATCTTTGCGGTACCGAGGATCCCCTTCACGCTGACAGCGAAGATTTTGCGCGGTTTATGAGTACAGAGTGTTCTGGTCTGGACTACACATGGCAGGATAGCCCCGGTATCCATGACTTCAACTACTGGGATCGCGAGTCCATCACTATGCTGCGCTTTTTCGGACTGCTTTGATATTAACCGTATTTGATTGCTGTTATATCTGGAAAGGAGTTTTTCTATGGCATTGGTCAATATGGATTTTTTCTCTTATTATCTGGGGATGGATACCCCTATGACTGTACTTCTTCCGGAGCGCCGGGGTTTTGAGCCAAAGCCGGAACCTGATAAAAAATATCCCGTATTATACCTGCTTCACGGTCATGCGGATGACAATACCGCATGGATACGAAAGAGTAACATTGAAATGCTGGTCCGGGATTTCGGTATTATTGTTGTTATGCCCACAGCTCATCGCAGTTTCTATACGAACAGCAGGCACGGCCATGCATACTCGGATTACCTGACGAAAGAACTGCCTGTCGTGGCAGCCAACTTATTCCACGCGTCTATGCGGCGGGAAGACACATATATTGCCGGACTTTCCATGGGCGGCTATGGCGCGATAAAGCTGGCGATGGCACACCCGGAAATCTATGGCCACGCGGCCAGCATGTCTGGCGCTTCCGATGCTTACGGGGCGCTTAACGGAGCGAAAGGAATGTTTTCCGTCCCTGATTTTATTGCAAATCTGGATAATGTATTCGGGAGTAAGGAAGAGTTCTACGGCTCTGAAAATGATTTGAAATATCTGTCGAAAACGCTGGAAGCGCGTACCGATGTACCGGCGCCTCAGATGTATATGTGCTGCGGGACGGAGGATCCTCTGTATCCGGTTTACTTTGATATTCGTAACTATCTGGAACGGGAGACGAATCTTGCGGTACGGTTCGACGAGCGGAGGGGCAGTCATAACTGGGATTTCTGGAATGAAGAGCTGCCTCTGATTCTTCAGTATTTCGGGCTGATTCCGGGGCAAACTTCGGGCCTGTAACCGTTTGCGAAAGAGATGCGGAAAGTCCTGCGGCAAAATCTGCTTGTCGCGGGACTTTTGCCGTTGGACTGAGATATGCGTTTGAAAAGGCTTCCGAAATGAGAAAAATCCTTGACAGCGCCGGATTTTTCTGCTTTCATGAGATAGAAAAGTAAGTTTGAGAGGAAAGAGGCATCTTGTTTAAGACAGTCCGATATGAAATTGCCAGTTCCCGGCTGCCGGAGGAGTTCGATGGGTTTCGCATTGTCCACCTGTCCGATCTTCACGGGAAACGTTACGGAAAACGAAATGAGATACTGATCGAGGCTATCGATAGAGAAAATCCGGATCTGATCGCGATGACCGGCGATATGGCGGACACATCCCGGGGAGCGGTCTCCCGTCTTCTGGAATTGTGCCGGAACCTGAGACGGCGGTATCCGGTCTATGCTGTCATGGGGAATCATGAACAGGCCCTGAAATGGCCCGTTCAGTCCGGCCTGCGGAAGCGTCTGGAGAAAATGGGCGTGGTCCTGCTGGACAATACATGCCGACAGCTGCGGTGGGGTCAGGGTTGTATAAATCTCTATGGGTTGGCGACGCCCATGGTTTATTATAAGGAACTGCTGGGAGAATATGAGCGGGGAGCTCATTTCTCGGTAAATGACGCAAAGAAGCTTCTGGGAGAGATGGACAGCGCCCATTTTGCGGTTCTTCTGGCCCATAATCCCCTTTATTATCCCTCTTATCGGGACTGGGGCGCCGATCTGACATTGTCCGGCCACATTCACGGAGGTATAATCAGGATTCCCGGAAAGGGCGGTCTGCTGTCGCCGGACCTTACCTTTTTTCCAAAGTATGACGGAGGATTATTTGCGGAAAAGGGAAAGTATCTGGTGGTCAGCCGGGGGTTGGGCAATCATTTTCTCCTGCGGATACGGAATCCGGAGGAATTGGTGGTGGTGACGCTGCGGAGGCAGGTTACGGGTCCATCAGAAAATCCAGGATGTTTTTGTGGATGATACCGTCCCTGGAGAAGTCGAAATGATCCATAGACAGCACGTATTTAGGGTAGTTATCGGCAATGCGTTCGTATGCGCCGAACTCCCGCTCGATAACGTCGTCGGAAGCCAGCAAATACGTGACCTGATAGTATTCTTTTTGGCCATTTTTCAGGGCAACGAAATCAATCTCGCCGCGCTGTAGTTTTCCTGTGTATATTTCATATCCGCGGGCCAGAAGCTCATTGTAAACCACATTTTCCAGCATGGCGCCTAATTCCGGTTTAAAGCCTGTTGATTTGATGGTTCCGAGCCCCATATCAGTCAGGTAGAATTTATCCATGCGGGTCAGTATCTGTTTGCCGCGAATATCGTACCGTCGGACGCGGTTCATGATCATGGCGTTTTCTATGCTGTCGATATAGTTATATAATGTTTCTGTTGATAATTTTCGATCTATGCTTTCGAAGTATCTGGATATGGATGCAGCGGAGAAAGTCTGGGCGGTATTAGCGGCCATGTACTCGATCAGACGGCTCAGGCTTTCAATATCTTTGGTTCTGCTGCGCTGAATAATATCCCGAAGAATGATGGAATTAAACAAATCAGTCAGGTAAACTCTGGTCTCGGATTCCGTCTGGAACTGGAATCGCTGAGGCATGCCGCCCCATTTCATATATTCTAAAATGTGCTGATCAGTCAGAGTATTTCTGGAAAGGCCCTTTAGCTGGCAGACTTCCCAGAAGCGGAAAGGAAAAATCCGGAAACTCACATAGCGGCCGGAGAGCAGAGTGGACAGTTCTCCCGACAGGAGTCTGCTGTTGGAGCCGGTGATAAAAATGCTGACATTCATCGCCGCCCGGAAGGAGTTGACCGCTTTCTCGAAATCACGGACATTCTGAATCTCATCAAACAAAAGATAGTATTTTTGATTATCCTGAATCAGGTCCCGGACATAAGCATGTAATGCCATGGCGTCTGTCAGGCGGCTGTATTCCAGATCTTCAAAGTTAAGAAACAGAATGTGTGACGGGGAAATATCCATTTCCAGCAGTTCTTCTTCTATCTGCCTGAGCAGGACTGATTTCCCGCAGCGCCGAATTCCGATGATGGCCTTGACTAAATCCGAGTGATAAAATGGAAAAAACAGCGGCCGCTGCAGAATATCATAGTGAAATTGGCGTATAACGGATACCAAACATTCACTACGGCAATTCTGCAGCGGCCGCATAAATCCGGATACTATGATCAATTACTCTGCCATCAGTTTCTGATAGGTCATGTGCTGTTCCAAAGCCATGGTCATCTTAGCCATCTCGGACAGGTCTCCCAGAAGGATCACGCCGCACAGGCGGTTGTTCAGGAAGAAATACTTCTTGTACTGTCCCTTGCCCATATCCCGGAACTCTACGGTCTTGTACAGCAGGTTGGGGTTCTTGCCGTTGTCCCCGGCGGCAAAGAGGGCGGTGTTCATACCGTGGAAGGTGAGGGCGGCGGAAACAGGCGTATATTCCGCTTCGTCCCCGGCGGCGTTGGCTCCGGCCACTTTGCCCTGTTCGGCGGCTTCCGGCCAGATGGCCAGGTTCAGGCCCTCGTACTCGGCGCAGTCGCCGCAGGCGTAGATGCCGGGAACGCTGGTTTCCATATGCTGGTTTACCTTGACGGCCCGGCCAATCTCCAGGTTCATGGCGGAAGCGACCGCCGTATTAGCCCGGACGCCGGTGGAGATAATAACCATATCGGCCTCAAACAGCTGGCCGTCTGCCAGGCGGACGCCAGTTACGTGGACAGCGGTTCCATCCGATGTCCCTTCGATTTCCTGAATGTTGGCGCCGGTGAGGATCTGAATGCCCTGTTTGGCTGCAAGGCCCTGCAGGATCTCGGCGGAGCCGGCGTCCAGCTGACGGCCCATGAGAACCGGGGCAGCCTCCAGAACGGTGACATTCAGGCCGGCTTTTTTAAGCTCCCAGGCGGCTTCCAGGCCCAGTACGCCGCCGCCGATAACCACGGCGGATTTGGACTGCTTCATCAGTCCTTCCACCTTGCGGACGTCGTCCAGACGGCGAATGACGGCAACCTGAGGAAGATCGGAGCCCTTGATGGGCGGCACGAAGCATTCGCTGCCCATAGCGTAGATCAGTTTTGTATAATGAATCTTCGCTCCGTCGTCCAGGCATACTTCTCTGGCGTCGGTATCCACGGAGACCACCTGTTTTCCAAGCATCTGGTAAATGTTATTTTTCTCATACCATTCGGCGGTCTCAATGGCGATCTGGTCTGCTTCCAGGCCGGCTACCAGGGCCTTGGTCAGCATGGGCCGGTTGTAGGCGGCGTAGTTCTCGTTGGAGATCATGATGACGGTGCCGGTCTTATCCCGCTCCCGTACAGCCCTGGCCGCGTTGAATCCGGCGGCTCCGTTGCCCAGGATCACATAGAAGTTCTCCGTGTTGTTGGAGAAATCGGATTCCTCCACATCTACGGGCACAAAATTCTCCTTGCCGACGCCGCAGACCGGGCAGACCTCGATGGAGGAATCGAAGATCTCGCCGCAGACCAGGCATTTCACCAGCTGGCGGGCGCCCTTCTTCTTCGGCAGAGTCACTTCCTTATTCTGTACCTTGCAGCCGAACTGATATCCGAATTCATAGGCGGTTACCAGGTCTGCCTCGCTGGGCTTGAAGCGAATCTTCAGGCCGTCGGTGACCTTCATCTTCAGCTGTCTCAGCCGGTCGATGATGTTGGGAACGCCCTCGCCGCTCCAGCCGTAGCTGCCGAAGGCGCTGGCGTGCTTGCCGCCGTGGGTGCCTGGGAACATGGAGATGACCAGATCCCAGATGGGCTGCAGGGCGTCGCCTACGATGGTGGGAGTGCCGAACAGCAGGCCGTCCGCAAACAGCATTTCTTCATTCACTTTTGCCTTGTCAGCGGTTACCATATCGTAGATTCTCACATCCACATCGCCGCTGTCCTTTACGCCCTCGGCAATCTTCTCCGCCAGCATGCCGGTGTAGCCGTAGGCGCTGACATAGGGGATGACCACAGTCTTTTTGGTATTGGGGTTCACCACTGTGGACCATTCCCGATAGGTCTTCATCACCTGAGGGATGCGGTCGCCTACCAGCACGGGGCCGTGGCCGGTGGCGATCATGGAGATATCCATCTTCTCCACCCGGTTCAGTGCCTTCAGCATAAAGGGTTTGAAGGGGCCGATGATACAGTCGTAATAATATCGAAGGGCGCTTTGGTAATCTTCTTCATTCTTGATGGCGGTGGAGACCACCTCCGGCAGGCAGTAGTGGGAGCCGAAGGAGTCGCAGGTTACCAGAATCTGCTCTTCCTCGATAAAGGTATACATGGTGTCCGGCCAGTGAAGATTGGGCACTACCATAAAGTTCAGGGTCCGGTTGCCGATGGTCATCTTCTGGTTGTCCTTTACAGTCAGGCTTACGAAGTCCCGGTTGACGATCTCTTTCAGGAAGCTGATGGCCGTGGCGGTGGCGATGATCTTCATCTGGGGGCTGTAGTCCAGAAGCTTTTCCACGCTGCCTGCGTGGTCCGGCTCCGTGTGATCCACAACCAGGTAGTCGATTTTGGTTACGTCGATAACCTCCTGCAGTTTTGACAGGTACTCGTCAAAGAATTTGGCCTTGGCCGTCTCAAACAGGACGATCTTGTCGTCTGCCTTGAGAACATAGGAGTTGTAAGTGGTTCCGAACTCTGTGTACATGATGATGTCGAAGACTCTCAGCTGATCGTCGATGATGCCGGTCCAGTAAAAGTCATCTCTCAGTTTGATGGATTTCATATGAAAAGTCCCCTTTCTTGGAATTGGGAGGCTCCGGCATCGTAAAATACCGGAGCCTGTATTATGACTCATTATAGCCTAAAAGAAGATTTGTTACAACTGGTTTTGCGATTATATCCTCTCGTTTATATCATATTTTTAAAGAAGCTGTAGATCAGAGGCGCGGTAATGATTCCGGACAGAATATCGGCGGCAGCCTGGGCCATCTGAATGCCGAAAAGGCCGAACAGCCGGCTTGTGACCAGCAGGATCGGAATAAACAGCAGCCCGCTTCGGATGCTGGAAAGGAAAATGGCCTGGGCGCTTTTGCCGATGCTTTGGAACAGCATGTTGCCGCTGAGGCAGAGAGGCATGAAAAGCAGCGCCGCGCACTGCATCCGCAAAGCCGGAATTCCGGCGGCGATCACCTGCGGGTCGTCGCGGAAGATGGAGATGATCGGCGCTGAGAACGTGAACCCGATCACAGCCATGACCGCCATGAACCCGGTGCTGAACAGCCAGGTGAACCGCCAGGCCTCTTTGACCCGCGCGTATTTGCCGGCGCCGTAGTTGAAGGCGCTGACCGGCTGGAAGCCCTGACCGATACCGATGCCTACGCAGAACAGGAAATTCATGACCCGGGACACGATGCTCATGGCGGCAATGACAGCGTCTCCGTAGACGGCGGCGCACTGGTTCAGCACCATAACGGATATGCTGGTCAGTCCCTGGCGCATCAGGCTGGGGAATCCCACCATGATGATGTTCCTGGTGTATTCCAGGTTATGCGAGAAATATTTCGGATGGAAACGGCTCTGGACCTTTTCTCTCAGGAACGGGGCCAGCAGAATGGCGGCGCCGATATACTGTGAGACGGCTGTAGAAAGTCCGGCTCCCGCGATTCCCATATGGAAATGCTGAATCAGGATATAATCCCCGAAGATGTTCAGGATGCCTCCAGAGCCGAGGCCGAACATGGCGAAAATGGCCTTGCCTTCATAGCGGAGAATATTGTTCATGACGCAGCTTGAGGCCATGGCAGGCGCGGCGATCAGGATGTAGGTGCTGTAGGTTCTGGCGTAAGGCAGGATGGAATCGGTGCTGCCCAGAAGCCTCATGAGAGGCGTCAGAAAGATCAGCCCCAGAACCGTGATGGCGAGACCGCACAAAAGGGACAGAAAGAAGCTGGTGGAAGCATAGGTTCTGGCTTCTTCCACATGCTTTTTGCCCAACTGGCGGCTTAAGCAGCTTCCGGCCCCCTGGCCGAACATGAAGCCGAAGGCCTGAATAATGGCCATCAGAGCAAATACGATCCCGACAGCCCCGCTGGCGCTGGTGCCCAGGGTGCTGACAAAATAGGTATCAGCCATGTTGTAGACATTAGTCACCAGCATGCTGATGGTAGTGGGAAGTCCAAGCGTCAGGATCAATTTATGTACAGGCGTGAGAGTCATTCTGTCGTACTGACGGTCCGAGATATTCTGAGAAGAACTCATGAAACGATCAACTCCTTGAAAAGATATCTGTGCGTTCCCCAATGGGTTATAGAAAAGAATAAAATCCGCGGTATGACGCAGTCAGTTTAATTATCGTAGCATATCCGGCCGGAGATTGCAATGAGAAAAAAGTAATATTTTACCTGGATTTAACCGTCCAGCTCTTCTGTATTTTACATTGGAATCCTACAATGTCCATGAACCGAAGAGGTTCTGAAAGATCGATATAAACGCCGGTCCTGCCGAGTCCGGAGAACATGGAGAATGAACGGGCGGACGGGGAAACCGGCGGGAAAAGGAGTGTAATACGATGAAGAAGATAACAGCAGTAATTCTGGCAATGGGGCTTGCGGCGGCAGGTCTGACCGGCTGCGGCGGAAGCGGTTCCGCGGAGGCAGCAGCGAAACAGGAGACGGCGGCTGAACAGGAGACAGCGGCGAAACAGGAGGCAGAAGCGGAGCAGGGGACAGCGGCGAAACAGGAGGCAGAAACGGAGCAGGGGGCAGCGGCGGAAAATACCGCCCTGGAGGGAGAAATCGCGGTGATTTCCCGTGAGGACGGTTCCGGAACCAGAGGCGCTTTTATTGAGCTGCTCGGTGTGGAGCAGCAGAATGAAGCCGGCGAGAAGGTGGATATGACTACTCCGGATGCGGAGGTGACCAACAGCACCAGCGTCATGATGACTACCGTGGCAGGCAATGCCAGGGCCATCGGATATATATCGCTGGGTTCGCTGAATGACACGGTGAAAGCCCTGTCCATCGACGGTGTGGAGGCTACCGTGGACAATATCAAAGCCGGAGATTACAAGATCGCAAGACCCTTCAATATTGCGGTGAAGGAAGGACTCAGCGACGCGGCGCAGGATTTCATCGCGTTTATCATGAGTGAACAGGGCCAGGCCGTGGTGGAAGAAAACGGATACATCAGCCAGGGGAACGAAGGCGCCTATGAGGCATCCGGCGTCAGCGGCAAGATTGTTGTAGCCGGTTCTTCCTCGGTCACTCCGGTTATGGAGAAGCTGAGTGAAGCTTACGAGGAACTGAATCCCGATGTGACCATTGAAGTTCAGCAGAGCGATTCCACTACTGGGATGACTTCCGCCATCGAGGGAGTCTGTGATATCGGTATGGCTTCCAGAGAGCTGAAGGACAGTGAGCTGGAGCAGGGACTGATTCCAACGGTGATCGCCATAGACGGTATCGCAGTGATCGTAAACAGGGAACTGCCTGTTGATGAACTTTCCAGCGAGACCGTGAGGGACATCTACACCGGAGATATCACCGACTGGTCGAATGTGCGGTAAGGCAGTCCGGGGACAAGGCGAAATGCACGGAAACGCGCGCGCCGGAATGGAGATTTTATGAAAAAGATAGAAGAGATTCTGGCGGAGGGAGTCTTTCTCCTCTCCGCCCTCATGTCCATCTTTGCCGTAGCCATGATCTGTTTTTTTCTCTTTGTGAACGGGATTCCGGCGATGGCAAAGATCGGGCTTTTTGATTTTCTGACGGGGACCCAGTGGCGGCCCAACAATAACATGTACGGCATCCTTCCGATGATACTGGGCAGTATCTATGTGACGGCAGGAGCCATAGTGGTGGGTGTGCCTATCGGAGTTTTGACGGCGGTGTTTCTGTCCAGATTCTGCCCGAAAGGATTGTACCGGATCATCAAGCCTGCCATCGATCTGCTGGCAGGGATTCCCTCGGTGGTCTACGGTTTTTTCGGACTGGTGGTGATCGTTCCTGTGATGGAGCGGCTGTTTGGCGGCGGCAAAAGCATCGCCACGGCGTCATTACTTTTGGGCATCATGATCCTGCCTACGATTATCGGAGTAGCGGAATCGGCTATTAACGCGGTGCCGGAAAGCTACTATGAGGGTGCCCTGGCACTGGGAGCCAGCCATGAGCGGAGCGTATTCTTCGCGCTGCTTCCGGCAGCCGGTTCCGGTATTCTGGCCGGAGTGATCCTGGGTGTGGGACGCGCTATCGGCGAGACTATGGCAGTCATTATGATTGCGGGCAACCAGCCCCGTATGCCGAAGGGACTGTTTGAGGGAGTCCGCACCATGACAGCGAATATTGTAATGGAGATGGGATATGCTACGGACCTGCACAGGGAAGCCCTGATTGCCACCGGGGTGGTTCTGTTCGTGTTTATTCTGATCATCAATCTGTCGTTTTCAGCACTGAAAAGGAGGTCGGCTGAGATATGAGCGGATATGCGGCGGCAGGCAGCATGACTGCCGGGAAATCGGCCAGCGGGGCCGACGGAAGAAAACGCCCGGAAGAGAAGGCAGCCGGGAAAGACCGGATCCAGGCCATCAACCGGCAGACTCCGGCACAGAAGGCCAGGGCTTATCTGAGAAGCCCCATGTCATTGTTTCTTCTGACACTGGTATTCCTGTCGGCCCTCGTCACAGTATCGGTGCTGGTTTTTCTGATAATCTATATCCTGGCCAAAGGGGTGCCTTATCTGACGCCGGACCTTTTCGCATGGGAGTATAACAGTGATAATGTATCGCTGATGCCGGCTGTGGTGAACACGGTATCCATGACGGTCCTGTCTCTTCTGATTGCGGTTCCGCTGGGGATTTTCGCGGCCGTCTATCTGGTGGAGTATGCCAGGAGAGGAAATAAGTTGGTCGCGCTCGTGCGGATTACCTCGGAGACGCTGACGGGAATCCCGTCTATCGTCTATGGCCTGTTCGGTTTTCTCCTTTTTGCCGTGACCCTGGGCTGGGGGTATTCCATGCTGGGCGGCGTGCTGACCCTGTCTATTATGATCCTGCCTACGATTATGCGGACTACGGAGGAAGCGCTGAAAAGCGTGCCGGATTCTTATCGGGAAGGAAGCTTCGGCCTGGGAGCGGGAAGGCTTCGGACCGTCTTTACCATCGTGCTTCCGTCGGCGGTACCCGGCATTCTGGCAGGTATTATACTGGGGGTCGGACGGATCGTCGGGGAGACGGCGGCCCTGATGTATACGGCAGGCACTGTAGCCGGAATCCCCGGCAGTGTGATGGGATCCGCCAGAACCCTTTCTGTCCACATGTATGTGCTGACCAGCGAGGGGCTTCATATCAATCAGGCCTATGCCACAGCGGTAGTGCTGCTGGTAATTGTGGCGTTAATCAATGGGGTATCAGGCTTTATCGCCGGGAAGGTGGCCAGAGGATAATGGATAAGTTTACGATTGAGAACCTGAATTTGTATTATAATGATTTTCATGCCCTGAAGGATATCAGCCTTCATATCAGGCCCAACGAGATTACCGCTTTTATCGGGCCTTCCGGCTGCGGAAAATCCACTCTTATAAAATCCTTAAACCGTATGAACGATCTGGTGGAAGGGTGCAGGATTACGGGGACGGCCCTGCTGGATGGCGAGGACATTTACGGAGGTATGGATATCAATCTTCTCAGAAAGCGTGTGGGAATGGTGTTCCAGAAACCGAACCCCTTTCCCATGAGCGTCTATGACAATATCGCCTTCGGGCCCCGAACTCATGGGATCCGGTCGAAGGTGAAGCTGGACGATATTGTGGAGAAATCCCTTCGGGATGCGGCTATCTGGGATGAGCTGAAGGACCGGCTGAAAAAAAGCGCACTGGGACTGTCCGGCGGCCAGCAGCAGAGGCTGTGTATCGCGAGGGCCCTGGCGGTTCAGCCGGAAGTGCTGCTGATGGATGAACCTACGTCGGCCCTGGATCCCATCTCCACTTCCCGGATAGAAGACCTTGCCGTGGAACTGAAAAAGGATTATACTATTGTCATGGTGACTCACAATATGCAGCAGGCGGCCAGAATCTCTGACAGGACGGTGTTCTTCCTTCTGGGCGAGGTGATCGAGTATGGGGATACGGAGGAGATCTTCTCCATGCCCCGGGATAAGCGGACAGAGGATTATATCACAGGGAGGTTTGGCTGATATGAGAAATCATTTTGACGAACAGCTGGAGCTTCTGAACGCGGAACTGATTCGTATGGGGGCGCTCTGTGAGGATGCCATCGCCGGAGCGGCCAGAACCCTGCGGGGAGCAAAAAATGATGAGATTCAGGTGAGGCAGGCGGAGCAGGAGATCGACCAGAAGGAGCGGGAGATTGAGAACCTGTGCCTGAGGCTGCTTCTGAAGCAGCAGCCGGTGGCCGGAGACCTGCGGCAGGTTTCGTCTGCCCTGAAGATGATTTCCGACATGGAGCGGATCGGGGATCAGGCCGCGGATATCGCCGAGACGGCCCGATATATGAAGCCGGCTGCCGCGGAAAGCCACATACACATCAATGATATGGCGGAAGCTACCAGTCGGATGGTGACGGACAGTATCGACTCTTTTGTCAGGAAGGATCTGCATCTGGCCCGGAAGGTGATGAAAGAAGATGATGTGGTGGACGGGCTGTTTGACCGGGTGAAGCAGGAAATTGTCGGCTTTATCGCTCAGGACGGTGAGAACGGCAGTCTAGGCATCGATCTTCTCATGATCGCCAAGTATTTTGAACGGATCGGGGATCATGCGGTCAACATCGCCGAATGGGTGGAATATTCCATTACCGGGACTCATGCGGAACAGGATTATTAAGGAAAACAGGGAGACAGGGCACATGATCTATTTGGTAGAGGATGACGACAGTATCAGGGAGCTGGTGGTTTACACCCTGCAAAGCACGGGATTTGCGGCCAGAGGATTCGGCAGGGCAGAGGATTTCTGGGAAGCCATGAATACGGAGACACCGGAGATGGTCCTTCTGGATATTATGCTGCCGGATGAAGACGGTCTGGAGATTCTTAAAAAACTGCGCGCCTGCCCGGCCACGGAGAGGCTTCCGGTGATGATGCTGACCGCCAAAGGGACGGAGTATGACAAGGTGATCGGTCTGGACAGCGGCGCCGACGATTATCTGCCCAAGCCCTTCGGTATGATGGAGATGGTGTCCCGGGTAAAGGCGGTCCTGCGCCGGTCCAATCCGGAAAAGTCCGGGAAAGACAGGGATAAGGAGACGTCTGTTTACCGGATAGGTCCGATTACGGCGGATATTCCCCGGCATCAGGTGCTTGTGGAAGGCATGCCGGTGACGCTGACCTTCAAGGAGTTTGAGCTTTTGTGCTGCCTTATGGAGCATGAGGGCATTGTTCTGACCAGGGACCAGCTGCTTACCAGAATCTGGGGATATGATTTTGACGGCGAGACCAGGACGGTGGATGTCCATATCCGCGCCCTGCGTCAGAAGCTGGGACCGGGCGGCAGTTGTATCGAGACGGTCCGTGGCGTAGGTTATAAGATGGAAGAGATATGAGGCGGATGGGGCCGAGGGGAGAGACCGGCCGCTCTATCCGGCCGGAAGAAAGCCGGCAGAGGGAGCTCGCATGAAGAAACGGATATACAGAAACATGTGTCTGGTGGTACTGCTGGCCGTGGTCCTGGCCACGGCAGTGACCACCTTTGTTTATTATGAGAATCTGAAGGGGCGGATCGGCCGCGAACTGACGTCGGAAGCCCGGTACCTGGAGACCGGCCTTGCCTTATCCGGGGAGGACTATCTGGAGGAACTTGCCGGGAAAATCCGGGAGACCGACAAAAACCGCGTGACGCTGATCGACCGTGACGGAACGGTGCTGTACGATAATTACGCGGAGCCGGAGACCATGGAAAACCACGGAAACAGGCAGGAGGTGCGCGGCGCTCTGGAAACAGGAGAGGGCACCGCTTCCCGGATGTCAGATACCTTGTCTATGGAGACCTTCTATTATGCCCGCAGACTGGAGGACGGGAGGGTGATCCGCCTGGCTGCCGCTACCGGAAGCGTTTTTTCAAACATTGTCCGTATGCTCCCGGTTCTGTGTGGAGCCGCCGCGGTAATCTGCCTTTTCTGCATTCTTTTGTCAGACAGGCTTACCGAAGCCATTGTGAAGCCGGTCAATGACCTGGATCTGGACCATCCGGGAGACGCGAAGGTGTATGATGAGCTGGCGCCTCTTCTGGGACGGATTGAGCGGCAGCAGGAGACCATCAAAAATCAGATGGAGCTTCTGATTGCCCGGCAGAAAGAATTTACGGCCATTACCGAGAATATGAGCGAAGGGTTTATTATTATCGGAAAGAAAGGGGAGGCGGTCTCCTATAATTCCAGCGCTCTGCGGATTTTGGGGGCGGAGCAGGTATGTTCAGACGGGAACGGAAGAGTCAATGTACTGAGCCTGAACCGAAGCCGGGTATTCCAGAAGTCGGTGGATGAGGCGCTGGCCGGAAGACACAGCCAGCAGTACATGGAGATGAGCGGCCGGGTTTATCAGATCATTGCCAATCCGGTTCAGGAGGGACGGGAGATTACGGGAGCTATCATGGTGATTCTGGATGTGACGGAAGCCAGGGAGAGGGAATCCCTGCGCCGGGAGTTTACGGCTAACGTGTCCCATGAACTGAAAACGCCTCTGACTTCGATTTCCGGATATGCGGAGATTATGAAGAACGGCCTGGTGCGCCAGGAGGATATGAAAAGATTTTCCCAAAATATATATGATGAAGCTCAGAGAATGATAGCTCTTGTGGGAGATATACTCAGATTATCCCAACTGGATGAGGAAAAAGTGGATGAACATAGAGAAAATGCGGATCTGTATTCCATAGCGGAATCCGTTGCCGGACGGCTGAAGGACCGGGCTCGGCAGGCGAAGGTGGAGCTGCGGCTGGAGGGAACGGCTGTTACGGTGCGGGGCAGCCGTCAGATTCTGGATGAGATGATTTTCAATCTGTGCGATAATGCCATTAAGTACAATAATCCCGGCGGCCATGTGACGGTTACTGTATCCCGGGAGAACGGACTCCCGCAGGTGATTGTCGCGGACGATGGCATCGGCATTCCCGAAGAGGATCAGAGCCGGGTATTTGAGCGGTTTTACCGGGTAGATAAAAGCCGGTCCCGCCAGATTGGCGGAACCGGCCTGGGGCTTTCCATCGTTAAGCACGGCGCCCTCTACCACAATGCCCGGGTGGAACTGGAGAGCAGGGTGGGAGAGGGAACGAAGATAACGGTTCGTTTCGGCCAATGAGAGCAGCAGACCTGCTCTGTCCCGCGCATGACGGGAAATGACAGCAGACGGCTACTGCCGGCCGGACAGAATACCTGCCAGTTCGCTGTCCGATCCCAGAATCACCGTTTTGTTTTCTCCCTTCAGGGAGGCCTTCAGAGCGTCCAGGGAGCGGACAAAATTGTAGAAATCCGCTTTGTCTTCGTCATTGTAAGCGTCGCTTAAGATCTGCATATACTGGGCTTCCGCATCTGCCCGAATTTTCTCAGCCTGTGCCTGTGCTTTGGCTACAGTCTCCCTTGCGGTACGGTCCGTCTGGTTCCGGATGAGAGACGACTGATATTCGCCGTCCGCCATATATTGAGCGGCGATATTGTTGCGTTCGGATATCATGCGCTCGTAGACGGCCTGTTTGTTGGAGTTGGGCAGATCCAGCTTTTTGGTTTCTGTGGCAATCACGCGGATGCCATAGGAATCCTCAAGGGAGGAACCGATGCTGCTTAAGATATCCGCGGCCAGCTGGCCGTCCCGGTTGGCGATGATTTCCTCCTGGGTCATGGAGGACATAACATTTTTTGTGGCGTTATATACGGCGTTCTCAATCCTGACGGTGGCGGTGGCCTCGCTGGCGCCTACGGTGGAAAGATATCTCAGCGGATCGGATACTTCCCAGATGACGAAGGAATCTACGTTGAGAACTTTTTTGTCTTTGGTGGTCACGTCGCTTGGGGCGATATCGTAGATCATCTTATGCTTGGGTATGGACTGTGTGGTCTGGATAAAAGGAATCTTAAAGGATGGACCTGCCTCCGAGGTCACTTTTACAACTCTGCCGAACTGTTTGACCAGGACGTATTCATCCGGATTGGTAATCACCAGTGATGATGTGATAAGAATCAGAGCAATGATAATGATCGGAATAATTCCCAATAATCTTTTCATGACGGCGTCCCTCCTTATTCTGACAGATTTGACGCGGATTCGGAAGTTTCAGGTTCCGCCTGCACGGCAAACGGTTCCAGAGGCAGCATGGTCTGCGTCCCGCCTTCGCCGGAGTCGTCGATATATACCTTCAGCGACGGAAGAACTTCTTCCAGCGCTTCGTAATACATCCGCTTTTTGGTGATCAGCGGGTATTTGACATATTCTTCATACAGTTCGTTGAAACGGGCGGCCTGCCCCTCCGCTTCGCTTATCCGCTCCTGACGGTACGCCTCGGCTTCCTGTATGATCTTGTCCGCTCTGGCGTTAGCATTGGGGATTTCCGTAGATTCGTATTTTTTCGCCTCGTTAATTTTGGTGTCCATGCCCTGTTTGGCATCCTCTACGGCTTCGAAAGCCTTGGAGATTTCCTCTGTAGGCGGCTCTGAATCCTGGATTGTCACATTCACGATGCCAAGGCCTACATCCTCTGTCAGCATCCGTTCGGAAAGCTGGGTCTTGATCCGGGACTGAATCTCGGATTTTCCGGTAGTGAGGACCTCATCGATCCCGTAAACGCCGACGGTATCCCTGATGTAGGATTGGGCCAGGTTCCGGAGGATCGTTTCCGCGGTTCCCCGGTTAATGTATGCCTGAAGGGGATCGGTTACCTGATATTCTACCCAGAAATCCACGTTGACGAAGTTAGCGTCCACAGTAATCATTTCGGATTCTGACGGAACGGACTGTTCCGCGTCATCGTAGCCGATCCGCATGCCAAGAATCTCCCGGGACATTTTGTGGACGTTCTGAATAAAAGGAATCTTGAAATGAATTCCGGCATCGGTGACGCTTTCCGGCCTTCCCAGAGTCCTGAGGACCGCGACTTCATTCTCCTTTAATGTGTAAAAACTGTTCATAGCCAGGATTGCCAGAAATCCGATGGTAATCACAAGAATCGGGATAGACCCGATGATACGTGCCAGTCTCTTCAGACCGCTGTAACGATCATTTGTCGGTTGTTCATTCATAAATCAGATCTGCCTTCCTTAAAAATTGGCTGCCGCCATTTTTTATTATACCTGAAAAGAGGGACAAAATCAATCTGTCCCCGTTTTTTGATTCAGACAATATTTGTAATTTCATCTTAAAATCTGCAGGAAATCAGAACTAGACAGAATTTACTTGATTGAAATATATCATTATGATATAATTTTGTCACATTGATTGAAAAGGAGCTGGGAACATGATGAGGTTGATTTCCTGGAATGTAAATGGTCTGCGGGCCTGCGTCGGCAAGGGATTTCTGGAGTATTTTAAGAGGGCGGACGCAGATGTGTTCTGCATTCAGGAGAGCAAACTGCAGGAGGGGCAGATCGATCTGCCTCTGGAGGGATACCATCAGTACTGGAACTATGCGGAGAAGAAAGGGTATTCCGGCACTGCCATGTTCACCCGGCAGGAACCGATTTCTGTATCATATGGTATCGGCGTGGAGGAGCATGATCATGAGGGCCGTGTGATCACGGCTGAATTTGAGGATTATTATGTGATAACCTGCTACACGCCCAATTCTCAGGACGGACTGGCCAGACTTCCTTACCGGATGACCTGGGAGGATGCGTTTCTGGCTTACTTAAAAGGGCTTGAACAGAAAAAGCCTGTGATTTTCTGCGGAGATCTGAATGTGGCTCATCAGGAGATTGATTTAAAGAATCCCAAGACCAATCGAAACAATGCCGGTTTTACTGACCAGGAAAGGGAGAAATTTACCAATCTTTTAAATGCCGGTTTTATTGACACCTTCCGGTATTTCTATCCGGATCAGGCGGGAATCTACTCCTGGTGGTCCTACCGATTCAGGGCCAGAGAGAAGAACGCGGGGTGGCGTATCGACTATTTTTGTGTATCTGAAAGCCTGAAGGACCGCCTGATAAGCGCGGCGATTCACACGGAAGTGACAGGCTCGGATCATTGTCCGGTAGAACTGGTAATATCGTGAGAAACTTTGTAAACAGCATGCAGCGGGCTGAGGCGGCAAAGGCCGTCCGGCGTAATAAAGGAGTTGGAAACGTGAAGCAGCTGAAAAAGCTGGCAGGCGAGTGCGGATATTATCCCATGGGACTGACTGTGGCGAAGAACAGGCTCCACGCTTCGGTAGTATCGGCGGGAGAAACCTGTAGCCTGGTAATTTTTGAGAAAGGAAAGGATGAGCCGGCGGCGGTGTTTGCCATGGATCCGGCACAGCGTCAGGGCAATGTGTGGAACCTGACTCTGGAAGTGAACGGAAGACTTCCGAAGAACCTGGAATACTGTTTTGAGACAGACGGAAAGCTGACAGCGGACCCTTATGGAAAAGCTATGACCGGTTGGGAAGAATGGGGGCAGCTTAAGAATGCGGAAATAAGTCTGCGCTCCCCTCTTGTACAGGCGGATTTTGACTGGGGAGACGATGTACGCCCCCGGATTGCCCGGGAGAACCGCGTTATCTACCGAGCTCATGTCAGAGGCCTGACCGGCCACCGCACGTCAGGCGTCCGGGATAAGGGAACCTTTAAGGGAATTATCGGAAAGATTCCATATATGAAGGAACTGGGGATCACGACAGTAGAGCTTATGCCGGTGTCGGAGTTTCAGGAGGTCATGGTTCAGGACAGCCAGGGACCCTATGCCAGAACCGCGGTAACCGGAAAGATCAATTACTGGGGCTACGGGGGAGGATACGGCTTTGCCCCTAAGGCGTCCTATGCCTCTGGAAAGACGAAGAATCCTGTAAGGGAGTTTAAAACCCTTGTGAAGGAACTTCACAAAGCAGGTATGGAACTGGTAATAGAACTGTTTTTTACGGGGAAGGAGCCGCCGGCTCAGGCGGCGGATATGGCCCGGTTCTGGGCGCAGGAATACCATGTGGACGGCCTCCATCTGGTGGGTCACGCGCCGGTGCAGCTGATCGGCAGGGATCCCTATCTGGCGGATGTGACTCTGTACGCAGCCGACTGGCAGGTGATTGACGGAAAAAATCTGGTTCTCTGCCGTGATGATTTTCAGAATGATATGCGGCGGTTTTTGAAGGGCGATGAGGAGATGCTCCGGCAGGCCCTTGACCGGATTGTGGATAATCCCGCAGGGATTGGTATTGTCAATTACATGGCCAATACCAACGGTTTTACACTGATGGATACGGTCTCTTATGACAGGAAGCACAACGAGGCCAACGGTGAGAACAACCGGGACGGCAGCGACCGGAATTTCAGCTGGAACTGCGGTGAAGAGGGCCCCACCAGGAAGAGAAAGGTGGCCGACCTGCGGAAGAAACAGATCCGCAACGCCCTTTTGTTCCTGTTCCTGAGCCAGGGAACTCCTCTTCTCATGGCCGGAGATGAGTTCGGCAATTCCCAGTCCGGCAATAATAACGCCTACTGTCAGGACAATGAGATTTCCTGGCTGAACTGGAATAATCTGCGGAGCAGCAGAGATATCTATGAGTTTGCGAAGCATGTCATTGCCTTTCGGAAAGCCCATCCCATATTCCATATGAGGCAGGCTCCGAAGATGATGGACTATCTGTCCTGCGGATACCCGGACGTGTCCTTCCACGGAGTGAACGCCTGGTATCCGGAATACGAAAATTTCCGCCGGCAGGCAGGGATCCTGTACTGCGGCCGTTACGGAAAGAAGGCTGACGGGCAGGCCGATGATTTCTTCTTTGTCATTTACAATATGCACTGGGAAAGCTATGATTTTGCCCTGCCTACGCTGCCGAAAGGGTTTAAATGGCATGTGGCTATGGACACAGACCGTAAGGATATCAATGGTTTCTGGGAGGAAGGCCGCGAGCCGCTTTTGGAGGATCAGAGGCGGTATGCGGCGGCAGGCAGAACGGTGGCCGTGCTGGCGGGAAAGCCAGTGCCTGAAGAGAAAAAAGCTGAAAAGCCGGTGAAAAAAGACTCATCCGTAAGGAAGGTGAAACCGGGCAAAGCAGGGAAGGCGGATAAAGCAGGAAAGCCGGAAACCGGAAAGAAGACAGAAAAGGAAGAAGACCAGCATGAAAACATATGATTATGTTATTGTAGGAGGCGGTTTGTTTGCCGGGGTATGGGCCTATCTGGCCGGGAAAGCGGGAAAGACCTGCCTGGTGGTGGAGAAGAGGGAGCATCTGGGCGGAAATATCTACTGCGAGGACGTGGAAGGGATTCATGTTCACAGATACGGCGCCCACATTTTCCATACCAGCAACCGGAAGGTGTGGGACTTTGTCAACAGCCTGGCGGAATTTAACCGTTATACCAACAGTCCGGTGGCCAATTACAAGGGCGAGATGTACAATATGCCTTTTAATATGAATACTTTCAGCAAGATGTGGGGTATTTCCACGCCGCAGCAGGCGAAGGCCATTATCGACAAACAGAAAGGCAGCGTAACCGGAGAACCGAAGAACCTGGAAGAGCAGGCCATCAGCCTGGTGGGCCGTGATATCTACGAGAAGCTGGTGAAGGGCTATACGGAGAAGCAGTGGGGCCGGGACTGCCGGGAACTGCCGGCCTTTATCATCAAACGGCTGCCGGTCCGCTACACCTATGACAACAATTATTTTAACGACCTGTATCAGGGGATTCCCATCGGCGGCTATAACGTGCTGACGGATAAGCTGTTTGAGGGCTGCGATGTGGAACTGGGCGTGGATTATCTGGAGAACCGGGAGAAATATGACGCTATGGGAGAGACGGTGGTCTACACGGGAACCATCGATTCCTATTATGATTACCGGTTCGGAAGGCTGGAATACCGAAGCCTGCGCTTTGAGTCGGAACTTCTGGATACGGATAACTTCCAGGGCGTGGCCGTGGTCAATTATACGGACCGGGAGACGCCCTACACCCGGATCATCGAGCACAAGCATTTTGAGTTCGGCACCCAGCCGAAGACCGTGATCACCCGGGAGTATCCGGCCGCATGGCAGGAGGGCATGGAGCCCTATTATCCGGTCAACGATGAGCGGAACCAGGGCCTGTACGCCAAATACGCGGAGCTGGCGGCGAAGGAGAAGAATGTGATCTTCGGCGGCCGGCTGGCGGAGTACAAATATTATGATATGGACAAGGTGATTGAGTCCGCCATGCAGAGGGCGGAGGAGTACGGATTAGCGTGAAGAGAACGGAAAAATAGATTAGCGTGAAAAGGCGAAGACTGTCCCGAAGAAAGATTTCGGGGCAGTTTTTATATGTGAAAAAATAATTGCGGAAATCGTTGCATTCGGCCGCAAAATTATCTGATCATTGCGGGACAATATTGCAAAATATAAAACATGAAATATGATTGAAATAATTTGATTCACAAAATGAAAGATTGTTGGAATGCCAAAAAATAGACCTGCCGATTTATACATTCAGTCAATAGCATTTTTGTTTTCATTTTTATACAATATTCTTAACAAAACAGGAAGCTGTTCCGGGCGGAGGCGGCCGCGCCGTGATTGGAAGAACCGAAAGAGCCGGAAGAGCCGGGAAAATCAATCCTGCAGAGAATAAGGAGGCGTTTGTCATGAAAGTAACAGTAGCAATTGATTCATTGAAAGGAAGTTTAACATCCATGGAAGCCGGAGCGGCCATTGCCGAGGGCGTGAAGCGGGTGTATCCGGACGCGGAGGTCTGCGTGCGGCCCCTGGCGGACGGAGGCGAGGGAACCGTGGAGGCTCTGACCTTTGGGATGGGCGGCGAACTGCAGTGGGTGGAAGTGACCGGGCCGTTGGGCGAGACGGTGGTCTGTCAATACGGAATCGTGGAAGGGACGACGGCTGTTATCGAGATGTCCGGGGCGGCCGGTATCACTCAGGTGCCTGATGAGCTGCGCAATCCCATGAATACCACGACCTTTGGCGTGGGAGAGGTGATCTGCGATGCTATCAGGAAAGGCTGCCGCAAATTCATCGTGGGAATCGGCGGAAGCGCCACCAACGACGGAGGTATCGGTATGCTGCAGGCTTTGGGCTACGGAATTCTGGATAAAGATGGCAATCAGGTTTCCTGCTTTGGGAAAGGTCTTGCGGATGTGGCCCGGATTACAGACGAGGATGTGATTCCGGAACTGAAGGACTGCTCCTTTAAGATCGCCTGCGACGTGACCAATCCGCTCTGCGGGGAGAAGGGCTGCAGCGCCATCTACGGACCGCAGAAGGGCGCCACTCCGGAGATGATCCAAACCATGGACGGATGGCTGCGCCGTTACGCGGAAGTGGCGAAGGAAAAATATCCGGACGCCGATCCGGAGTATCCTGGGACCGGCGCGGCAGGCGGCCTGGGATTTGCTTTCCGGACATTTACCAATGCGGTTCTGGAATCAGGCATTAAAATTGTTCTGGAGGAGACGAAGCTGGCGGACTATGTGAAGGACGCGGACATCGTGGTGACAGGGGAAGGCCGTCTGGATGGACAGACCGTCATGGGCAAAGCTCCCATCGGCGTGGCAAAAACGGCCAAACAGTTCGGCAAGCCGGTCCTGGGATTTTCCGGATGCGTGACCAGGGACGCGGTGGCCTGCAACAAAGAGGGAATCGACGCGTTCTTCCCGATTCTTCAGACCGTAGTGACGCTGGCGGAGGCGATGGACAGTGAAAACGCGAAATATAATATGGCTGCAACAGTGGAACAGGCGTTCCGGGTGGTGAAGACATTCAGCCCGATTCATTAGCAGGCGAACGCGGGACAAGATTCTCGTTCTGCGGCAAAGACGGAGGCGGATATGGTTAAGATAGCGCTTTTGGTTCCCAACGAAGACATGCTTGAGACTGCGCGCAAGGTGGTAAAAGAACAGAACATCGAAGTGGATTACATGAAGGCGATTCAGACTGTGAACACGGTCAATGAGGCCCGTATGGCAGTGGAAGCCGGCGCCCACTAACGGCATTCGCAGAACCGGAGCCTTTGTCCGCCCGGATCATGGAATGAACGGCAGTTTTTACGCTGATGTCCCTGATCATAGTGTCGCGGTTGTCATCCAGGATACGAAGGACAAAACCGAGGTTATGGAAGGCCTGACGGCAAATCAGGATATTCCCAGGCCCATATTTAATCCGGCACCGATTACTTGATCTGAGAGGGGCCGAATGGTCTGCCTGGATAAAAACGCATATGAGTCCAACGGCATGGATGTGATCAATCAGAATATTCCCACCATGGCAAAGATAGTGCTTGAAAAAGCGCCGATATTGTTTGCGATTCCCTGTATTCCAAACTGATCATAGGTGAAGGAGATGTCCTGGTTGTAGACGAGATAGGCAAAAATTACAGCGGTACTGGCGTAGATCTGAACATAACCGGCACCTTTTCAACTCCTCATGTCACCGGCGGCGTACAGGTGCTGAGAACCTGTTTTCTGAATCTGAGTGAGGCTTCTCGCGGTAATGCGCTTGGGGTCGGTCTGGCCAGTGCCATTGCCGACAAGATTTTCCGGGAAAACAATCTGCTGACAAAGATCTGAATCCGAGATGCCAAAATCGGTAATTCAGCGGACCTTTTTTCTGAACAACTTATTGAATGAAAACAAGAATCATGGTAAAACTAAATTATGTTTTTGTTTATGCGTATGGATTCTGCAGGAGATAAGGATTAGGAAGTGGGGGAGGAAGAATGAGAGAGACGGATGTAGTGATTGTTGGCGGCGGTCCGGCCGGTCTGGCGGCGGCGGTCCGGCTGTGGGAGAGAGGCGTCCGGAACATTTTGATTCTGGAGAGAGAACATCGTCTGGGAGGGATCCTGAGGCAGTGCATCCATGACGGATTCGGTCTTACCCGGTTTGGCGAGACGCTGAGCGGACCGGAGTATGCCCAGCGGTTTATCGATAAAGTGGAGGAAAAGAAAATCCCCTATGTGACGGATACGACGGTGATCGACATTACGTATGAGAAACCGGCAGCGGAGACGGAGGACATGCCGGAATCGGCTGGCGGATCATGCGGGGAAGGGAAAGCGGATTCTCGGAATCGCCCCCACAGGATTGTGACGGCGTCTTCCCGGAGCGGGCTGATTCAGATACGAACCAGAGTGGTGATTCTGACCATGGGCTGCAGAGAGCGTACCAGGGGAGCGATCAGCATTCCCGGGAGCCGTCCCGCAGGCGTGTTTACCGCAGGAGTCGCCCAGAGTTATATTAACCTTCAGAATAAGATGGTGGGAAAAGAGATTGTCATTCTGGGCTCCGGCGATATCGGCATGATCATGGCCCGGCGGCTGACTCTGGAAGGAACTCATGTACAGGCGGTTTTCGAGGTTCAGCCTTATGCCAGCGGACTCCCCCGCAACGTTGAACAGTGTTTAAACGATTATGGGATTCCTTTGTATCTGAGCCACACGGTGACAGAGATTAAGGGAACGGATCGGCTTGAGGCAGTGGTTGTGTCTGAGGTGGACGATTATATGCATCCCATCCCCGGAACGGAGCGGGAGTATCCCTGTGACACGCTGATTCTCTCGGTAGGACTGATTCCTGAGAATGAACTGTCTCTGGCGGCAGGCGTGGTACTGGATGACCGCAGCAGGGGAGCAGTGGTGGATGAGTACCATCAGACTTCGGTTCCAGGAATCTTTGCGGCGGGGAACGTCCTCCAGGTTCATGATCTGGTGGATTTTGTGTCCATGGAAGCGGAAGAGCTGGCCGACTCCGCGTATCAGTATCTGAAAGACGGAAGCCTTCCCCGGTGTGAACTTGAAGTGGTTACCGACGGCAATGTGACCCATACCATTCCGCAGCGGATCAGCGGAAGAAATGATTTTAAGATTTCTCTGCGTGTGAGAAGGCCGGTGAAAAACTGTGTGATCCGGCTGTCGCAGAACGGGAATATAGTGGCTGAGAAGAAGATGAGAAAGGCCCTTCCGGCTGAGATGATCCAGATGCCGGTTCAGGCGGCCAGACTGGAAGACCACGGGAATCTGGAGGTAAGCGTGTTATGGTAAGGAATCTGACCTGTATCATGTGCCCCCTGGGCCGTGAGCTGGTGGCAAGGACTAATGTAGAAAAGAGATAGGTTATTTATGGCGTTACATATTATTGGTGAAGCGAACCGCTGCTTAAACTGCAAAAAACCCATGTGTCAGCGGGGCTGTCCGGTATCGACGACAATTCCGGGGGTCTTTGCCGCCGGAGATGTGGTGCATGGTCCCAAAACTGTGGTACACGCGGTGGCTGAGGCCAAAAGGGCCGCGAAAGCCATGATGGAGTATATGGAGAGGAATAACTGAACAGAATCCGGCAGGACCGTAAGACGGCCTGCCTGCACTGTGAAAGGAGAGATTATATGGAATACCGGCGTTTTCACGATACGATCATACTGAGAGCAGATCCGGATGAGGAAATCTGCGAGAAGCTGCTTGCGGTGGCGGAGGCGGAGCAGATCGCGCTGGCGGAGATCAGCGGCCTGGGAGCCATAAAAGAGTTTACCACCGGCGTATTTGATACAGCGGAAAAGAAATATTATTCCAACGATTTTTCAGGGCTTTACGAGATCACATCCCTTGTGGGGACGCTTACCAGAAAAGACGGACAGCCTTATCTCCATGTTCATATGAGCGCAGGAGACAGGAAGGGAAATGTTGTGGGCGGCCATCTGAACCGGGCGGTGGTAAGCGCCACGGCTGAGATCGTGATCCGCGTCATAGACGGAGCGGTGGAGAGAAAATTCAGTGAAGAGATCGGACTGAATCTGTATCGGTTTTAAAAACTGTGCGGATTGAAACAGGAAACAGACTGAGAAGAAAAAGGGGCGGATTTCCGGCGGGAGATTCGCTCTTTTGAAATCTGTCGGATTGAAAATATAGAATTAATCGGGATGAAAATTAAAAATCAATCGGGATGAATTTTTGAAATTAATCGGATTGAACTTGTAAAATCTGTCGGGTTGGTATATAATAAGCCCAGAGGTGAAGGGCAAAGTGAGAGGAATGAATTATATACCACGTATTATTGACCGGAAGCTGGAGGAATATTTATCCGTGTTTGGCGCGGTCTGTGTAGAAGGTCCCAAATGGTGCGGAAAGACCTGGACTTCCGCTTATCACAGCAAAAGCGAGATATTCATTGGGGATCCGGCCGGGAATTTTCAGAACCGGCAGCTGGCGGAGCTGTCTCCGGAGCTGATCCTGGAGGGGGAGACGCCGCGGCTGATCGACGAGTGGCAGGAGGTTCCGCCTATCTGGGACGCGGTCCGCTACCGGGTAGACCAGACGGCGCGGAAGGGACAGTTCATACTGACCGGCTCCGCCACGCCGAACCACAAGGGAATCCTGCACAGCGGGGCGGGAAGGATCGGCCGGCTGCGGATGCGGCCCATGTCCCTGTATGAATCCGGAGATTCTTCCGGCCAGGTGTCTTTGGAGGCGCTGTGCCGCGGCGAGATGACGCCCGCGATGACGGAGGACGCGGATCTGAAGAAGCTGATCGCGCTGATCATCCGGGGCGGCTGGCCGGGAAGCATCGGGATGCCGGCGGATCAGGCGGCGCTTCTGCCGGAGGAATATCTGAACGCGGTCATCGATGATGATGTGTACCGCATGGACGGAATTAAGCGCAATACCATGAAGATGCGCCTGCTGCTTCGGTCTCTGGCCAGGAATGAGAGTACCACCGCCACCAATAAGAAGCTGAAGAATGACATCTCTGAGATTGACGACGAGGATATTGATGTGGAGACGGTAAAGGAGTATCTGGACATTTTTGAACGGCTGTTCCTTACGGATAATCAGCTTCCCTTTTCTACCGGCGTCCGCTCCTCCGTCAGAGTGAAGCAGGCCGTGAAGCGGCATTTCGCGGATCCGTCCCTGGCCTGCGCCCTTTTGAAGGTATCCCCGCAGGGGCTTTTGGGAGATTTGAAAACCCTGGGATTCCTCTTTGAGGCGCTGTGCGAACGGGATCTGAAGATATACGCGGAATCCTTCGGCGGTGCCCTCTATCATTATCAGGACTATCAGGGTCGGGAGATCGACGCGGTGATCGAACTGACAGACGGGCGGTGGTGCGCCTTTGAGATTAAGCTGGGAGCGAATCAGATTGACACCGCGGCGGAAAGTCTTGTAAAATTAAAGAAGGAATTTGAGGAAGACCCGAAAGGGAAACCGCCGGCGGTGCTGGGGGTGATCTGCGGTATGACGAAGGCGGCCTACCGGCGGCCGGACGGTGTGTTTGTCGTCCCGATCACAGCCCTGAAGGACTGATACCTTTTCCGAGGCCATTCCGGCCGGGATGATTCAGATACCGGTCAGGACGGGCCGTTTGGGCGGTCATGGAAATCTGATGGGGAGTGCGGAACAGAACCCATATATAGGAGAAAAACGGATATGATAAAAAAAGCAGCCTTCGCCGTGAGCGTTTTTCTTGCGACCATTATAATATACGTTTTTACGGAGCTCATTCACTGGGAGGGCAGGCTTTCACTGAGCATTCGAAATTATCTGATGGTTGCGCTGGTAGTGACAGCCAGCGCGGTCATCCATTTATACCGGAGAAGACATACGGCCGGCAGCTATGGGAGGGAACTGCTTATGGGATACGGCGGCGGCCGTCAGAGAATCGCGTATTTTGATTATCTGCGGGTGTTTGCCATGATCCTTGTGATTACGCTTCATACGCTTCAGGGTTCCCTGGCCGGTCTTGAGGGAGATGCCGCTGTTTGTCTGTGGAACATCCTGATAGGCCTTTGTTTTGTCTGCAATCCGCTTTTTGTCATGGTAAGCGGCGCCCTGCTTTTGAACGGCAGGGAGGAACCGCTCCATATATTTTACCGGAAACGGGTTATGCGGGTACTGGTTCCGATGATCGGTTACTATCTGTTCTACAGTTTTTGGGCAGATGGGCTTTCGGTATTCTATCCTTCAGGGTGGATGAAGCTGATTCAGGAGTTTACGGCGAATACCAACGTCTTCACGCCGCACTTCTGGCTTGCGTTTGTGATACTGATGTTTTATATCAGCGCTCCGTTTCTGCGGGTGATGGTAAAGAATATGGATGATGCCATGCTTTCCGGTATGGTATTGGTTATTTTTCTGGTGCATGGGATTTTCCTTTATCTGCCCCTGTGGGGAATCAATTTCGCCGGAACCACGTGGCTTCTTGGATGGGAATCCGTGGGTCTTGTGGGATACTTCTGCACGACAAAGGCCGCGGAAAGGTACCGCCGGGTGTTCTGGGCAGGAGGAGGCATCGCGCTGCTTTCCATGATCTATGTGACAGTTCGAATGGAAGAATACAGCAGTCTGTTTTACAATACATCGCCGGCCGCCATGATACTTGCCTGCGTCTGCTTTCTGTTTTTCCGGTTCCATGGAAGCGGGCTGTTCGCGAAGGCCCCTGCGCTGCTTATGGTTTTGAGCAAGTACAGTTTTTCCATCCTGCTGATACATTGGCTTGTTCTGAATTATATCGTCAAACAGGCACTGGGAATTACGTTTGTGCCCCTGGCGGTGTTTTGCACGCTGGCAGTCAGCCTGGCGGCGGCATTTTTCTATGACAATCTGGTGATCGTGTGCCTGGAGTGGCTTTTTGCGCAGATATTTGATCTGCCCGGGAGAGTGAGAAGGAATGCGCCGGCCGGAAGATAATTTACGGGATTGAAAATAGGAACAAAGTGGAATATACTAATCAACAGGAAGAATCTGCGTCCCGAAGCGGAAGATCGGGAGAACACGGAAGGAAAAGACGTATGAATATTCTCTATGCATGTAAGGACAATTATGCCAGACACCTTGCGGTATCCATGACCTCTCTGTTTGACCGGAACCGGAGGGTAAAAAAGCTTACGGTTTATGTGATATCCATGGGGATCAGCCGGGAGAGTCAGGAGAAGCTGCATGCCATTGCGGCGCAGTATGGCAGAGAGCTTGTTTTTATTGAGCTTCCGGATGTGACCCGGTATCTGAGCCATACTGCCGAGGGCGGTTTTGATATCAGCGTGACAGGATGGCTGTTTGCCGGCCGCCTGCTTCCGAAAGAAATAGGCCGTATCCTGTATATCGACTGCGACACGGTTATTGCCCAGTCCCTGATGGAATTGTGGAGGACGAATCTGGATGGATACGTGCTGGCTGCGGTTATGGAACCGACGATCTATACTGAGGTTAAGAAGAATCTGGGGCTTACCGGACAGGATATCTATATCGACGCGGGTGTTTTGCTGATCGATCTGAAACGCTGGAGGGAGACGGATGCCGAAGGGCGTCTTCTGGATTTTTATGAGAAAAAGGAAGGAAAGCTTTTTGCCTGCGATCAGGATATGGTGAACGGAACGCTTCAAAAGGAGATAAAGACCCTGCCGCCGAAGTACAATTTCTTCCCTAATTATCGTTATTTTTCCTATAAAGATCTGGTTCGCCATATGCCTTCCTATGCCAGAGTGACAGAAGCGGAATTTAAGGAGGCAAAGCATCATCCGGTTATCATTCACTATGCAGGAGATGAGCGGCCCTGGATTGCAGGCAATATGAACCATTACCGCAAGGCTTATGAGAAATATCTGGCTATGACCCCGTGGGCCGGTACGCCGAAAGAGAAGGGAAAAGAATTTTACATGATGGCATATCATTTGATGGATTATGCCACGGCAGTCTGCCCCCCGATCCGGTGGTTTATCAGCGAACATCTGGCCATGCGGATTGTGGCGGCGAGGAACAGGAAGAGATCACATGCAGACAAATCAGAAAAAACCGCGGATTAAGGTATTGCTGGCTGCTTACAATGGCGCGGATTATATTGCGGAGCAGCTGGATTCCATTCTGTCCCAGACGGTACCCGATATAGAGATTCTCGCATCGGATGACGGCTCGACAGACGGCACCAGAGAAATCCTTCAGAAATATAAGGAAAGATATCCGGAGCGGATCCTGCTGAGACACCATTCCGGGGCGGCCGGCGGAGAAGGCATGCCGGCGCCGGCCCGGAATTTTTTCTGGCTGCTTTCCCAGGCCGGGGATGCGGATTATCTGATGCTCAGCGATCAGGATGATGTGTGGCACAGGAGGAAGACAGAGGTTCTCCTTGCGCAGTTTCAAAAGGCGGAGGCGGCACAGCCGATGGTCGTCTTCTCGGATATGGAGGTCGTCGATGCCGGACTCCATCGGATCGCTCCGAGTTTTCTGGCGTACAGCCGCTGTAATCCGGACAGAACATCCTTCGCCGAAGTCCTTGTGGAGAACCCGGTGACCGGGGGCGCGCTGATGATGAACCGCAGCATGGCGCGGCTTCTGATTCCGGCACCCGCCGTCTGCTTTATGCATGACTGGTGGATCGCGCTTTGCGCCGCCTGCTTCGGAAAGATCCTATGTGTGCGGAAACCGCTGTATAAATACCGCCAGCATGAGAGCAATGTGCTGGGAGCGCAGGCGACGGGAAGCCTGGAGGATATGAAGAAACGGCTGACGCGAGGGGAGCAGGTGGAAGAAAATTACAGAAGAATGTTCGCCCAGGCAGCCGAATTCGGCAGAATCTACGGCAGACAGATGAGCCCATATCAGAGAGGGGTCCTGCGGGCCTTTCTGGCGCTTCCGTTCCAGTCGCCGGCGGGACGGTTCCGCAATATTATGCGGACCCATTTTTATAAAAGCTCCAGGCTGCAGACACTGGCGCAATGCGTTACGATTCCGTCTGCCGGAGAGTGGGAGAAGGAAAGAAACGTATGAATATTGTCTGTTTGATCTTGAATTATAATGACGCGGAGACGACTGCCAAGCTGGTGCGTTCTATTCGAGGGTACCGTTGTTTTAAGCATATTCTTCTGGCGGATAACGCCTCGATGGATGATTCCTTTGAGATTCTGGGACGGTTGGCAGATGAGAAGGTGACTGTGATCCGCGCGAAAAATAACGGCGGCTACGGGGCCGGGAATAATTTTGGCATCCGCTGGGCCGCGGAGAGACTGGGAGCGACCCATGTGCTGATTGCCAATCCGGATGTGGAATTTTCTGAGGACTGCGTGAACCGGCTGGCCCAGATATTTCAGTGCCATCCGGAGGTGGGAGCTGCGGCGCCCCGCATGGAACAGGAGGGCCTTGGAAAGTATGAAAGCGCCTGGCCGCTTCACGGCGTTTGGCGGGAACTGCTGTATATGGGCCCCGTAAGCCGCCGCCTTTTCCGGAATCAGGTATATTATCCGGTTTCCTATTTTAAAGACAAAAAAGCGGTGAAAGTGGATGTGGTTCATGGTTCCCTGCTGATGGTAGATACCGCTGCCTTCGCGGCCTGCGGCGGTTACGATGAGAATGTGTTTCTGTACCAGGAAGAGATGATTCTGGGCCGGCGGATGAAGAAGGCCGGATTTGCCACCGTGCTGCTTCTGACTCAGAGTTATCAGCACCATCATTCTGTTTCCATCAGCAAATCGTTTGCTGCGGAACTGGACCGGCAGCGGCTGCGGGAAAGAAGCGTGTACTACTATCTGAAGCATTATTTGTCCGCAAAGCCAGGACAGCTGCTTGCGGCGCGTATCTGGTTTTGGGCAATCCGGATGGAGGTCCGGGTGTTTCGGGCGCTTACGTCCAGGCGATCACAGAGGAGGACCGCATGAAGAAATATATCCAAAGGATTCTTGAGTCATGGCGCTGCGCGGAGGGCGGACTTTACTCGACAGAAGAACTTCTCAGCTGGATTCAGGAGCTTAACCGGACAACGACGGTACAAATTAAAGAATGCAGCCTGAATGACAGTTCTTTTTGGTTTTTTGACGATTACAACGGCGAGGTTCTGAACCGGAAGAGAAGCTTTTTCTCCATTAAGGGGATTCGGCAGTTTGAAGGGGATGAGTTTGTACGGGAACAGCCGATCATTGTACAGCCGGAGATTGGATATTTGGGGATTCTGTGCAGGGAGATCGGAGGCGTTCTTCATTTCCTGATGCAGGCGAAGACGGAGCCGGGAAATGTAAACTGTATCCAGATATCGCCCACGCTTCAGGCCACGAAGAGCAATTTCACCCGGGCCCATGGCGGAAAGTTTCCCGCGTATATTGAGTATTTTGAGAACGCGTCCAGATACCGGGTGATTTATGATCAGATTCAGTCGGAGCAGGCGGCGCGTTTTTATAAGAAGCGCAACCGGAATATCCTGATCGAGGTGGATGAGGAGATCGAAGTGCTTCCCAACTATCGGTGGATGACGCTGGGGCAGCTGAAAGAGATGATGCGGATTGACAACCTGGTCAATATGGATACGAGAACGGTTCTGTCAGGACTGCCTCTGGCTACGTCTGACCTGACAGAGACGGAGAAGGAAGAGCTGGGAGATCTTTTTAGCGACAGGGCGCTTTTCCGCTCTATGTTTGAGACCGACATATCGGAGACCCTTCCCGCTATCTGGCAGAGCATCAATAACTGCAAAATGTATCGGGATATCAAGACGGTGATGGTTCCTTTGAACCAGCTGGTGGACTGGGAGAATGACGAATGGGGGATCACCTGCAGAAAGCCGGCGGATTTCTCTATCCGCTATTATGATATAGCGATTTCAGGCCGGGAGGTACAGCACTGGTCGCAGCCTTTGTTCCGGGCGGCCGGGCAGGCGGTGTTGGGATTAATAACCGCGGATATCGGCGGCGCTGCCAGATTTCTGGTAAAGCCGCGGGTGGAGATCGGATCTTTTGACAAGATAGAGCTGGGGCCAGGCATCCAGCTGGAGCCCAGCCACGGCAGAAGAACGGAGGATTCGGCAGAAGCGCTCTTCTGGGAGAAGCTGGATGCCGGAAAGGGCGTCCTCTTCGACCATCTGCTGTCGGAGGAAGGCGGCAGATTCTATCATGAGCAGAACCGGAATGTGATTCTGAAGATCGACGCCCGGGAACTGAATCCGCTGCCGGAAGGATATTTCTGGGCGGATTACAGAACGCTGAATCATATGATCCAGTCCAATAACTGTGTGAATATTCAGCTCAGAAATCTGTTGTCATTGCTGGGAATATGAATGGAATAGACGGAAGGGGAAACGTGATGATCAGACTGGGAGTGATATGCCCGTCAGAGATTGCCTTTCGGCGGTTTATGCCGGCGCTGGCCGGGCTCAGGGAATTCCGGTTTGTGGGAGTGGGCGTCAGCAGCCCCATGGAACGGTTCCATGGGCCGGCCGCTGATCTGACGGAGCGGCAGAAGGAAGTCCTCGCGGAAGACATGGCCAAGGCAGAGGCGTTTGTGCGTCAGTACGGAGGGAAGGTGTTTGGAAGTTACGCTGAGATTGTGGATTCTCCGGATATCGATGCCATTTATATACCGCTTCCGCCGGCGCTGCACTATATGTGGGCGATGCGGGCCATGGAAAAGGGGAAACATGTACTGGCGGAAAAACCGGCTGTGCTCACGGGAGATGATGCCGGAAGGCTGATCGAGAAGGCAGGGAAAAACCACCTGGCGCTCCACGAAAACTATATGTTCGTGTTTCATAACCAGCTTGCCGCGATTCACGATTATATAGAGTCCGGACGGCTGGGCGAGGTACGGCTGTATCGGATCGCTTTCGGGTTCCCCATGCGCGCGAAGAACGATTTCCGCTACGATCCGGCATTGGGAGGCGGCGCGCTGATCGACTGCGGCGGGTACACGGTGCGGTATGCGTCCATGCTTCTGGGGGACACGGCGCGTCTGGTGCAGGCGGCGCGAAATCGAATCGATGGGTTTGATGTGGATATGTATGGCTCGGCGGTCATGATGAACGACAGGGGCGTTACCGCCCATCTGGCCTTTGGTATGGACAACGACTATAAATGCGAGCTGGAGGTCTGGGGAAGCAGGGGAACGCTCCGGACGAACCGGGTTCTCACAGCCCCTGCCGGCTACGTGCCTCAGATGAGCGTTAGCTTCAACGGCACGGAGGAAAAAATTGAACTGCCCGCCGACGATGCCTTCCGAAAATCGCTGGAGTATTTTCTGCGATGCATCGGCGATGAGAACGTGAGAGAAGAAGCCTACGGAAGGATTCAGCGTCAGGCGGATTATATCGATGAGTTCTGCCGGCTGTCAGGGACGGCGCGGTGAAAAGGTCCGGCCGGGAAAAGGCCGGGCGCGGGAGGAGGCGCGGATATGCCCAGAAAACGAATCGCCGTTGTGGGGGCCAACAGTTACATTGCCAGAAATTTGATTCATCTGCTGCGGCGGCAGCCGGAAACGTACGAGCTTTTTCTGTATGATCTGGGGGAGACGCAGGCGGACGGCTTCGGCCCCTATGTCCGGACCGATATCCTGCAGGAGGAGTCAGTCAGAAAAATCAATTTCGATTGCGATATCCTCTACCTTTTTGCCGGAAAAACCGGAAGCGCAGACGGATTTCAGGATTTTGACACATTTTTGAAGGTCAATGAATACGGCCTTTTAAATCTTTTGCGGGAATATGTGAACCGGAAATCCCGGGCGAAGATCGTATTTCCGTCTACCCGCCTGGTATATAAGGGGCGGCCCGGGAAGCTGGGTGAGGATGCCGGGAAGGAATTTAAGACAATCTACGCCATGAATAAATTCGCCTGTGAGAACTATCTTCAGATGTATCACCGGGTATTTGGCGTACAATACTGTATCTTTCGGATCTGCGTGCCTTACGGAACGCTGACGGCGGGAGCATCCTCCTACGGGACCGCGGGTTTTATGCTGGGCAGGGCCCGAAAGGGAGAAGCGATATCTCTTTACGGCCGCGGCGAGATGCGCAGGACGCTTACTTATATTGGAGATTTGTGCCGTTACCTGACGGAAGGCGCGCTCTCAGAACGCTGCAGCAATGACGTCTTCAATATCGGAGGGGAAGATTACAGCCTGAGGGAGATGGCGGAAGCGATTGCCCGGCAGTTTGGCGTGGGAATTGAGTACCGGGAGTGGCCGGACATCAGTTATCGGATCGAGTCGGGAGATACGGTCTTTGACGCGTCAAAACTGGAAGGAATCCTGGGAAAGCGGTATCAGATGACATTTCAGCAGTGGTGCGAGAGTCAGGGGAAAGGCAGCGTCTGAGAAGAACTGCGCATGGAAATCAGAGCGAACACGAGGTGACGGAAGTGCCGGCGGACAAAGAGATGAAAAATAAGATCATCAAAGGTCTTTTCTGGAAGATCCTGGAGAACGGAGGAGCCCAGGGTCTTCAGTTTGTGGTTGCCGTGATTCTGGCCCGGCTTTTGAGCCCGGCGGAGTATGGGCAGGTGGGGATCATTATGATTTTCATCACCATATCCAATGTGATCGTTCAGAACGGTTTCAGTGTCGCTTTGGTTCAGAAGAAGGATTCTGACGAGACGGATTTTTCATCTGTATTTTATTTCAGCCTGGCTGCGGCCGCAGTTATCTATGGGCTTCTCTATCTGGCTGCGCCGGCAATCGGACGGTTCTACGGCAATCCTCTTCTGGGGCAGATTGTCCGGGTGCTGGGGCTGGTGCTGTTTCCGGGCGCTGTGATTTCCGTCCAGACAGCTTATGTATCCAGAAGGATGGAGTTCCGGGGACTGTTTCTGGCGACGATCTCGGCGGCGGCTGTTTCCGGCATTGTGAGTATTGCCATGGCGTACACCGGATACGGGGTCTGGGCCATGGTAGGCCAGCAGATGGTCTATTATGGGGCTTTGATGGTCAGTCTGTTTATCCATGTGAGGTGGAGGCCCCGGCAGGTGTTTTCCCTGAGCAGAGTACAGGGGATGCTGTCATTTGGCTGGAAACTTTTGCTGGCTTCCCTGATCGACACGATTTTTACCAATCTGTACGGGCTGATCATGGGAAAGATTTACAATGATGCGATGCTGGGGGCGTACAACCGGGGCGAGCAGTTTCCCAGACTGATTACGACCAATTTAAGCGCGGCGATCCAGGCGGTGCTTCTTCCGGCTTTTTCCTCCCAGCAGGAGGACATAGGCATGGTGAGGAGCATGACAAGCCGGGCAATCCGTACCAGTTCGTTTCTGGTGCTTCCTATGCTGTTCGGCCTGATTGCGGTGGCGGACACCATGGTGCTGGCGCTTCTCGGGGAAAAATGGCTGATCTGTGTTCCTTATCTGCGGATCATGTGCGTGGCCTATGCGTTCTATCCGATTCACATCACCAATCTTCAGGCCATTAATGCCGTAGGCCGCAGCGATATTTTCCTCAGACTGGAGATAATCAAGAAAATGGTAGGAATCGTCGGCCTGGTCATCGGAATCCGGTACAGTCCGGTTATCCTTGTATCGATCAAAGCTTCCGTCGATTTCCTGTGCGTGTTTATCAACGCCTGGCCCAATAAGAAGCTTCTTGGATACAGCGTAGGCCGGCAGCTTAGGGATATCGCTTCTTCCATTCTGCTTTCGGCATTTATGTGCCTGTGTGTATATGGGCTGCAGTTTGTGCTTCCCGGCGGCGTGTGGCTGAAGCTGGGGATTCAGATTCTGGCAGGCGCGGTCATCTATATGGGCCTGGCCTGGATGTTTAGGATGGAAAGCTTCCGGTATCTGTTGGAGACAATAAGAAACAGAAGATAATATAAGACAGAAAACAATAAAACAGGCGCCTGCCCCGTAGGGTAAGCGCCTGCTGCTTTACGGCCTGGCAGATCAGGCAGACCAGAATTCGGAATCGGTTTCAACGCTGGCATTGTCTTTGAGAGCTGCTTCCGCGGCTGCGGCAGCGGCTGCTGCTGCGGCCTCCGCCTCGGCCTGAGCCGCGGCCTGACTGATTGCGATTCCCTCCGGATCCGTGGGATCCCAGGTCTGTGTCAGAGAAATCAGTTCCGGCACGCAGGGTCTCTCATAGGGACCGGGAATTGCGGAATTATAAACCTGGATCGTGGTGCCCAGTGGGCAATTGTCATAAATCCATTTGCAGTCCTTGACCATGAAGCGGATACAGCCGGCAGAACGGGCGATTCCCATGTAATTGTAGGTATCGGTCTGCAGGGCGTTGTAGTTGGGCGCGTCATAGACCGGGGAATGCAGCAGGATATGCAGGCCGGAACCCAGGCGGGTCAGGTACTGGCAGTACACGTCATGGATCATCAGGTGCCACCGATATTTCTCCGGAGTATGGAAGGTTCCGATGGGCGTGTCGTCGCCGGTAGAACACAGGAAGCTCTTCAGCGGGATGATAAATCCGTTGCCGCCGTCCTGGACATATACCGTAGCGCAGTTCATCTGCTTGTTGATCTTGATCATATAGGGACCGCCGGAACCTATGATTGGCTCCAGATCCGTCACCAGCTTGCCGCTTTCATCGAAATAATATTTGTAACCGTCGATATACTGCCAGCCGGTGACCGCATTGTTGTCTGTGAAATAGTAGCGGTCGTTGCCGTCCCAGGCCCAGCCGGTAAAGGCTTCGCCGGTACCGCTCACATAGGTAGGAAGTCCTTCGCCAAACTGGATGCCGTCAAAGGATGTGACGGACGAAACACGGTCGTTGTTTTTGTTGGCAGTATAGACACCCTTCCGTGTCAGATAGAACTGAAGGCCGGTAATGTATTTGCCTGCGCCCATGGTGCCGTTGGTATCGCCGTTGTAGGACCATCCGCAGGAAGTGCCGTCCGACAGAGTAGCCGCGTAGCTGATATCATAGTAATCATTAACTACACCGTTCAGGCGGATCTGAATGGCTTCGATCAGAGCGCCGCTGTCCCAGGGGCTGCGCTCTCCGTTCATGAACCATCTGGACCAGCCGGTGGCTGAGGTGTAGACACGATAGAGGACATCGCCGGGCAGTATGCCGTTGAATATACATATGGATACGAAGCCCTGATCGACAGAGACGGAGGCCCCCTCCGGCCCTACGTACACGGCATCGGTTAATGTAAGGTCCGGCCGTAGCAGAGTAAGGGAAAGCTTTGTGGAATTGATCCTCTCCAACACGTCAGGAGCTACATTTATGGGGGGCGGCTCGACAGGATTCTCAGTCATGGTTTCCTGTGAGGTCGGAGTATTCGGCTGGGAAAACATACCAGGACCGCCGGAGTAATCCGGTTCGGTCGCCCAAACCGCTGCTGCCTGACTTACTGCTACTGCAGCTGTAAGCGCTGCGGCTAATACGGTCTTAAATTTCTTATGCATAGAAAAATCCTCCTCTTCTGGTATACAGTCTTTAATTTACCACATTTGTAGAGAAAATACCATATACAATTTACTTTTTTCCCCCCTCATGGTAAAATTGTAAGCAAAATGAAAAAATATAGAACAAAGAATGTAAGGAATTCATGTAATAATAGGAAGGAGAGGAAATCTATGGCATCCGTCAGCCGCGGGCCGGTCATGGTCAGCATCTGCTGCATTACCTACAATCAGGAACCGTATATCCGGGCGGCTCTCGACGGTTTTATGAGCCAGAAGACGTCCTTTGCCTATGAAGTGCTGATTCATGACGATGCGTCCACAGACAGGACGGCGGATATTATCCGCGAGTATGCGGCCCGGTATCCGGATGTGATCAAGCCGATTCTCCAGTCGGAAAATCAATATTCCCGGGGATTTACGAATATCAGCGGAACCTATAATTTCCCCAGGGCCGCGGGACGCTACATTGCCATGTGCGAGGGGGACGATTATTGGACAGATTCCCGGAAACTGCAGAAGCAGGTAGATTTCATGGAAGCTCATCCGGACTGTTCCATGGTATTTCACAGCGCGAAGATCAGGACGGAGGGAAGAGCGTTTACGGAGCATCGGATGCGGCCCTACCGGAGAAGCCGGAAGATTTCTCCGGAAGAGATCATTGATAAAACTTCGGGTTATCCCACGGCATCACTGATGTTTCGGACCGACATGGTGAGGGAACTGCCGGATTTTTACGTGAAAGCGCCAATCGCGGATATTCCCCTGCAGCTTATGGCGGCGGCGCGGGGCTGGGCCTATTACATGGACAGGCCCATGTGCGTCTACAGGCTGGGAGGTTCTTATTCCTGGACAGAGCTGCAGAAGCAGGGGAATCGTGAGGAGAAATCCAGGAAGTATTATCTTCAGATGAAGGAGATGTACCGGGGATTTGATGAGACGACAGGAAGAAGATTTCATAAGGTTATTCGAAGAGCTGTCCGGCGGATTTATTTTCTGACGAAAGTCAATAACAGAGACTACAGAGTGGTCTTATCCGGAGAATACAGGGAATTCTACCGGGAACTGAGTCTCAGGAACAGATTTTTTATCCGTCTGGAGACGGGAATGCCGGGGCTTTACAGGTTCCTGTTCCGGCTGTATCATATGGGACAGAGGTAAAAAGAGGGCTGGAGGACATCCATTATCATGAAGAAGACAGTGCTGGTAACTGCCGTCGGTTCGTTCTCGGCGGAGGCGGTTATCCGAAGATATAAAGAGATGGGATATTGCGTGTTGGGCTGCGACATCTATCCCGCGGAGTGGATCGCGGCATCCATGGAGGTAGAGCGATTCTTTCAGGCGCCCCTTGCAGCGGATGAGGAAGCGTATCTGGCTTTTTTGGAAAAGATATGCAGGGAGAATCAGGTGACGTATCTGGTCCCTCTAACGGATGTGGAGATTGATGTGATCAATGGCTGGCGCGGCAGGGCGGCCCGTGATATGGGACTGACGGTCTGTCTGTCTCCGGAACGCGCCGTCAGCCTGTGCAGAGACAAAGGGATGCTGACGGAATTTCTGGAAAGCAGGGGAATCTGTGAGACAATTCCGGTCAGGTGGCTTACGGAAGTGATCCGCAGCGAGGCTGACACCGGTTATGAGCTGCTTTTCTATCCGCTGGTGCTGAAGCCTGTCAATGGGCGCAGCAGCCAGGGGCTTGTCGTGATAGAGGATGCGGATCAGATGCGGGCCGCTGCGGAGCGGATGCGGATCACAGCGGATTTTTATCTGGTTCAGCCTAAGATTCCGGGCTGCGTGATTACGGTGGATGTGGTGAGAAATCCGCGGACGGGCCAGGTGGTCAGCCTTCCCAGGAGGGAACTTCTCAGGACGCCTAACGGCGCGGGGACTTCGGTCTATGTATTCCGGAATAAAGAACTGGAGGCAGTATGCAGATTCATAGCGAACAGTCTGGATATCTGCGGATGCGTTAATTTTGAGTTTATAGAGGAGAGGGAAGGCAGCTGGTATTTTCTGGAATGCAATCCCAGGTTTTCCGGCGGAGTGGCATTTTCCTGTATGGCCGGCTACGATATGGTTGGCAACCATATGCGGTGTTTTGCGGGAGAACGCCTGGATGAGCCGGGCAGGATAAAGAATCAGTATCTGGTCAAGCGGTACACGGAATACCGCACCAGGACGGAATAGAAAGTCAGGAGGCAGCCGTATGAAGAGAGAAAAACCGGACCATCCGGTATTGGTGACCAGGTCGTCTCTGCCGCCTCTTGAGGAGTATGTGGAGATGCTGAAGCCGCTGTGGGACAGCGCCTGGCTCACTAATATGGGGCAGTATCATAAAGAATTTGCGGCGCAGCTGAAAGAATATCTGGGGGTACCGAATCTGGAGCTGTTTGTCAATGGCCATACAGCGCTGGAACTGACGCTTCAGGCCATGAATCTCAGCGGCGAGGTAATTACTACCCCGTTTACTTTCGCTTCGACTGCCCATGCCATCGTTCGCAACGGGCTGACTCCTGTATTCTGCGATATTAATCCTGAGGATTATACGTTGGATGCAGACAGGCTGGAGGCCCTGATCACAGACAGGACAACCGCCGTCGTGCCGGTCCATGTGTATGGAAATATCTGCGATGTGGAGCGGATCGGGGAGATTGCCCGGCGCCATGATCTGAAGGTGATCTATGACGCGGCCCATACCTTCGGGGAGACTTTGGACGGACAGGGAGTCGGAACTTTTGGAGATGCATCCATGTTCAGTTTCCATGCCACCAAAGTATTTCACAGTATTGAAGGCGGCGCTGTGGCGTTCCGGGATCCGGCCCTCGCGTCCGTTTTGTATGAGCTTAAGAATTTCGGAATAACGGATTACGAGAAGGTAGACTCTGTCGGCGCCAACGGCAAAATGAATGAATTTCAGGCGGCTATGGGAATCTGTAATCTGAGGTATGTGGACGGCGAGATTGAGAAGCGGAGGGCCCTGGCCATGCGGTACCGTCAGAGGCTGGAGGGCGTGAAGGGAATCCGGCTGTGCCGGGAGAATCCCCGGATCCGTTATAATTATGCTTATATGCCGGTGGTTTTTGACGGTTACAGGAAGGACCGGGATCAGGTATTTGCGGATCTGGCTGCCCATGATATTCATGCCAGAAAATATTTTTATCCGTGTGTCAACAATTATGACTGCTATCGGGACCGCTTCAGCGAGGCGGATACGCCGGTGGCGGCCCGGATATCCCGCCAGGTTCTGACGCTGCCGCTTTATGCGGACCTGGAACCGGAGATCGTAGATATGATCTGCGACATCATATTATAAAGGCCGGGAGGAAGCCCTGGAGATTTGGCGGGCGTTCGTCCGCGGCGATGACAAAGGAACAGGAGAAACGATGGCTCAGCTTAAGAGGGTACTGGTGATCATACCGGCATTTAATGAGGAAGCGAATATTGAGACGGCGGTGGACGAACTGGTAAAAGTCTGCCCGCAGTTTGATTATATTGTGGTCAATGACGGTTCTACAGACCGTACAGCCGCAATCTGCAGGGAAAGGGGCTATAACCTTCTGAATCTTCCGGTGAATCTCGGCCTGGCAGGCTGCTTTCAGGCAGGGATGAAATACGCGTATCGAAAGGGATATGACTGCGCGATTCAGTTTGACGGCGACGGACAGCACAGGCCGGAATTTATCGAGCCTATGAGGAAGAAGATGGAAGAGGGCTACGACATTGTTATTGGAAGCCGCTTTGTGGAGGGACATAAAGATGCTTCCATGCGTATGATCGGCAGCCGGCTTCTCTCGGCGGCAATCCGGATGACAACAGGAGTGAAGGTGGCGGATCCCACCTCCGGTATGCGGATGTTTAACCGGGACATGATCAGGGAGTTTGCCCTGAGGCTGAATTACGGGCCGGAGCCGGACACCGTATCTTATCTGCTGAAGCAGGGAGCTAAGGTGGCGGAGATTCCGGTGGTTATCGCTCCGCGCCTCGGAGGGGAGAGCTATCTGAAACCGGCGGTGGCGGTCAATTATATGATGCGGATGCTGCTATCCATCTTTCTGATACAGAATTTCCGGAAACGGTAGAGGGAAGGGAGATTTTCGGCCTATGAGCCTGGCTGACCGGTGGGCAGGTCTTCTCATGAAGACAGGTCCCAATAAGGAAAAGCAGAATATTGTCTGGAATATGGTCGGCAGCTTCTGTTATGCGTTTGCCAGCATGGTGCTGGCTTTTCTGGTTATGAGGATTGTCGGCGAGGATGAAGGCGGAATTTTTGCTTTCGGCTACAGCACCTTCGGTCAGCAGATGTTTATCGTGGCGTATTTCGGGCTCCGGCCTTTTCAGATTACAGACGGCGCCCGGGAGTATCGTTTTGGCGATTACCTGCGGCATCGGTATCTGACCTGCGGGCTGGCTGTGATGGCGGGGCTTCTGTATCTTTTGTTCAGCGGATATACGGCAAAGAAAGCCCTGGCCGTATTCCTGCTGGTGTGCTATAAGGTTATCGACGGATTCGCGGACGTGTATGAGTCGGAGTTTCAGCGAAGCGGCAACCTTCATCTGACCGGCAAATCCAATACATTTCGGACGATTCTGTCGGTAACCGTGTTTCTGGCTGTCCTCGCGGCAGGGCGAAGCCTGATACCGGCCTGCGGGGCGGCGGTGGCCGCGCAGATTGCCGGAGTGTTCATATTTGACGTGGCGGTGCTAAACAGGCTGCCTGCGGCGGATACCAGAGGAGATTTCAGACGGATGGTTCCGCTGACAAAGGCGGCGGTTCTGCTGTTTCTGTCAGTGTTTTTGGATTTTTATATATTTTCGGCGGCAAAATATGCCATAGACGCCCATATGGATGACGCAGCTTCCGGGTATTTTAATGTAATCTTTATGCCTACGTCGGTCATCAATCTGGCAGCGGGCTTTGTCATACGTCCGGTACTGACGTACCTGACAGATTACTGGAACGGGAAAGATTACCGGTCTTTCTACCGAATGCTCGGACAGATCTCGGCGCTGATCGCGGCATTGAGCGTGCTGGCGGTGGCCCTGGCAGCAGTTTTGGGCAGGCCGGTACTGGCGATTATGGAAGGAATCTTAGGCTCCGCATACGAGGGCAGCCTGGTCCGGTATCATCCGGAGTTTGTGATTGTGGTTCTGGGCGGCGGGTTCTATGCGATTCTGAATCTGTATTACTATGTGCTTGTGATTCTCCGCAGGCAGGGGATCATATTCTGCATTTACGCGGCGCTCACAGCGGCGGCAGCGGTGATTGCCCCCATGATGGTTATAAGAGACGGGATCCGAGGCGCTGCCTGCGCCTATCTGCTTTTGATGACGTGTATGGCGGCGGGATTTGCGGCCGGCGGGCTGTGGGCCTGCAGGAAGGGAAAAGAGAATGGATAACAGGTTCAGTGTGGATGTGATCATACCGGTATTCCAGCCGGACAGGAGATTTGCCCGGCTGCTTATGATGCTGGAGAAGCAGACGTATCCGGTGAACCGTATTATCGCGGTCAATACGGAAAAACGATATTGGAACGACGCGGGCTATCAGGGAATCGACAACCTGTCGGTCCATCATGTGACGAAAGAGCAGTTTGACCACGGGGCTTCCAGAAATCTCGGGGCAGGTTTTTCCAAAGCGGATATTATGATTTTCATGACGGATGACGCAGTCCCCCAGGATACCCGCCTGGTGGAACGGCTGGCGGCGGCCCTGAATCAGAAGGGACCGGAGGGAGAACGGACGGCGATGGCCTACGCCAGGCAGATTCCGGCCAAAGACTGCAGGACCATTGAGAGATATACGAGGGATTTTAATTATCCGGCGGAGAGCCGGATTAAGACGAAGGCAGATCTGCCGAAACTGGGGATCAAGACGTATTTTGCGTCCAATGTATGCTGCGGATACTGGAGAGACATCTTCGAGCAGCAGGGAGGATTTATCAGCCGGACTATTTTCAATGAGGATATGATTTATGCGGCCGGAGTGATCCAGAAGGGATACGCCGTCGCCTATGCGGCTGATGCGAGAGTGGTACATTCCCATAATCTGACATTCATGCAGCAGTTTCGGAGAAATTTTGACCTGGCAGTGTCCCAGGCTGATCATCCGGAGGTGTTTGAGGGACTTCCCGCAGAGGGAGAGGGGATCCGCCTGGTGAAGCGTACGGCCGGCCATCTTCTTCGGAACGGCCGGTTCTGGCTGCTGCCATCGCTGATAATCGGAAGCGGCTGCAAATACGCAGGCTATCGCCTGGGCAAGATGTACCGTATGCTGCCCCCGGCAGTAATAAGTTTCTGCACGGCGAATCCTGCGTACTGGGAGAAAAGGAGGAACCATTTATGATGACCACGACCCTGAGGGTTCTTCTGATCCTGGTGTCGGTGACGACGATGTTTCTGATGATGCGCAGGATTCGTCAGTCCAAGGTGCAGATTGAAAGCGCCATCTTCTGGATTGTCCTGGCGCTTGTGCTGGTAGTATTCAGTATCTTCCCGGGAGTGGCGGATTTCGCCGCCCATTGTCTGGGAATCTATTCCACTGCCAACTTTCTGTTCCTGTTTGCGATTTTTGTGCTGATCGTGAAGGTGTTTTACATGACGATTCACATTTCTCAGCTGGAAACCAGGATCAAAGAGCTGGTGCAGCAGATGGCCATTGAGGAGAAGCTGAGTGAAGAAAAACTGTCGGAAGACGCTGCTTCTTCAGGAAAAACGGCAGCAGAGGCAGGAACAAAGGAGAGAACGCGGCAAGGCGCGGATTTTCGCAGGGAGGATGCCCGATGAAGGGACAGAAAAGACTTTGGATAGCCGGGATTCCTGTGATAGGGGTTCTGGGCCTGTGGCACCTGGTCATGGTTCAGGCCGGAGCAGTCGGAAGCGGAGACGGATGGCTGTGCGGCATGTACGGGAAGCTTCTGATTCTGGGATTGGTGAGCGCCGCGGCAGCAGGAGTTCTTTTTTTCGAGAAATATAAAGGACGCCAGTGGAAGCTGGAGCAGATTTATCCGGCGGCAGGCCTTCTTCTGGGACTGATGTATATGGTGATTTTGCCGCCTCTGTCAGCGCCGGATGAGGTCAGCCATTATATCAGCGCTTATCAGTTGTCCAGCCGTCTGTTGGGACAGCCGTCCGGCAGCGAGGATGGACATGTGCTGGTCCGCGCCCAGGATTGGATAATTGAAGATGTGAAGGGGGAATATGCGGTTAAGCATACAGGACTCTATCCGGAGAAAGACGGCGGATCGGAGGAGAAGGACCGGGCCGGTCTGCTTCTGGGGCAGGTACTGGCGGAAGATACCTACCGTTTCATTTATGGACAGGATTTCGGGATATTTTCGGCTTCCTGGATGGAGGGATTGAGAGCAAGGATCAGCAGGGCCGATGAAAATCAAGGCCGTCCGGAACAGGAGACGGTTTCGGATTATGTGGTGTCTCCCTATCCGCCGATCGTGACTACGCCGGCGGCTTATGTCCCCCAGATCCTGGGAATTTCCCTGGCCAGGCTTCTGAATCTGAACAGCCTGTGGCTTTTGTATCTGGGAAGACTGTTTAACCTGCTGTTTTTTGTTCTCATGACCTGGCTTGCCATGAGAAGGCTTCCTTTTGGGAAGGAAGTGCTTTTCGGCGTGGCGATGCTGCCTATGACCCTTCATCTGTCGGCATCTTTTTCCTATGATGTGATGATCCTGGCCTGTATGTTCCTGTTCACTGCCGTATGTCTGGATCTGGCGTACCGAAAAGAAAAGGTAAGTATCAGCGATATTCTGATTCTGGCTGTCCTTATGGGGGCGGCGGGCCCCTGCAAGATGGTCTATGGAGCCATGATGGGGCTGTGTCTTTTGATTCCCGTGAAGAAATTCGGCGGCTGGGGGCGGTGGCTGGTATCCGCCGTTGTCGTAGCCGGAGCCTGGATGACGGTCATGGTGTTGGTAAACGGCCAGGTGGTGGCAGGATACGCGGCGGCGACGGAGTCTCTTGTATCCGGAACGGAGGAGGCAGGCTTCAGCCTGAAACTGCTTTTCCATCATCCGATGCTCCTGATTCAGATGTTTTATAATACGGTCATGCATCAGATCGATGAGTACCATTTGACGATGATCGGCTCCAGCCTGGGCAATCTGGATCCGGTGCTTAATGTGCCGTATCCCCTTATCCTGCTGTTTACGTCGGGACTTCTGCTTCTGGCCTTTCGCAAGCCCGGTGAGTCCATCCGGATCACAGGCGGCCGGCGAATCTGGGTGTTTGCAGTCTGCGCCGTCTGTATGGGAGCGCTGATGCTGTCTATGCTGATTGCCTGCACGCCGCGGACGTCCACAGTCATCGAGGGGGTCCAGGGCCGGTATTTCCTGCCGTTTCTGCCGGTTCTTCTCATGGCCTGCAAAAATGACCGGTTGGTTTTGACAAAGGATGGAAACCGTAGTATATTGTATGTGATGTACTGCGCGAACCTATATGTAGTGCTGAGACTGTTCAGCGTAGTTTGTACCAGATTGTGAGAAAGGAATATCCGTTTATGGGAAAGATAAAGGTGACGCCCTGTGAGATCGAGGGGCTTTATGTGATTGAGCCGACGGTGTTCAAAGATGAGAGAGGATATTTTGTAGAGACCTACAACCAGAGGGATTTTGAGGAAGCAGGTCTTGATATGATTTTTGTTCAGGACAACCAGTCTATGTCGGTGAAGGGCGTGCTCCGGGGTCTCCATTATCAGAAGCAGTTCCCCCAGGGAAAGCTGGTCCGGGTACTTCGGGGCCGGGTGTTCGATGTGGCGGTGGATCTGCGGACCCGGTCCAAAACCTATGGAAAATGGTTCGGCGTGGAGCTGACGGCGGAGAATAAGAAGCAGTTTTATATCTCCGAAGGCTTTGCCCACGGCTTTTTGGTGCTGTCTGATGAGGCGGAATTTGCCTATAAGGTGACGGATTTCTACCATCCCGGAGACGAGGGGGGCCTGGCCTACGACGATCCGGATATCGGCGTGAAATGGCCCATTCCGGAGGGCATGGAACTGATCCTGTCTGAGAAGGATAAGAAATGGGGCGGCCTTGCGGACACCTTTAAATTCTGAGAAAGAACCGTGCTGCCGGTATCGTGGCCGCGCGGACATACGGGAATGACATTATGAACTACCTGCTGTCTCTGTCAAAGGAGATTATCAAAAAGAGAAAACTGATCTGGGACCTGTCGAAGGCGGATTTTCGGAAACGGTTTGTAGGTTCCTATTTCGGCGTGGTGTGGATGTTCGTCCAGCCGGTGGTCACGGTGCTCATCTATTTCTTCGTGTTCCAGATGGGCTTTAAAAGCGCGCCGCCGGTGCCCGGCTTCCCCTACGTGCTGTGGCTGATTCCCGGCATCGTGCCCTGGTTTTACGTGAGCGAGACGCTGAACGCGGGAACCGGCTGCCTGCAGGAATACAATTATCTGGTGAAAAAGGTGGTTTTCCAGGTGGAGATCCTGCCGATCATCAAGATGATCTCCTGCCTGCTGGTTCACGGAATCTTTGTCGTTATCATGGCGGTGGTGTTTTTGCTGTACGGCCGCCTGCCCAGGTTCAGCTGGATCCAGGTGGCTTACTACAGCCTGGCGGCCAGCGTGTTCTCCCTGGGAGTGACTTATTTTACCAGCGCCGTCAACGTGTTTTTCAAGGACATGGCCCAGATCGTGAACATCTGTCTTCAGTTCGGCATGTGGCTGACTCCCATTATGTGGGATCCGGCTATGTTCCCCAGCCGTCCGGCCTGGCTGGACCAGGTATTGAAAATCAATCCGGTGTACTATATTTCCACCGGGTACCGGGACAGTATGCTGACCGGCAGCGGCTTTTGGGAGAGACCTCTGAACACGCTGTACTTCTGGGCGGTGACGGCTGTGCTTTTCCTGGCGGGGCTTAAAGTCTTTAAGCGGCTGCGGCCTCATTTTTCCGACGTACTGTAGGAGGAAGAATCAGAATGGATCATGCCATCATCGTAAAAGATGTGACAAAAGTATATAAATTGTACGATAAGCCCATTGACCGGCTGAAGGAATCCCTCAGCCCGTTTCACAAGGAGTATCATAAGAAGTTCTATGCTCTCAACGGGCTTTCCTTCTCAGTGGAGAAGGGACAGACGGTGGGCATCATCGGCACCAACGGTTCCGGCAAATCTACGATTTTGAAGATCATCACCGGCGTGCTGTCCCCTACGACGGGAGAAGTGAAGGTGGATGGGACCGTGTCGGCCCTTCTGGAACTGGGGGCCGGATTCAATATGGATTATACCGGCATAGAGAATATCTACATGAACGGCAGCATGATGGGATTTTCCCGTAAGGAGATGGACGCCAAGCTTCAGGATATCCTGGAGTTCGCGGACATCGGCGATTTTGTGTATCAGCCGGTGAAGACCTATTCCAGCGGTATGTTCGTCCGCCTGGCCTTTGCCCTGGCCATCAATGTGGAGCCGGAGATCCTGATCGTGGACGAGGCCCTGTCCGTAGGCGACGTGTTCTTCCAGGCCAAGTGCTACCGACGCATGGAGGAGATCCGTGAGCGGGGGACTACCATTCTCATGGTGACCCACGATATGGGCAGCATCCTCAAATACTGCGATAAGGTGATCCTTCTGAACAGAGGCAATTTTGTGGCGGAAGGGACCGCCGGACATATGGTGGACTTGTACAAGAAGATATTGGCTAACCAGATGGATTCTCTGGCGGAGGAGCTGGAGGAGGAGCGCAGGCAGAAGGAAGGCGCCGCAGGGGAAGGACAGCCCCGGGAAACGGAGGAAGCCGGCGGCGGGAAGGAGAGCTCCGAGGGAACGGCCGGCGGCTCCGGAAAATCCCGCGGCGGCCTTATGAAGGACAAGCTGACCATCAATCCCAACCGCACCGAGTACGGCGACGGGAGGGCTGAGATTTACGATATGGGACTTTTTGACGAGCGGGGGAATCTGACCAATCTTCTTCTGAAGGGCGAGCGGTTTACCATCAGGGAGAAGATACGCTTCCACGCCCCCATACAGACGCCCATTTTCACATATACCATTAAGGATAAGAAGGGTACGGACCTGTCGGGGACCAACACCATGTATGAGGGAACCGACATTAAGCCGGTAGGAAACGGAGACGAGTACGAAGTGTCCTTTACCCAGAAGATGACGCTCCAGGGCGGCGAGTATCTGCTGTCCATGAGCTGTACCGGCTTTGAGCTGGGGGAGCATGTGGTATACCACCGGCTGTACGATATTCTGAACCTGACAGTCATTTCCAACAAGAACACCGTAGGCGTCTACGATATGGAATCGGAAGTGGAGGCAGCTCTTGTGAGGACGAAAGGATAATGTCTGAATGACGCGGAAGGCGCGTCAGGAAAGAGGAAACCATGAGATCAGAAAAAGAGAGAACAGAACTGGAACGAAAAGTGCTGGGCATAGTAAAGACTTACGGAGGGGACGATCGGGCAGCCCTCAGCACTAACGTGAGTCTTGATTATCTGTATGCCCTGTCTCCTATGAGGGAAAACCTGCTGGAGTGGTATCCGTTCCGGGCGGAGGGAACGCTTCTGCAGATTGGCTCGGATTTCGGCGCTCTGACCGGCCTCTACAGCCGCAGGGTGTCCAAAGTGGATGTGATCGATTCTTCCTGGGTCAATCTGGAGATCAACCGGCTCCGCCATGTGGAGACGGGAGAGTGCGCCAATGTAAATTATGTTCAGGGAAGTCTGGAGGAGTATCTGGCCCAGACGGAGGAACGTTATGACTATGTGGTATTGATCGGAACGCTGGAGGAGGACTGCAGGGAACAGATCCGCCTGGCGAAGAAGTTCCTGAAAGCTGACGGGCAGCTTCTGGCGGCGGCGGCCAATCCCTTCGGCCTGAAGTACTGGGCCGGAGCGGAGAAGGACGACTGCTGCTTCTCCAAAAAAACGCTGACAAAAATGATGACGGATGGCGGAACGGAAGAAGAACTGGAGTTTTATTATCCCATGCCGGATTACAAACTGCCCATCTCTATTTTCTCCGATGCTTATCTGCCTAAAGAGGGGGACCTGACGGATACCATTACCGCCTATGATTTTCCTCAGTACAGTTTTCTGGATCTGGCTTCTTCCTACGATGCAGTCTGTAAAGACGGTCAGTTTGAGCAATATGCCAACGGCTATCTGGTCATATGGAGGAAAAACGGAGGCGGGAAGCTTCAGGAGGACGGTCCCCAGTATCTGAAGTATAACCGCACCAGGGAGGAGGAGTTCCAGCTTAAGACTGTCATCTACGGAAGCAGCAAGGGCCGTTTCGTGGAGAAATCCGCGCTGGGACCGGCCGGAGAGCCCCATATCCAGGCATTTGCCGCCAACTGCGAAGCCCTGACCAATCAGCATGAGATGCTGAAATATCTTCGGCCTCAGGAGGGACTGGACAGAAGCAGCTGCCGTTTCCCTTATCTGAAAGGCCGTTCCCTGTCGGGCCGCCTGGATGAAGAGATCCATGACGGTCAGGAACCAGCGGAATTGATGCGTCAGACCATAGATATTCTTCTTGCGGTGGAAGAAGCTGCTGTGGTCCCCTTTGCGGCCAGCGAGGCTTTTGCTTTGGTTTTTGGCGAAGAGTCCATGAAAGCGCTTTTGGAGAAGGAGGAGAAGGATGGAGAGCAGATGGCATGCTTCCGGGTCTCCAACATCGACCTGCTGTTTGAGAATATTCTGCTGACAGACGACGGAATGTACTGTCTGGATTATGAGTGGGTGTTCTCCTTCCCCATCCCGGTGGAATTTATCCGCTACCGGATCCTCTACTATGCCTACCGCCAGTTTAAGAGCCTGCTTGCCGGATATGACAGCGTAAGCCAGTGGCTGGACAGCTTTCATATCGGCCGGGAGGCTCAGGCAATCTATGAGGAGATGGAGAGGTCTTTCCAGTATTACGTTCACGGCGAAAACCAGAGGATTTATCTGGAGAATTACCTGGTAAATGCCAGAATGTTCTCTGATTATGACCAGATGGAGAGTGAATACAGCCGCATGTCCGGAGAACTGACCCAGGCCAGGGAACAGGCGGAGCGGCTCAGGCTTCAGGTTCGCGACCAGAATACTGCCATGCGCAAAATGACGGAAGTAAAGCGGCTTACGGATAACCATGTCGCCAATCTGGAGGTAATGATCCGGGACCTGCGCCACGAGATTGATGAGATGGCCAAGACCATGGCCTATCTCAACAGTCATGAAGCGATCATATTTAAGATTCGCAGAAAGCTTGGAGAGAAGTTTAACGCCAGATATCCCAAGGGCACCGTTGAGCGGAAACGCCTTCATTACAGAAAGGAATATCTGCTTCATCCAATTCGATCTTACAGGTATTATAAGACGGAAGAGGGACGCAATCTGAGAGACGGAGATTTTGAGATTGGCGATGTGTACCGGGAGCATGGGAGACTGGTATTCCCCTATGCGGAGAATCCGGAGGTATCCATTATCATTCCGGCTTACAATCAGGTACAGTATACCTATCTGTGTCTGGTATCGATTCTGGCGCATACCTCTGATGTGTCTTATGAGGTCATTATCGCGGATGACGTGTCCACGGATGCTACGGAGCACCTGGACCGGTACGCTCAGGGAATCGCGCTCTGCCGCAATAAGACCAATCAGGGATTTTTAAAGAACTGCAATCATGGGGCGGAGAAGGCCAGAGGCCGCTATCTCATGTTCCTGAACAACGATACCCAGGTGACGGAAGGATGGCTTTCTTCTCTGGTAAAGCTGATGGAATCCGATGAATCCATCGGTATGACCGGTTCCAAGCTGGTCTATCCGGACGGCAGGCTTCAGGAGGCCGGCGGAATCATCTGGAGCGACGGCTCCGGCTGGAATTACGGCCGCGCGGACAATCCGGATAAGCCGGAGTACAATTATGTGAAGGACGTAGATTATATCTCCGGCGCGGCGATCCTTATACGAAGCAATCTGTGGAAGCAGATCGGCGGTTTTGACGAGCGGTACGCGCCGGCTTACTGTGAGGATTCGGACCTGGCTTTTGAGGTGAGAAAGGCCGGATACCGGGTGGTGTACCAGCCACTCTCAAAGGTGGTCCATTACGAAGGCGTCTCCAACGGCACCGACGTGCAGGGGACGGGGCTGAAACGGTATCAGGTGGAAAATTCGGAGAAGCTGCGGGAAAAATGGGCCGCGGAACTGGCGAATCAATGTGAGAACACCGGCAATCCGGATCCCTTCCGCGCCAGAGAGCGAAGCATGGGCAAAAAGATCATCCTTGTGGTGGATCACTATGTGCCCACCTACGACAAGGACGCCGGTTCCAAGACTACCTTCCAGTATCTGAAGATGTTTGTGAACAAGGGATATGTGGTCAAGTTCCTGGGCGATAATTTCGCTCATGAGGAACCTTACTCTACGACACTGGAACAGATGGGAATCGAGATCTTATCCGGCGCCGATTATGAGGCGGGCATCTGGAACTGGCTGAGGGATCACGGAAAGGATATTGCCATCGCTTACCTGAACCGGCCCCATATTGCCATTAAGTATGTAGATTTCCTGAAAGAAAATACCAGCTGCAGGATTATCTATTATGGCCATGACCTGCATTATCTGAGGGAAGGCAGAGAGTATATGCTGACAAAGGATGAGGAGCGTCTGAAATCGGCTGAGTACTGGAAGGCGATTGAGATGTCCCTGTTCTACAAGGCGGATATGTCCTATTATCCCTCCTATGTAGAGCGGGAAGCCGTGAAATCAGAGGATGAGAACATCCCGGTGAAGGATATTGTAGCCTATGTTTACGATCAGTTCCGTGATGATATTCCGGAGGATTTTGAGAAGCGGGAAGGCCTGTTGTTTGTAGGAGGCTTTGCCCATCCGCCTAATGGAGACGCGGTTGTCTGGTTTGCCCGCGAGGTGTATCCGCTGATCCGCGGAAATATGGAAGCGGCAGGTCAGACGCCGCCGGACTTCTATGTGGTCGGTTCCCGGGTGACGGAGGAGATCAAAGCCCTGGAACAGCCGGGCAGCGGCATCGTCATCAAAGGCTTTGTCAGCGAGGAAGAGCTGACAGAACTGTATGACAGGACCCGGATGGTGGTGGTTCCTCTTCGCTACGGCGCCGGGGTGAAGGGCAAGGTGGTGGAGGCCCTCTATCACGGAGCGGCGGTTGTGACTACTACTGTGGGAGCCGAGGGAATTCCTCAGGCGGAGGAGGTCATGGCAATCGCCGATCAGCCCGAGGCGTTCGCCCAGGCGGTCTGCGCGCTGTATACCAGTCCGGAGGCATGTCAGGCTTTAAGCCGCCGGGCCCAGGAATATATACGTGAAAAATACAGTATGGAGGCGGCCTGGAAAGTGATTGAGGAAGATTTCGAAATCCAGGCGTAGACGGAAATATCGGAGGTTTTACAGGATGAGATTTTGTAATGGAAAGAAAAAGGCGGCCCTGGTATTGGGACTGATTATAGCTATGTTGGCTGCGATAGATGCAGCCGCGGATACAGGGATGGACTCAGCGGGAGAAGTCGTTGTCTCTGTTCCGCCCGGCAGCAGCGGCCCCGTATCGGGACAGGGCCCTTCCATAAGCGACGGCCCCGGCGCTTTCCAGATGGCTGGCGGGAAGACGGGCCCCGGGGCAGGACCTTCCGCCGGGAATGGCGCGACAACGAATTCGGATGTGATGTTTGGCGGAGGTCAGCTGGCAATGCTGACCAGCCAGAGCGGCGCTCAGATGTTAAGCTGCCTGCTCCAGTCCAGGGAGGGCGGACTGATTGTGGTTGACGGAGGATGGGAAGCGGATGCGGATTATCTTCTTCAGGCTATTATTGCCAGGGGAGGTCATGTAAACGCGTGGCTTTTGACCCACCCGGATACGGATCACGCGGGAGCGCTGTATAATCTTATGACCCGGGCCAATCTGGGAGGGATTGCCGTAGATCATGTGTACTGTACGTTCGGCCCCCAGGAGTGGTATGATGCCCACACGCCGGATAATGCGGCGTTTGTTGCGGAACTGAGAAACCGGCTGAGCCAGTGCCTGCCTCAGGGCGTTTTAGTCGATCCGGTAACGGCGGGGATGGAGATTCCGGCAGCCGGTATACGGACGGTGGTTGTAAACAACGCGGTATTCGGCGAGTCTCATACGGCAAACAGTACGGGAATCGTGTACCGCTGCGAGATGAACGGCGTGCGGATCATGTTCCTGGGAGATCTGGATTTTTCATCCGGCGAGCTGCTTCTTCAGAGGACGGCGCCGGAGGAACTGAAAGCAGATATTGTTCAGATGGCTCATCACGGACAGAGCGGAGTAGGCGAAGATGTCTATCGGGCGATCGGAGCGAAAATCTGCCTGTGGCCTACGCCTCAGTGGCTCTGGGATAATGACAATGGAGGCGGAGTGAACAGCGGTCCCTGGTGGACCCTGGAGACCCGCAAGTGGATGGACGCGCTGGGAGTGCGGCAGAATTATGTGAGTAAGGATGGAGATATCATCCTCAGATAAAAGAATTAAATAAGAAATAAAAGAAAGAAGGATATTGAAGATGAAAAAAATTGTTACGAATAATGCTCCGGCAGCAATTGGTCCCTATTCCCAGGGAATGGTGCTTGGCAATCTTGTATTTTCTTCCGGACAGATCCCGGTGGTTCCCGCTACAGGCGAGATCGCGGGAGAGACCATAGAAGAGCAGGCGGACCAGTCCTGCAGAAATGTGGCGGCGGTTCTTGAGGCGGCCGGTTCCTCTATGGAGAAGGTCGTCAAGACCACCTGTTTCCTGGCAGATATCGCGGATTTCCCCAAGTTCAACGCGGTCTATGAGAAGTATTTTGTCAGCTGTCCGGCCCGCTCCTGCGTGGCGGTAAAGGATCTGCCCAAAGGTGTGAAGTGTGAGGTCGAAGCGCTGGCGTATCTGGAGGAGGAATAAAATACTGCGGGGCTGCTGCAGAATGCAGCGGCCCCCTTTGTATTGCGTCAGTATGCAAACAAAGCGCCAGCGACGCTTTGTTTGTATTACTGAATCTTCCCCGGTTTCGGGAAATACCGGAACAGGACTTTGGCGATGATCTCATCTTCCTGGATGTAAGTATTCACCCAGAACCGGGCGTCCAGAGAATAGTTGCGGTTGTCGCCCAGCATAAAGTAGCAGCCTTCCGGCACCTCATAGTGGAGGGGATAAGGCGTCTCCATATCCTCGGCCAGGTAAGGCTCCTCGTAGGGTTCCGCAGAACCGTTCAGGTACACATGGCCGTCGTGGATATCGACTACATCTCCCGGCAGCCCGATGACTCTCTTTACGTAGTAGACGATGGGATTGCGCTTGTCAGGGCGGCCGCAGTTGGGGCAGACCCCCTCATCCGTATCCTGGTACTGGGCATGGCAGTTTCTGCAGGTGTGCCCGAAGACGAAGATGGCCACGTCTCCCCGGTCCGGATGTCCGAACCGGTAGGACAGGCGGGAACCGATGACCCGGTCGCCTGTCATGATGGTATTCTCCATGGATGCGCTGGGCACCCTGCTGTTGGCGATAATAAATGTATTTAAGATGAAAGCGATTACGGCGGCAGCGACCAGGATCTGAATCCAGCTGATAATCTCCGCTTTCCAGCTGAAAGGCTGTTCTTCCTGTTCTGTTTGTGGATTCACATTCTTCATATGTTTTCATAACCTTCTTTCCTATATATCTTTATAAGTGTAAATGAGTTCCCGTGTTTCCGCAAGGGGTTTTAGAAAAAGGTAAGAAAAAATTTAAACGGCTGTCAGGTAGTTGTGTTATACTTTTATTTGGAAACAAATGAATGGAACTGATGAAACGGCCGGAAAAACAGATGGGGGATATGACGCAGGATGAACAGGGAAAGCGTACGAAAGAACAGTCGGAGAAATATAGGACTGCTGGCGGCAGGACTGATCTTGCTGGGGGTTGCGGGAGCGCTTCAGGCAGCGGCCAGACTGGCTCCAGGGTTCGGGGAGTGGTATGCGGCTGCCATATATCCGGCCATTGTGGGGGTTTATGGGAGAATATGCGGGGTTTTCCCATTCTCAGTGGTAGAAATAATGCTTTATATCGGAATAATATGGCTGATATGGTACATCTTATCCCATCTGAAGCAGATCACATCGATCGCTTCCTGCCTGATATTCCTCACAGGGCTTCTGGCTTTTCTCTATACGGCAGACTGCGGTGTCAATTATTACAGAAGGCCATTTTCCAGTTATCTGGGATTGGAAGTCAGGGAGTCATCAGTGGATGAATTGTATGCGCTTTGTGAATATCTGACGGAGAAGGTAAATGAAACGGTGGATAACAGTTCTTACGACCGCTCCTGGACGCTTGAAGGGCAGAAGGCTATGGGAAGGCTGGGACAGCAGTATTCCCAACTCGCCGGATATTATCCGAGACCGAAGGGCCTTCTGGTATCCCGGATTCTGTCAGTACAGCAGCTGAGCGGCGTGTACTCGCCCTTTACGGTGGAGGCGAATTTTAACCGGGAGATGACCGATTACAATATTCCTCATACCATTTGCCATGAACTGTCCCATCTGCGGGGATTTATGCGGGAGGATGAAGCCAATTTTATCGGATATCTGGCCTGCATCGGTTCTGATCACCCGGCGTTTCAGTACAGCGGATATATGACAGGGTGGGTCTATGCGGGCAATGCCCTGGCAAGGCAGAACCGGGAACTTTACGCGCAGCTGTACAGCCGTTTAAATGAGCAGGCGGCAGCGGATCTGCAGGAAAACAATGCCTTCTGGAACCGGTTTGAGGGGAAGGTGGCGGAGGTGTCCAATCAGATGAATGACGTGTATCTGAAAGTCAACAGCCAGGAGGACGGAGTTAAGAGCTATGGCAGGATGGTGGATCTGATGCTGGCTTATTATCGGCGGTGACAGGGACAGGAGCAAGTTCACGGGAGTTTTATTGTCCGGAGGTGAAGTATTCTGTCGGCTGATTGAGCTTCAGCGGATAAATTGTCAGAAAAGCGAGAAATTTCGTTGAATTGCACAGAAATGAGTGCTATACTGTAGTTAGTGAGGAGCGTGAACCAGGGGAGTGCCAAAAAGGCAGGGGGATACAGGTATGGAAAAGCAGGTTATTTCGCCGTGGATTACGGAAGAGACGCTGAGGGCGTTTGCTGCCGGAATCTGTTATGACATTTATGACAAGCTGGGGGCGCATCCAGCGGAGAAAAACGGTGTGAGCGGCGTGCAGTTTGCAGTGTGGGCGCCGCAGGCAGCAGGCGTCAGCGTGGTGGGAGTATTTAACCGATGGGACCCGGCAGGTCATCCCATGAGAAAGCTGGGCGATTACGGTGTGTATGAACTGTTTATTCCGGGATTGAAGCAGGGAGAGCTTTACAAATTCGCGGTGAAGCAGGAGAATGGGGAGACGGTTCTCAAGGCAGACCCTTATGGAACCTGCGGGGAGGTGCGGCCCGGCAATGCGTCTGTCGTCTGGGACGTGAACGGGTACGCGTGGGGCGATGCGCAGTGGATGAAGCGCCGGGCCGAAAACGACGTGAGGAAGGAGCCGGTTTCCATCTATGAAGTCTATCTGGGATCCTGGATGAGAAAAGAGCCGGAGTGTGATGAATCCGGAAAGCCGGTGGCCGGAAGCGAGTTCCGCAATTACAGGGAGATGGCGGAAGGGCTGGCCCGTCATGTGAAGGATATGGGGTACACCCACATAGAGCTTCTTCCGGTGATGGAGCATCCTCTGGACGCTTCCTGGGGATTTCAGACAACCGGATATTATGCCCCCACCAGCCGATACGGTACGCCGGAGGACTTCCAGTATTTTGTGGATTATATGCACAGGCAGGGAATCGGAGTGATTCTGGACTGGGTGCCGTCCCATTTTCCGAAAGATCAGGTGGGACTGGCAGTGTTTGACGGGACCTGCGTTTATGAGCATTTGGATTCCAGGCAGGGAGAGAATCCATCAACAGGGACCCTGCTGTTTAATTATGGGAGACCGCAGGTTTCCAACTTCCTGATCGCCAACGCGCTCTATTGGGCGGACCGGTTTCATGCGGACGGGCTGCGGGTATGCTCCATGGCTTTTATGCTGTATCTGGATTATAATAAACAGCCGGGTCAGTGGATTCCCAACCTATACGGAGGCAACGAGAATCTGGAGGCAGTGGAATTTCTGAAACATCTGGCTTCCATATTCCACAAAAAGATTAAAGGAGCGCTTCTGATCGCGGAAGAGTCGGAAATGTGGGCCCAGGTAACGGGAGATCTGAAAAACGGGGCACTGGGATTTGATTACAAATGGAACCTGGGCTGGAACAGTGATTTCCTGGAATATATAACCCTAAAACCCGGCCTGCGCAGCCGCCGTTATGGGCAGATGACTTACAGTATGCTGTATGCGTACAGCGAGGATTTTATTGTGGGTTTTACCCATGATGATGTTACGAGAGAGAAAGGGTCTCTTCTTGGAAGAATGCCGGGAGAGACCGAGGATATGCGGCTCGCCAGCCTGCGGGCGGCTTACGGGTACTGGATGACTCATCCGGGAAGAAAAATCCTTTTCATGGGCCAGGATATGGGACAGCCGGAGGGCTGGAACGAAGAGGAAAGCCTGATCTGGCGGGAAAATGATACGGGGCGGAAGGTCAGGGCCTACGTGCGGGCTTTAAACAGACTGTACCGGTCGCAGCCGGCGCTTTATGAACTGGATTCCCATCCCGACGGTTTTGAGTGGATCGACTGCCTGAACAGCCGGGAAAATATGATTGCCTTTCTCAGAAAGAGCAGCCGCGTCGAGGAGATGCTTTTGGTGGTATGCAATTTTGGGCCGGATATCCATGAGGGTTACCGGCTGGGAGTGCCGGACGGAGGCAGATGGAAGGAAGTTCTCTGCAGCGACGATGTCTCTTTTGGGGGAGCCGGAACGGGAAATCCCCAGACGATATCTTCTGAGAAGATCGAGCGGGACGGCAGGGAATATTCCGTGGAGATCAATGTAGCGCCTTTTGGGATACACATATTCCGCAGGCAGTAAGTCTTAAGGCCGGAAACGGCTTTGGAGCGGTAAAGTTTGAGCAGGCCATCGAAAGAAGGCCTGCTTAATTTTTGGTAAAATATTAAAAAAAAAGAAACTCTCGAAATTCTATTGACCGGCAGGAAAAAAAGTCTTATATTAATAACTACAAATCTCGGCGGAGGATTCTCCGAAGCCGGATTTCTGGAATTTCTATATTCCTGAGATGGTGTTTCACCATAAGTATACCTGCGATGTTGTAAGCGACAATACGGGAGGAAGGAGTGGTGCCTTTGATTGCTGTTTTTTAGTTTTGTGGGTGGAGATCACAGGTAACAGTTTCGGAAATACAATTTCAGAAAGGATAATTCTATGAAGAACAGAATGTGGAGAGGGGCCTTTCTTGGCATCCTCACCGCCTGTATGGCGCTTCAGTCCTGTTCTGTCTCTTACGCCGCATCAGATGGCGTGTCTTTGTATTCCCTGGAAGAAATGCTGCGGATTTCAAAAGAAAAGGAATCGCGTGTGACCGGAGAAGATCCGGAGTATATTCCGGACAGCCGATTTATAGTGGCTGACAGAATTCAGAATGACATTCGCGTAATGTCCATATCCGGACAATGTATAGAGACAGGAGCGGAACAGATATTTTACGCAGTGGGGAAAAATTATGTCCCGGAGGGGAGCATCCTGCCGGTTCTCTATGGAGGCGGAGTGGAATACTCAAGCACTCTGGAAGGGCGGACCAGCAGGCAGGGAAATGTCTACACCCTGGTCCGCTTTGCGGTAAAACCGATGCCGGATGGAGGAACGGAAAATGAGTCCGGAGAATTCAAGGAACCGGAAGAAGACGAAAAACTGTGGGATTTGGCGGCAAAGGACCATTGGAGCCTTGGCGATATGGTGCGCTGCGATATAGGAGGAGAGAGCCTGCGGTTTCAGTGCATCGACCAGGACTACTATGGGAACGCGCTGTTTCTGTGCTGCCGCGTAATCCCGTCGGATACGGGATCCGAGTGCAGGAATGAGCAGCTTGCGGACGGCACCCACGGATATGTATTTTATCCCGGACCGGTTGCGTCTTTCGGAGAAAACAGTGAGTACAGGGAATCTAATATACGAAAATGGCTGAAAGACCAGGAGGCGGCGATTCCTCAGGCTCTGGAGACCAATGCCGGCGTGACGCAGGCGTATACAGGAAGGACAGGCAGCGGAACCTGCAGTCAGTTTGATACGTCGGAACTGAAGTCCTATGAGTTGGGAAGCCAGAGACTCATGGACAGGCTGTTTCTTCTTTCCATGGATGAGGCTGTCAGATACAGAACTTATCTCTGGGATGTGGAGGATAAGTCAGAGTCGGCATTTTCCCAGAATTATTGGCTGAGAACCCCTGAGTACGGAGGAAACAAAGACAGCGGACGCGTGTATATCGTGGACCTGGCTGACGGAAGTATCCATTCCCAGCCGGTGACAGAACCGGCCGGGGTCAGACCGGTTTTTGTACTGCCCCAGAAGAACTGATTTTGGAAAGGAGAGCGTGAGATGAAGAACGGAAAATCTTGGATAAAGGAACATATGAGAAAGATGGCGTGTGTGCTGGCGGCAGCCCTGATTCTGCAGACCGCGGCTTTTGGAATGCAGGCGGTTCCCGGAATTCTGTCAGAAGGCGCGGAAATATTCTGGCAGAGGATTGCGGGGAGCGGGCAGCCGGCTCTTGCGGCGGAGAATATCGCGACAGGAAGCGATGCGGAAGAGAAGGAGGAACATTCCGGCTATGGAAAAGAGGAAGAGGACATATCTCCGAAAGCGACGCCCTCAGAGGCCAGACCTTCGGAGAAAGAGAAACAATCTTCGGAGATCATGCCTGCCAGGATGGAACTTGGCGGTGAAAATCTCTGGAACGGCTGGAACGGGAAAATGGAGTTCCCCGGCGAGGGAACGGCAGAGGCGCCTTATCAGATAGGATCTCTGGCCCTGCTCATGGGACTTTCCCAGGCAGTGGCGGAAGGGGAAACCTTTGAGGGGACGTTTTTTGAACTGACCAGAAGCCTGGATCTGGGCGGCCTTAATATAAATTCCGGAAACTGGAATCCGATCGGCTGGTATTTGAGCAGCGATCAGATGGGCGGAGAGGTTGAGACTCCATTTAAAGGCACTTTCGACGGCTGCGGAAACACGATTCAGGGTCTTAAGATTGTTCAGTCCGATGAAGGGCTGACGCAGCTGGGACTTTTCGGCGTTATTGACGGCGGAACCGTGAAGAATCTGCGGATTAAGGCGGAGGAAATCTGCGGAACCGACAGCATAGGAATTCTTGCGGGAACCATAACCGGAGATGCGGTAATCTATAATGTGACTGTATCAGGAAGAGTGATCGCGGAGAGCAGCGGCCATGAGACGGTCGGCGGTATGCAGAGAGAACTTTCAGGCAATGCCGGAGGAATCGCTGGGACTGTAGACGGCAGGGACGGCCAGGCAACTATAGAAAACTGTAAGGCAGACGGAGTCACCGTTCGTTCCGATAACGAGAAAAGCGGCACAGGCGGAATTGCGGGAGCGCTTTGCCGGGGCGATCTGGCGGATAATACAGTGAAAACCGGCGACAGCACCTATGAGCGGATTTCCGGCGCGGGATATGTCGGAGGAATCGTCGGGATCATGGAAGATGCCAGCATCTACAATTCTCTGGTGGAGGGAACCGTAGGCGGCAACGGAAGTCAGGCAGCAGGCGGAATCGTGGGCAGATACGAAAGCGGTAATCTGGCCGTAGCCAGATTTGCAGGCGATATCGGAAGAACCAATCAGGGCGCGTCTGCCCGGGAAGGCACATTCATCGGAACAAGAGGAAGCATCCCCTTCAGTTACGGAACAGAAGCCGGGGATAATCTGGCCTATCTGTTTACCGATACGGCGGAAAAAGCAAAGCAGGCGACAGGTTCCGACATGGACGGAGACAATTCTTTTACCAAAAGCGCCCACATCGGCTACTGGCTCGACAATCAGCAGACCTACGCTCTGGTTTCCAGAACAACGGAGTTCGGAGATGACAGCAGGTTCTTTTATGAAGAGCTGGAGGACGGAATCCGTTTTATTGTAACTGTCAAGCTGCAGAATGAATTCACCTCCGCAGGGATGGCGGAAGGCCTGGCGTTCCGCCTGGATCACTTCGCTCCAGGAGCCCAGGGGCAGCCGGTGAGAGGATATCTTCTCTCAGTGCCGAGGATTGATGCCAGAAATGCCAATGGGACCTACGATACAGATGTGGCTTCTCTTACGGCTATGCCGGAAGGAAACCGTTCCTATTATCGCGCGATTGACAAGAATCATCCGGCCGCGGTCGCTCCGGGGATGACGGTGTCTGTCGTCACGGCGCCGAAGAATAATGGCGCCAACCGGTATCAGATGGCGGTGGATACTGCGGAACAGGGCAGCGTAAAGGCTCCGGTCTATATTAACGCGGCAGGAAGGCAGGTGCCTATGACCTATGTTTCCGGCGGAACTTATACGTTTCGGATGCCGGAACGTGATACGGAGATTAACGCGGAATATGTAAAGGTGACGACAGTACTTACCATGACGCCGCAGGAGATGAAGATTTCCGTCGTGCAGACCAGAAGCGGCGACCGGAAAAATCCGAATATCGTGACGGAGGTCCGCAGTCAGGACGGAGTTCTGATTGCCAGATACATTGATAATCAGCTGGATACGGCGGTTCAGGTTCAGCCGGTAGCGATTCACGGTGAACATAATGTGACAGGAGAGACGGCGGACCGAACGGTCAGGTGGTCTGTGGACGATACGGACCTTTTGAATCTGGAAGCGGAAGCCGGGTATACGGAAGGGGATGCCAGAATCCTTCCAAACCTGTCAGGTTCTTTTATACAGGGAATCATTTCCCGGGAGACCAAGGCCCAGTCAGACAGCCAGTATCAGGAGCCGATCAGTCCGGTAATCTACGAAAAGAAGGCGGTAGTCACGGCAGCGTCCAATCCGGATACCTCTGCGGATCACCAGGCGGTGTACGGCAACTGCAAAGTAACGGTGACATTCCAGATCGTGGACCAGACGACCAGACGGGTAGAAGGGCTTCAGATGAATTACAGCGATATTACGATTACGATCACGAGAAAACTCACGGGATACCGGCTGAATCCTGCGGAGACGATTACCTGTTCCGGTCCGGCGGTGCTGGCGGCGCAGCTTTATCCGGAACGGCCGTTTTATAAGAATGTGACCTGGAAGGATCAGGGGAACGGAACTTCTCTCGTGCTTGCGCCGGGAGGGGCCAATTCCGCTCAATGCACTGTGACAGCGCGTTACGATGAAAAAGGGCAGGACAATCCGGCCTGGATACAGAACGTGATATATGAAGATAACCGAAAGCGCCAGGAAGATCCGTATGCGGTATTAAATGGGTCTGCAGTGTACCAGGAGACAGTGACAGCCACATCAGAGGATCAGACCCATGGCGTAGTATCGGCAGACTGCCGTGTTACGGTTCGGTTTGAGACGAAAGATGATACAGTGCTGTCCCTGTATTCCGGCGGGTCCGGCGGAGGCGGGTCGTCCGGTTCCGGAGGAGGAAGCTCCGGCAGCGGGAAATCCGCTGGAATATCAGCAGCTCCGTCGGGCAGCGTCGCGGGAACATGGACCCAGGAACCGGATGGAAACTGGACCTTCGCTGTCAGCGGGCAGATTTACCGCAGCCGGTGGGCGTATATCTACAACCCTTATGCGGACACGGCAAAGGGGCAGCAGCCGGCGGATTGGTTCTATTTTGATGAGAATGGCCATATGACGACAGGATGGAAGTGGATAGCCGGTTCTGACGGCAAAAGCCGCTGTTACTATTTGAATGAACGTCAGGACGGAACGAAGGGAGCAATGTATCACGACGGAATAACTCCTGACGGCTATCAGGTGAATCATGACGGGGCATGGACTGTGAACGGTGTCGTTCAGATAAAGTGAGAGAGGGATTCGTATGAAGAATAAACGTTTTCAAAAGAAAGGCAGGCGGCTTCTTGCCGGCTGTATGGCGGCAGTCTGCTTTTTTCTGGCAGCAGCAGTCTCATTTGACGGAATGACGCTGGTCAGTCATGCCACTACATTCCGCGGGACCAATATCTGGAGCGGGGGCAGCGAGACGCTGTTCGGAAAAAGCAGAAATTACCTGTACCGCTGGACAGACGGATATCAGATGACCTTCTGTATATCCCCGGGCAAGCACATGGGAAGCACAGTGGTGGCGGATTCGCTCAGGACAACCATAACAGATGAGTCGATACCGTATATTAAGAGCAGGGAAGATTATAAAAAGCTGGCCCTTATCTGTACCTGGTATGATCATAACGGATCTATTATGGCGGATAATGCGACTTACGGGGCTGCCCAGGCAGCTGTCTGGGCCATTATGAACAGCGGATGGGAAAGCGCGGACTCCATAGCGGCGGCGGTTAACCGGCATGTCCGGGGAACAGCGGCCAGGTGGCAGGCGCTGAAAGCGTATGTGGAGAATGACAGCAGCGACATAGAAGGTGTTCCGTCCTGGGTTAAGACCTCCTCATACGGTGCGGAACAGGAGCCTGTGAAAATGCAGCTGGCAGACGGAGTGTGGACTGCGGAGCTGGATATTTCCTCTGCGCCTCAGCTGGCCGCTTTGGACTGGCAGTTTGCCGGGGATTCTGCAGGCTGGTCGAAGCGGGTTGAAGACGGAAAGCTGATTTTTACATATTCCGGAAGCCAGCAGGCCGGCATCCAGGTAACGGCGGAACTCACGGAGAGCCTGAAAGCTGCGGCCAAGAATACATCGGCGATTAATTTGTACATACCTGAGGGGCCTAAGGACCGAATCCAGGCGATGATATCCGCGGGAGTCAATGAAGTGAAAGCTTATGTGCAGCTGGCCATGACAGATGAAGTATCAAATCCTGTAGGCACGGGCAGCGAGATTCATCTTGATATTTATGAGCATGAGGAGACATTTCAGGCCCATTACCTGACAGATCTGGGAAAATTCTGCGCGGAGACGGGACAGCCGCTGGAGAATGCGGAGTTTCGTGTGCTGGAGGCCTTTGACGGAAGTCAGGTGGAAGGAAATATACGCACAGTCTATATGACGCCGAAACCGGCGGTGTGGCAGAATTTTAAGGTGTGCGCCGAGGCGGTTACTGATGAAAACGGGCATATCTCTCATACGGATACTAAAAAATACAAATATCTGAAAACATATTGCGATGGCCATCCGGAGCCGGATTATCTTCCGGTTCCGGATGGTGAAGGGAGCGAAGACGAGGCCGCCGCGGTGGAGGAGGAGAACGAGCGCCTTTATCAGAAATGGAAAGCACTGGTGGATGCCTGCGAGGCCCGGGAGATGACGGGAAATCATTTTCATGGAATGAATTCCGGAGAAGGGCTGGAAAAAATGCTGGCGGATCGTCAGGAAGCCTACGAAAGATTTATTGAGCTTCAATATGACTATACGTTTCAGGAGATTCAGGCCAGATATGGATATATACGTCATGGCCTCCACAACGATGATCAGCCCATTCCGGTGGTTCGCATCCGATCATCCGAGGCAGGCGGCGGATATGAGATTATCAATAAGGAAGTGATTGTGGATGAAAGCATAGGCTATGGTTCAGAATCCCTGGAAGATGAAGAAGAATGGGAAGAGGATGATCTTGACCGGCAGGCCGGGAATCTTCAGGAAGCTGCCGGTCGGGCGGATAAGCCTTTGTATGCTCTGGAAAATATTCGAAAAGTGTCTGACCGGGAAGAGGAAGACCTGATCATCATGTCGGAACGTGCGGCGACAGAGGCAGATGCGGTGAAGAATCTGCCGAAGGAGAAAACGGAAGATGGGGATGAAAGCATATGGAATGATGAGGCCACGCCGTCGGATGCAGCCAGGCGGTCATATCGGTACCAGATGCTTAACAGAGCCGTCCGCATGCGGGCGGAAGAGGATGAGGAAGATGAAGGATCTGCAGTTCTTCCGGAACCGGAAGAGGATACTGTGGAGCCCATAGAACCCTATGGGGATACCGATACAGTGTCCTATACCTTTTCTGTGAAGGATCACCGGACAGAAGGTGAGATCCATATTAACAAAAGGGACATGGAACTTTTGGACGGGGAATCCGACGATTATGACAGTTATGGCGACACGCAGGGGGATGCCACGCTGGAAGGGGCTGTTTATGGCCTTTATGCCGCGGAGGATATTGTTCATCCGGACGGAAAAACAGGCACAGTTTATGAGAAAGGCAGCCTGACGGCCATCGGAACCACAGATAAGAACGGCGATGCATCGTTTTTGGCATACACAGAGGAAAGTCCCGCACTCTCCCTGGTGGGACATCCCCTGATTCCCGGCCGGTACTGCATAAAGGAGATTGCCAGGTCGGAAGGATATGAGCTGACAGCAGGACCGGATTTATCCGGGGCAGGAGAAGATTCCGAAGGGATGGAAGCTGTGGGAAGGGCAGATGTGACTGCGACCATGAGCCATCCCATAGACATGCATGACGGTTCCTGGCTGGAATTTGATGTGACATATCAGAATACGGCAGACGGTTTTGATATTCTGGTCAGCGGATTTCCGGAAGGGAGTACCTTCTTCCGGTCCCGCATGAAAGAGACGGCGGAGACCGCAGAGGGAGGCGTGGTCGTAGGAACCAGGCTGGTTGAGACAGGCGAATATGAGAGGGCCAGTGCCGGAGAATACCGTTTGGACGAAAATGGAAACTATATTCCCCTGACGGATGGGGATGGGAATCCTCTTTATGATACTTCCAAACCGGTATCCGGAACTTACTATGTGACCAGAAGGCTGAATTACTATCCGTCAGGAGAGGCAAGCCCTGTGGTCGATCCCGGAAAATGGGCAGATACGTCGGCAGCCGATACGGATTATGTGAAAGCGGAGACGAACTCCATGCTGGAACAGATTGGGTACCGCCTTCTGGATCCCGAAGACGGGGACGATGCGCCGTGGACTGTGCTGGAGCTGAGCGGAAATACTAATCAGGAGCTGGCGGAGGAAATTCTGGACTGGTTTGCTGTCAATTCCTTCTGGGACAGCGGAGCGGTACACAGTATACGGAAGACAGATAAAGGATATGAAGCGGTTATTTTCCATGATATGACCAGAATTTCAGGAACTGCCGTGTATGAGCAGAGGAGCGGCATGCTGTACGTAAGGACCGGCTTGGATGTGACAGGAATGGGCCGGCGGCATATGTTCGTTCCCTATGAGCCGTCGGAGTTTGTCATGGGAAATACTTACGCTACGGTGGAAACGGTTCGGAAACCTCAGGGAGAGATCGTGTTCCCACAGAATTTGGGAGAAGTGCTGGAGGCGGTTTATCAGCCGCTGTACCAGCAGTATGAAGAGGGAGAGTACCGGCTGGACGGTCAGGGCAACAAGATCCCGATTATGAAGCTGGAATATATTTATGAGGAGAAGGAGGAGATTACAAGTGATTACGAGCTGACGCCTCTGGAAGCAGTCTATGATCCGGTAAGTCAGGCGTATCGGATTCATGTGGATAATACGGTAGACTGGAATCAGACAACCGAAGCGGTCACGGAGACATTCCGCGCCGTCGCTCCGCGGCAGACTATTGAGGAGAACGGAGAGGAAATGTTCTTCAGCGATTATCTGACCAATATAAAAGGGGCCGGAGCAAGCGCGTTTGCCTCTCTGCGCCTGGCGGACGGAGAAAAGGAGCCGGACTGGGAGGAGAACCAGAAGGCAGGAGCCATTCAGCTGACTTATCCGGGACAGATTTCCCCCATGCAGGATGGGGAAGGGACGCCGGGATGGGGAACCAGAAGGAAGCCTTTTCCGACAGAGGAAAATGTGATCAGACAGACGGTGAAGGTGATAAAGGATGTGACGGGCGGAGAAGAGGAAAAACTGAATAATTTCCGCTTCAAGGCCTATCTGAAGAGCAATCTTAAGCGCTTATACCGCAGCGACGACGGGAAAATCGTGTGGATTGACAGGAAGGGCAGGGAGATTGACGTATTATCCTCCAATCAGACCTATCCCGGTCTGGTCTCGGATATTTTTACGCAGGTTCCCAGGAGGATAAGTCCTCTTTACAAGGATACCAGTCAGGCGATAGAGGCCAATCCGTCTCTGTATGATTCGGAACAGGAGAAGAGACTGTCCGGATATACGGCGATTCTGGAGACGGCGGAGGGCGGCGATTCCGGAGAAGCCGATCCGGCTGCGGTAAGGTATAACTACGAGAAATTCTTCCAGGCAATCCGTGTGGCAAATCATGACAAGTGGGACGATGGCGCGCCTACCTATACGTCTTACCGTCCTCTGGGCAACGAGGCGAACAGGAGCGCTGAAGCGGAAGAAAATGCGAAAGCCTCCGATATGGTGCGGCAATTTGCCATTGACTGGTACCTGGATAAGGAGGCGGAAAAGCTGACCGATTCCGGGAAAGAGACGGCCTACAGCGACGAGTTGTATGATAAAGCTCTCTATCAGGCAATCCTTAAGGCCGACGATTATCTGGAACCATTTTTTGAATATGACCTGGATGAAATTTATGCCATAGAATGGGAGCAGGATGCAGAAGGAGGAAGCGATGGAGACAGGACTACGCTCAGCGCGGATTCTGACGGCGGCGAATACTTCTATGGGATTTCCGAATACCTGCCGTACGGTACCTATGTGATCGTGGAACAGCAGCCGGCTTATGAAGCGCTGCGGGATTTCTCTAACCGGCATTATGCGGCGGACCGGCCCAGGGAGATCGTAGTGCCGTCCGTGTATGAAGACGGAGAAGACTCCGGCGATATTCTCAGCAGCAGATATATTTACCATAAGGAGATGACGCCTGAGGAATTGACGAAGCAGTATCAAATCCGTTTTAATGAGGAATCTGATGTGATTCAGGCCCACAATAACAGCGGAGATTTCCAGATTTATAAATATGGTATGGATATTCACAGAATCAGCAATGGGACGGAAGATACTGCGCAGTGGAATTATTTCGCGCTGACTCAGGGCAGATGGAAGCCTTATGAGAATTATTACAATGACCAGGATGACAGGACGGCAGGAAAGGTGACCTACTATCTGTCGGAAGACGGCAGCGGAAGGGACGCGATAGGGCAGATTTACCGTTACAGCTCCGTGTCGGAGGATAAAGGAGAAACTGGCGGAATCGCTTCTATGACAGGAATGACCACCGCGTTTGACGGTATGTACAGTCCGGCGCTGGTATCCCGAAATTTTGAAAAGGATAAATCGGACGAAGGTCTGAACGACGGGGCTGATTCAGCCCGGGTAAGATTTCTGGATGAGTATTACAAGGTCAGTCTCCGCATTGAAAAGATGGATTCCGAGACCGGGGAAAATCTGCTTCATGACGGAGCGGCTTTCAATATATATAGAGCCAGCCGCGAAGAGACGCCGGAGGGAACCGGTCAGGTGAAATTTTATGAGGAAGATACTACGATCTCCGGAAGCCGTGAATTCCTGGAAAGCATGTGCGCTGAGGATATCAGGCCCATGGCCCGGACGCGTCAGAGCGGGAAGATATCTGTACTGAATTGGATAGAAGGCATTTTGGAAAGCGCGGTGAGAAGGACGGCTCTCGGTCCGGGAAATCTGTATACCGGTCTGGTGCGGGCCGGAACGCCAATCTGTCAGGAAGAGGACCGAATCTATCAGACAGATGCCTATGGAGTAAAAACAGGAAGTTTCGGGTCATTCATCACCACTCGGGACGGACTTATGATGGATGAAGCCACAGATTCGGCTATGGTTAACGGAGAGCAGAATGCCGGATATCTGGAGACGCCCAAGCCGCTGGAAGCGGGGGTCTATGTACTGGCGGAGAGCAAAGTCCCGGATGGGTACGTCAGATGCCGTCCCATAGCAATAGAAATCTACAGTGATGAAGTCACCTATTATCGGAAAGGCGACCGGGACAGCAGAGTTGTGGGCGCGGCGTATGACCGGCCGCAGTCAGGACAGGATACGGCCCGCGTATATGTGGAGAATGAGCCTGTGAAGCTGCAGGTGGAGAAGCTGAAGGAAGCGTTTGAACCGGGCGGTGAGGCCGGCCGGCAGACCATTACCTATAAGGTCAGCGGACGTATCGACGGCAGCCTGACGCAGATTGGGGGAAACCCCGGATACGAATACGCCTATAAGAACGGACGTTATATGGGCTACGCGTGGAAAAAGGGAACCCTGGAATATCTGAAAGCCAGGAAAGAAGCGGGAGAACAGGTGAAAATCGTTTATCAGGAGGGATTGTTTGCCGGTTACGGCTACATAACCAGAATGCTTGAATCAGCGGACGATAAAAATCCTTATGTGCCGGGAGCGGTTATGACGCTGTTTGAAGGAATCGCGGTCTTGCCGTCAGGCGATACGCAGGATCAGGCCTTTGAGGGCGTAACCGTACAGAGGCAGGCAAACGGCAGTGTAGGCCGCATGTATGTGGAAAAAGGGTACGCTGGTACAAGAACAGAGTTTATTCAGACCCAGGCGGAGGAATCCCGTGAGAGCGAAGATACGGCCTATTGGAGCGCCGAGACGGTTCAGAGGGAAGATACGGATATCCTGTATTATGATCTGGGCGGCCTTCAGATTTTTCAGACGGAAACGATAGACGGAAGGACAGTTACGTACGGATTTGGAAGGAACCATGAGAAGATTCCAATCAGCCAGATTGAGGAGGATAAACAGCTGGTTTCCAGAACGGACGGCGGACATTCCATCTTCGCGTTTCGCGGCACAGTGCCGGTGCTGGAACTGGAAGGAGGCGACTTTACAGAGATATCCTATTCCGATGAGGACAAGGTGCTGGAAGGGACCTTTGCAAGACCGGTGAGGAAGAACAACGGCCAGGTGGTGATGAGTTCGGGAGTAACCGTATATCATTTGGACAGAGATGGAAACCGTGACAGCCTGGTGGATCCTTACACAGGTATGGCGTATGCGATTGCCGAGGACCAGACAGAAGAAACTGCCAGCGCCGGGATTCAGGTATTGGTGTGGCCGGTAACGATTGCCAGAGATGAGAACGGACAGATTATAGCGAAAGATAAGATCACCACATCCAGAATTGCCACAGTTAATGAAGATAATGAGAATCAGGAGTATCTGACAGGTTCCTGGAAATCGGAAGCGGGAGAGGAAAGCCACCGGCTTTCTACGCTTGAGAAGAACCAGCGGAATCAGAATATGGAAGGCGAACAGCTTCTGACGGAGAATAACGGAACTTTTGAGAAATCCATGAAGCTGGAATATGATGAACACGGGCTGCCGGAATATTACCGGAGAGGCAGCGGCACTTATGAGCAGAATACTTCCCTCTATGACCGGAGCGGAAGCCTGATCCGAGAGAAGCAGGCAGACCTGCTGGAAGATTATGAGCAGGCATCCTACCATATTGATAACCAGGAACCGGCCTACCACAGGCTGGGTGAAGGCTATATTTTGGAGAATACTTGGGTTACGGGAGATTCTTCGCCCAACGATCCATTTGCAGAAGCTATGACGGAGGGACAGGCGGATATCCTGAAGAGAGTGCCGGCAGGAACCTACATTATGGAAGAACTGAAAGCTCCGGAAGGATATCTGAAAGGGCTTCCTGTAGGAGTTGTCGTGAAAGAAACTGCCCGGATTCAGAAAACAGACATGGTGGATTATGCTACGAAGATCGTGGTGAATAAAGTGGATGGAAGCGAAAATCTGGAATATTCCGTTCTGGATATGCAGAAAAAGACATTAACGGGGACACATCCGACGATTGGTTCTGTCACAGAAGGCAAGGGAGCCTTCAGCTTCACGCAGCTTCCCGGGGCTTCCATGGCGCTTTATCCGGCAGACGATCTTTCCGGAGAAGAAAGGGAGCCTGAGATTCAATGGACTTCCGGAGACACCCCTCTTTATCGTGAGGCCGTTCCGACGGGAAAATATACGCTGGAGGAAAGTTCACGGCCGGAAGGATTTGTGACAGCTCCTCCGGTACAGCTGGAGGTGGAGGAGACCAGGCAGGTACAGGATTATACGTTGTATAACGACCATACAAAGATGGAGATAGAGAAATACATGACGGACGAGGAGAAAGGAACGGTTTCCCTGGTGGATGGCGCTGTATTTGCTCTCTATGAGGCGGTGACGGACGAGGATGGTCAGGTCCTCTATGATGAAGAAGGCAGCCCGCGCTATGATAAGAGCCGGATGGCAGATCGTTTTGTGTCCGGAAGCAGGGAAGAATACGCAGGATTCATTGAGGCTTTTGAAGATATGTACAGGACCTACGGAACCGAAGGGAGGAGCCTGTCCTGGAATTACAATGGAATAGACCGAAGCGCCAGATATATTTCTCACACGCAGATTGATGCATCCGACGGGGGAGGCAGCGGCAGCAGCTTTCCGACTGCGGCGCAGATGATCTTTCGGACCGGAACCGGGGCAGATATCAGAATTACCATCTATCAGCAGCAGGATAACCGACAGGGAAAAGACTTTGTGTTTGAGTACCAGTTTGATTACCGGAAGCTTCCGCATGTGAACGAGCGTGCTGTCTCTTATATGACCATAGAGGGAAGAAGGAGATTTGATTATCTGCCTGCTGACGGAGTCTATGTTCTGGTGGAAACTCAGCCGCCGGAAGGATTTGCGGGGGCAAAACCCTTGATCATCCGAATGGAAGATACGGCAGATGTACAGAGGTATCGCGTAGAGAATACGGAAGGCGCGATCATGATCTCCAAAACATTTTCAGACGGCAGCGGGAAGGAGGAAAAGGAACTGCCCGGCGCCAGGATGGCCTTGTATCGCGCCGGAGCTTCGGGCGAACTGATTCGAGACGATGCCCACCTGGCGGCGTGGTGGATCAGCGGCCGCGATGGAATTTACACAGAGCTGGATCAGGCAAACGGCAGGATTCCCCAGGGATATCAGCCGGGGGACCTGAAACCCCACACGCTGCGCCGGCTTCCTGAGGGAGAATACTGGCTGACAGAAGAGAGCAGCCCGGACTATTACACCACCTTTGAACCGGTACCGATTTCATATCACCAGGAAGATCAAATTCGGATTGTGAGAGTTTCCGATGTCCCGGTTAAAGGAAGCGTGGAGGTTTTGAAGACCGATGAGGAGGGACAGACGCTTGCAGGCGCCGTGTTCCGCCTGACAGCGTACATGCCGCCTGATTTCAAAAATCCTGTATTTGTAAAGACGTTCAGCGATTCGGACGGAACCGCCAGGCTGGATGAACTTCCTGTCGGAGAGATTCAGGAAGACGGAAGCATTCTGCCTTACAGCTATCGGCTGCAGGAGATTGTGCCGCCGGAAGGCTATGCGCTGGATCCGGAAATCTTATCCTTCCGGTTTGAGCCGAACCGTCAGGGAGTATCCTATCAATGGGGAGAATCTGCGGTTTACCGGCAGCAGATCGCCGATGAAAAAACGAGGATTCGCATTGGGAAACAGGATCCGGCCATGGAAGGAATGTTTATAGAAGGCGCCCGTCTGGCAGTCTATCAGATTCAGGGCATGGATGAAAATGGAAATTACAGGTATGATTCGGAAACCCCTGCGGCGATTTGGACTGCGGGAAAGGAGGAACAGGAGCATGTTCTGGAGGGTCTGACTGCCGGACAGACGTATCTTCTGGCAGAACTGCAGGCCCCGGCAGGTTATCTTCTTATGGAACCGATAGCATTCACATTGTCGGAAGACGGAAGAAGGATCGCGTCTTTAAGTACCAGCCTTACGGCAGTTGCGGTTCACCACCTTTCCTGGGTGACACTGACCGGGCGTTATGGAATAAAAGCCGTGATGGAGGTCGCTGATGAAAATGGAGAGACCGTTGCTTCGTGGATTTCATCCGGACAGGGACATGTGCTGACGGCTGCCGGCGGAATTCAGGACGGCCAGGTGTATGTTTTTACGGAACGGACGGTTTACAGCGATGGCAGCAGGGAGATAACGAACAGGGAGACCAGGCGGATCCATCTGGAGGATGGAATGTACCGGACGGCCGACCGCGTGCCGGAGCGGGTTCGCCTGTGTCTGGAAGGCGGAGACGGTACCTTGATCGGAGCATGGGATCCGGAGGAAGGATCGTCGGAATTTACTCTGGGAGGTCCGGAATCAGAAGAAGAATTGCTGAAGATAAACAGCAGTTATATTTTGAGAGAAACCACCTTTTATAATGACGGAACGGAACAAACCGTAAATCGGTTTGGATTCGCGATTGATGAAAACGGTCTTTTGAAGGCAGTCACAGCCTATGACAGGGAGAGGACGGTTCTGATCGACAAGACTGATATTACAGGTGAGAAGGAGGTTCCGGGAGCCAGGCTGGAGATACTGGATGAAGAGGGAACTGTTCTGGAAGAGTGGATTTCCGGTGATGAGCCGCACCAGGCAGAGACTGAACTGCTTCCGGGTCATACGTATACGCTTCGTGAGACTCTTCCGCCCAAGGGATATGCCTATAGCGGAGATATTGTGTTTTCGGTAGAGAATGACGGAAGCATCCAACAGGTGATCATGGAGGATAAAGAGACGGCCGTATCTGTAACCAAGACAGATATTACCGGGGAAAAGGAGATTCCTGGGGCAAAGCTGCAGATATTGGATAAAGACGGAAACTGTGTGGAAGAGTGGACGTCGGCAGGAGAACCTCACAAGGTGGAAGGAAAGCTGACGGCCGGAGAAACTTACACGCTTCATGAAGAGAGCGCGCCGGCAGGTTATGCATACGCGGCAGATATGGAATTTACGGTATCGAAAGACGGTTCCATCGATAAAGTAGTTATGAAGGATGAGCGGATTCCGGACAGGTCCCATTATGAGTCGGATACGCCAGAGTCTCCAAGAAAGATTGGAAATGTGTTGGCAGAATATCAGCCCTACCTGTTTCCGTCTGACGGAGTGCCGCAGGGAGCATGGCGGCGTGTGGCAGTTCCGGCCACGGGAGATGATACCGGTCTTGCCCTGCCTTTTGCGGTTCTGTTCTTATCTTTCGGGGTGCTTGTGATCCTGTGGCTTACCAGGAAAAAAACAGGACTTTTTCTTCTTTTGCTCTTTCTTCTGATACTGCCGGCAGCGGATGCTCGCGCGGAGACAGTGGATTTTTCCGCACCCGGCGAGATTACCGTCACCTATGATTTTTCAGAGGAAGATTCCGACGGGGATGCCTCTCCTCCGGAGCGTTACGTCTGGGAGAATGAAGAATACCGGCTGGAGGCCTATCAGATAATGACGGCAGAAAGCAATGAGGCTTCGGAAATCATGACAGAAACTGTCCGCTACGAGGAGGTGGAGCAGGCCATGGAGATTCCCCAGGAATATCCGGTGGCAGATATGACCTACGAAAACTGGCGCTGGATTCCGGGATTTGAATTTACGGTGACTGTGAAAGGGTATGACGGAGGAAGTTTTTATCTTGGGGATCGGATCGTAGCGGTGAAGGAAGAACAGCCATTTGAAGGCCGCGAGCAGGAATTGCTTGAACTGATCGGCGTTGATCCGGAATACTATCTTATCGAGGATTCCCGATGGATATCCGAGCCTCAGATTGGAGAAGACGGCCTGACATATCGTCAGGCTGTCGCCTCCGGCCAGAAATATGTGGCAGACGTAAGCGTCGTATATACGAAGGAATCCGAGACAGAGACAGTTCCGTCTATGATCTGCCAGGCAGTTTACCGCATACCTGAGGCCACGCCGTCAGACGGAGAAAGGACAATTTCCGAGACCTTAGCGGAAGAAGAACTTCCGGAAAGGCCTCCGGAAACGGAAGAAAGCCTTCCGGAAGATTCCGGAGGCTTTCTGAACTGGTTTCGCAATCTGAGCCGCAGGACACAAGTGATCCTGGGCATAGGGCTTTTGCTTCTTCCCGTTTTGTGTTTCCGATTCTGGACGGTACTGGCCGGCAGAAGGAAAAGGGAAGAGAATCACAGGTATAAGAATAAGGAATAACGACTGCTACTGAATAACAATCTGCGCATTCTCCGACGAGTCGGCGCCTTCTTCAACAACTGTAACCGAGAAAGAAGGCTGATACTCATTGCCGGACATATCCCGCAGATTGACGATAAGTCCATTGGGATCCATATCAAAGGTAACAGTACCGGTATTTTTGTCGATGGATGTAGGCGTGATGATCTGACCGTCGCTTTTTGAGGCGGTCAGATTGTCATAGTCGATGCCGGACTGGGAGTCGCTGACTACCAGCGTCAGCACTCCGTCTTCCATGCTGTAATTGACCACATCAGGAAGCTGGTTGTCCAGAATATCGATCACCTCATAGCCGGTAACGGCCACGCCGTTGAAATTCTCCATGTGGATTTCCAGAATCCCATTATGGGTAATGGTGGAGCGGTAGGACTTGCGGCCGATCTGAACCAGATCCAGAGGTTCATCATCCAGGCGGATGGTCACATTCTTCAGCGGCATATGGGACGTGATGGTAAAAGTGACTTCCGTGGTGCGGTAGTCATCAGTGCCGGTTACTTCCACTTCACAGGATGGTTTGCAGGTTACCAGAAAGAAAATAAGCAGGTTGACGACAACAAAGGGTAAAATATAAAATAATAAAAGCCGGACCCATTCATAGCTGAGAATGCTTCTGCGTCTCTGGGCCGTGCGGCGGTGGTAAGCGCGCTGTTCCATAAAAACTCCTCCAAAAATCCAGCTTAATGACTGCACCCATTTAGCATAGCAGAAAATTAGATTTCTTACAAGTTTAACTTCTAAATTTCTGGAAGATATGTTATGATAGGAATGTAATTTTCCCATGAAGGGAGACGTTTTGTTTCAAGGCTTGCAGAAAGCGGGGATAATCTATGATTCAAAGAGCCGCAGAGTTCGCCGCAAGGGCCCACGAAGGAGCCCTTCGTAAGGGAAGTAATATGCCGTACATAGTACATCCCAAAGAAGTGGCCATGATTGTGGCAGTCATGACGGAGGAGCCGGATGTGATCGCGGCGGCCTATCTTCATGATGTGATCGAGGATGCGGGAGTTACTTATCAGGAACTTGCGGAGGAGTTTGGAAGCCGCGTGGCCGATCTGGTTCAGGCTGAGAGTGAGAATAAGACCAGAACCTGGCAGCAAAGGAAGCAGGATACGATAGATCGCCTGAGATGTGCCGGAAGGTATGAGAGGATGATTGCTTTTGGAGATAAGCTGAGCAATCTTCGAAGTACCGCAGCAGATTACCTGATGATGGGTGATGAGATCTGGAATAAATTTCGTATGAGGGACAAGCAGATGCATGCATGGTATTACCGCAGTGTATTTGAGTCTTTCCGGGAATTTAGCGAGTATCCCTTTTATGAAGAATACCGGATACTGTGGCAGAAGGTATTCGGCGGAACGATCAAGACATAATTATCAGGGATGCAGAAGGAGACGCCGGCGGCGCGGAAGTACGCGCACAGACGGGAGATATAGATGCTTTCGCGGCCATGCTCGGCGTGAGAATGTGCCGAAGGCACATTCTTTTTATATTACGTCAGTATGCAAACAAAGCGCCAGTGACGCTTTGTTTGTATTGACAAATCTTTGATGGCGTTCTGATGGAGGGGAGGCAGTTTATAATGATTCATACAGAAAGGAAGAGAGGAAAGGAAAGGAGGAGATATTTTAAGAAGATATTGACGGCGCAGATGCTGGCGGTCTGCGCCATGGCGGCGGTTCCGGCATTGCCGGCTTATGCGTCTGTGTCTGACGGCAGCGGCAGCAGTTTTCAGAAGACGCCGCCTTCGGAGTCCTATTACAAGTATCAGTGGGGTATCAAGAATAATGGAAATATTACAGAGACTCAGCTGACCTTTAAGGAGCATGTAAGAGAGGCCGGACCGGGGGCCGATCCGTCGGCCGGAAGAACATACGATGTAGAACGGAAGATCATTTCCCGCGGAATAGCCGGCATGGATATCAATGTGGAACCGGCCTGGGACTATTATACGGCTTCTTCCCAGAGAAGGCAGGTTACGGTGGCCCTTATCGATACAGGCGTTGATTTTGGGCATTTTGATATCAAGGATGCCATATGGGTCAATGAGGATGAGGTACCCGGAGACGGAATCGATAATGACGGCAACGGGTATGTGGACGACATTCACGGATGGAATTTCTACTGGAACAGCCCGCAGACATATATTGGAGCGGAAGATGCCCATGGTACCCATGCGGTGGGAACCATTGCGGCCCGTTGGGATGGAAGAGGAATCACCGGAATCGCTGACAGCGATTATGTAAAGATCATGGTGCTGAAGGTAATGGGAACAGCCCAGGGGCTTGGGACGTCGGCGTCGCTGAATGCCGCTATCCGCTATGCGGAAGCCAATGGGGCGGATATCTGCAATCTGAGTCTTGGTTCTTACCAGTATGATGCCGTTACGGAAGAACTGATTCGCAATTCCCGCATGCTGTTTGTTGTCTCTGCCGGCAACGGCGATGCCAGAGGAATCGGATACAGCATAGATACAAGCCCCGTGTATCCGGCGGCTCTGCCTGACGACAACATTATTGCCGTAGCGAATATGATGTTTGACGGTTCTCTGGAGGAAAGTTCGAATTTCGGAAGTGCCAGTGTGGATATCGCTGCGCCCGGTTCCTATATTCTCAGCACGCAGCCTTATGGAGATTACAATTATATGACCGGCACTTCCATGGCGGCGCCCATGGTGACAGGGGTGGCGGCTCTCGTCTATTCCTGCCGTACGGATCTGTCTGTTGCGCAGGTGCGGACAGCGATTCTGGAATCTGCCAGAAAACAGGAATGGCTGGCCGGAAAGGTGTCCACAGGGGGGATTCTGGATGCCTATGGAACAATTACATACGGATTGAACGGAGCCGGCGCGGGTACTGCGCCTTCGGAGACGGAGCAGACAGACGCGACCCAAACGGTGCCGCCGGACATGATTCAATACGGACCGGGTTATGCGGTTCAGCAGTAACAGGATGACATAAGATACAGGAAAATACCTGGGGAGGTACAGTGTGATACAAAAATATGTGTTTGGAAATCCTTTTGACACAGAAGCGGTGGTAAAGGAGATACCGGAAGAACCGATCGGAGAGGGCGGGATTCCCCATTTGACAATGGCAGATGGGAATGTATTTTCTTACCGGATGGATGATGGGGACGTGATTTATGGTCTGGGGGAGAATGTCCGGGGAATCAACAAGAGGGGCTGGCTTTATATTTCCAGATGCACTGATGATTCCCATCACCAGGAGGACAAACATTCTCTTTATGCCGCCCACAATTTCTTTATCGTGGACGGCCGGGAGAGATTCGGTGTGTTTGTGGATACGCCCGGAAGGGTATCCTTCGACCTGGGATATACGGACCGCAGGATGCTGACCGTCACGGTGGAGGCCGGCGGATTTGTCCTTTATATTCTGGAGGATGATTCTCTGCGGGAGATGGTCCGCCAGTTCCGGAAGCTGACGGGAAGAAGCTATATTCCTCCTAAATGGGCGTTCGGTTACTGTCAGAGCCGCTGGAGTTATGAGACCGCGGATGAGGTGCGCGAGGTGGTCCGCAGGCATCGGGAGAACCATGTGCCTCTGGACAGCGTCTGCCTGGATATCGATTACATGGAGCGCTTTAAGGATTTCACCGTGGATGAGGAGAAGTTTCCCGATTTTCCGGAATTTGTGAAGGAGATGGGAGAGCAGAATATCCATCTGGTGCCTATTATCGATGCCGGCGTGAAGGTGGAAGAAGGGTATCCGGTTTATGAAGAAGGCGTGAAGAACGGGTATTTCTGCCGGCGTGAAGACGGAAGCGAGTTTGTCTGCGGCGTCTGGCCGGGCCGGGTTCATTTTCCTGACATGCTGAATCCGGATGCCAGAAGATGGTTCGGCGACTGGTACCGGGTACTTCTGGATCAGGGAATCGAAGGTTTCTGGAACGACATGAACGAACCCGCCATGTTTTATGAGGAGGGCCATCTGGAAGAAGTTCTTGATGAAGTGGAGAAATTCAAGGGAACCAATATCGGGATTTATGAGTTCTTTGACTGGCAGAAACTGGTTGAAAGCGTACATAATAATCCGGGAGACTATGAGAAATTCTATCACCAGACTCCGGCGGGCCGGATTCGCCATGATAAGGTTCACAATCTGTTTGGATATAACATGACCCGGGCGGCAGGAGAAGCCTTTGAGCGGCTGTCGCCGGACAGACGGATTCTCATGTATTCCCGCTCGTCTTATATCGGCATGCACCGCTACGGCGGGATCTGGACAGGAGATAACTATTCCTGGTGGTCCCACCTTCTTATGAATCTGCAGATGCTGCCCGGACTGAATATGTGCGGCTTTTTGTATACCGGAGCGGATCTGGGCGGTTTCGGGTCCGATACGACAGAGGATCTGCTGCTCCGCTGGCTGGAACTGGGGATTTTTACGCCTCTTATGAGAAATCATTCCGCGCTGAGAAGCAGGCGGCAGGAGTATTATCAGTTTGGCAGTGAGGATGATTTCCGGAATATCATAGGGCTTCGTTACGGACTGCTGCCCTATATCTACAGCGAGTTTATGAAAGCGGCCCTTACGGACGATATGATGTTTATGCCTTTGGCCTTTGTCTATCCGGAGGATTCCGAGGCAGCAGGCGTGGAAGACCAGCTGATGGCGGGCGAGAGCATCATGATCGCGCCGGTCTATAAGCAGAATGCGGCTGGGCGTTATGTGTACCTTCCGGAGGAGATGAAGCTGTACCGCATGCGCAGTGTAACGGATATGGATACGGAGGTGCTGCCGGCAGGTCATCATTACGTGAAGGCGGCTCTGAATGAGGTGCTGGTATTTCTGCGGCCGGACCACATCGTTCCCATGTCCTGCGGAGGCGAGAGCGTAGCAGATGTGGAGGGCTCGAAGCTTCGGCTGCTGCACTTTGTGAAGAATCAGGCGGTATACGATCTGTACGATGATGATGGATACAGCCGAAATACAGATCTGGAGAAGTCCCTGACCGGGATTACGGTTGACCGGGATGGAACTGTCAAAGTAAACGGCGAATTTGCTGCAGACAGGGTATTGACAATTTAGTGGTTCTGTACTATATTAGTAATAGTTACTATAATTAATTTAAAACAGAGGAGGATATGACATGTCAAAGTATGCGGGTACCAAAACAGAGAAGAACTTATGGGAGGCTTTTGCGGGAGAATCCCAGGCCAGGAACAAATACACCTATTTCGCATCGGTAGCCAAGAAAGCCGGTTACGAGCAGATCGCGGCGCTGTTTCTGAAGACTGCGGACAATGAAAAGGAGCATGCGAAGCTGTGGTTCAAGGAGCTGGGCGAACTGGGCGATACGGCCGAGAACCTGCTTCATGCCGCCGAGGGCGAGAACTTCGAATGGACGGATATGTATGACCGTATGGCGAAGGAAGCGGAAGAAGAGGGCTTCACCGCTCTGGCTGCCAAGTTCCGCGGCGTAGCCGCCATTGAGAAGTCCCATGAAGAGCGCTACCGCGCCCTGCTGAAGAACGTGGAGACCAAGCAGGTGTTTGAGAAGAGCGGCGTTCAGGTGTGGGAGTGCCGCAACTGCGGTCACCTGGTGGTCGGCACCAAGGCCCCGGAAGTCTGCCCGGTCTGCGCCCATCCCCAGAGCTTCTTCGAGGTACACCAGGAGAACTATTGATATGAAAGCGCTGCTGATTGGCGGAACTGGTACCATCAGTACCGAGATTTCCAGGAAACTGATTGAAGACGGCCATGAACTGTGGCTGATCAACCGAGGCAGCCGAAACGGCGAGCTGCCGGAGGGCGCCCATACGATCGTTGCGGACATCAATGATGAGGAACGGATTGCCGCGCTGCTGGCTGGCCAGGAATTTGACGTGACGGCGGATTTTATTGCTTACGGACCGGAGCAGCTAAAGCGGGACTACCGGCTGTTCCGGGGAAAGACCAGGCAGTTTATCTATATCAGTTCCGCCTCCGCTTACCAGAAACCGCTGTCAGATTATCGGATCACGGAGGGAACGCCCCTGGCCAATCCCTACTGGGAGTATTCCCGTGATAAGATTGCCGGAGAGGACTATCTGATGAAGCTGTACCGGGAAGAAGGGTTTCCGGTTACCATCGTGCGGCCCAGCCATACTTACTGTAAACGAAGCGTGCCCGTAGGACTTCACGGGAAAAACGGAAGCTTCCAGGTTCTGAAGAGAATGCTGGAAGGAAAGCGGGTCATTATCCACGGCGACGGGACCTCCCTGTGGACCCTGACCCACAGCCGCGATTTTGCCAGGGCCTTTGTGGGACTCATGGGAAATATTCACGCCATCGGCGAGGCGGTTCAGATCACCGGGGACGAAACCCTGACCTGGAATCAGATTTACCAGACCATTGCCCAGGCTTTGGGCGTTGTCCTGAAGCCCTGCTATGTATCGTCTATGTTTCTGGCGGCAGCCTGCTATTATGAGGGCGCCGGCGACGGCCTGCTGGGCGATAAGGCTCACAGCGTAGTCTTCTGCAATGATAAGCTGAAGCGGCTGGTGCCGGGATTTCATGCAGAGGTGCGCTTCGACCAGGGAGTGAGGGAGGCAATCGAATATATCTTCTCTCACCCGGAGTGTCAGAAGGAAGATCCGGAATTTGACGCCTGGTGCGACCGGGTGATTCAGGTTCAGGAGGAAGCATTAAAGAAATTTTAAAAATTTAGCGCTCCTCCCTTGACAGTGCTAACAGCATGTGTTATAGTACGAATAGAACAACAAAAGCAGGGGAGGAATCTCTATGAATATTAATAAATTTACCCAGAAATCCATGGAAGCTGTCCAGAACTGTGAAAAGCTGGCCTACGAGCACGGCAACCAGCAGCTGGAACAGGAGCATCTGCTTCTGAGTTTGCTGACGCTGGAGGACAGCCTGATCCTGAAGCTGATCACTAAGATGAACATTTCCGGAGAAATGTTTGCCAACGAGGCGCGGCAGGCGGTGGAGCGGCTGCCCAAGGTCAGCGGAGGCGGACAGCTGTATGTGAGCAATGATCTGAATAAAGTGCTGATCAGCGCCGAGGACGAGGCCAAGGCCATGGGCGACGAGTACGTGTCCGTGGAGCATCTGTTCCTGGCCATGGTTAAGCAGCCCGACAGGACGATCAAGGAGATGTTCCGCCAGTACGGCATCAACCGTGAGAGTTTTCTTCAGGCGCTGTCTACGGTGCGGGGCAACCAGAGAGTGGTCAGCGACAATCCGGAGGCCACTTATGATACATTGGAGAAATATGGTTCCGATCTGGTGGAGCGCGCCAGAGATCAGAAGCTGGATCCGGTCATCGGCCGTGACAGCGAGATCCGCAACGTGATCCGGATCCTGTCCAGAAAGACCAAGAATAACCCGGTGCTCATCGGCGAGCCCGGCGTAGGAAAGACTGCCGTGGTGGAAGGCCTGGCCCAGAGGATCGTCCGGGGCGATGTGCCGGAGGGACTGAAGGATCGGAAACTGTTTGCCCTGGATATGGGCGCTTTGGTGGCGGGGGCCAAGTACCGGGGCGAGTTTGAGGAGCGGCTGAAGGCCGTCCTGGAAGAAGTGAAGAAAAGCGACGGGCAGATCATTCTGTTTATCGATGAGCTGCACACCATTGTGGGAGCGGGCAGGACCGAGGGTTCCATGGACGCAGGCAATCTGCTGAAGCCCATGCTGGCCCGGGGCGAGCTTCACTGTATCGGCGCCACTACGCTGGACGAGTACCGCAAATACATTGAGAAGGACGCGGCGTTGGAGCGGCGTTTCCAGCCGGTCATGGTGGATGAGCCTACGGTGGAGGATACCATTTCCATTCTCCGGGGCTTGAAGGAGCGTTACGAGGTGTTCCATGGCGTGAAGATCACCGACTCCGCCCTGGTGAGCGCGGCGGTGCTGTCCGACCGGTATATCTCCGACCGGTTCCTGCCGGATAAGGCCATCGACCTGGTGGACGAGGCCTGCGCCCTGATTAAGACGGAGCTGGACTCCATGCCTACAGAGCTGGATGAGCTGTCCCGGAAGATCATGCAGATGGAGATTGAGGAGGCGGCCCTTAAGAAGGAGACGGACCGGCTCAGCCAGGACCGTCTGGCCGATCTTCAGAAGGAATTGGCGGAGCTTCACGAGGAGTTTGCCGGCAAGAAGGCGCAGTGGGAGAATGAAAAGGACTCCGTTGAGCGGCTTTCCTCCCTCCGTGAAGAGATTGAGAGCGTCAACCGTGAGATTGCCCAGGCCCAGCAGGTCTATGACCTGAACAAGGCGGCGGAACTTCAATATGGAAAGCTGCCCGGCCTGCAGAAGCAGCTGGCGGAGGAAGAGGAGAAGGTGAAGAACCAGGACCTGAGCCTGGTGCATGAAAGCGTCACCGAGGATGAGATTGCCAGGATTATTTCCCGGTGGACCGGAATCCCGGTAGCCAAGCTGACGGAGAGCGAGAGAAGCAAGACTCTTCATCTGGATGAGGAGCTGCACAAGAGAGTAGTAGGTCAGGATGAAGGCGTGGAGAAGGTGACGGAGGCTATTATCCGTTCCAAGGCGGGGATCAAGGATCCCACCAAGCCCATCGGCTCCTTCCTGTTCTTAGGTCCTACCGGCGTAGGCAAGACGGAACTGGCCAAAGCGCTGGCGGCCAGCCTGTTCGACGACGAGTCCAACATGGTCCGGATCGACATGAGCGAATACATGGAGAAGCATTCCGTGGCCCGGCTTATCGGAGCGCCTCCCGGATACGTGGGTTACGACGAGGGCGGTCAGCTGACGGAAGCGGTTCGCAGAAAGCCTTACAGCGTGGTGTTGTTTGACGAGGTGGAGAAGGCTCACCCGGATGTGTTCAATGTGCTTCTGCAGGTGCTGGATGACGGGCGGATCACCGATTCCACCGGCAAGACCGTGGATTTTAAGAATACCATCATCATTATGACATCCAACATCGGTTCCCAGTATCTGCTGGAGGGCATCGATGAGAATGGAAATATCCGCAGGGAGGCGGAGGATATGGCCATGGCGGATCTGCGGGCTCATTTCCGACCGGAGTTTCTGAACCGTTTGGATGAGATCATCCTGTTCAAGCCTCTGACCAGGGACAATATCTCCGGCATCATTAAGCTTCTGATGGCTGATACCAACCGCCGTCTGGCGGACCGGGAGATTCAGGTGGAGCTGACGGGCGAAGCCAGGGATTACGTGGTGGAGCACGGTTACGACCCGGTCTACGGCGCAAGGCCCTTGAAGCGGTATCTCCAAAAGTATGTGGAGACTCTGGCGGCCAGGATCATCCTGGGCGACCAGGTGAAGGCCGGGGACACCATCGTGGTGGATACGGCGCCGGCGGGCGATAAGCTGATTGCTTATGTAGAGTGAATTTTGCGATGAATCATAACAAAAAGCGCTGGATATCTTATTGCCAACAGTTGCTCTTGCGGAAGCTGTTTACCAGCGAGCTGTCCAGCTTGCCTGCATCCGCCATCTGTTCCAGGATATCCAGCGCTTTTTCCACCGGCATACCCGGTTTGTAGGGGCGGTCATCGGCCACCAGGGCGTCAAAGACATCCAGAATCGTGAGGATCCGGACTTCCATAGGGATCGCTTCACCGGTCAGATGATTGGGATAACCGGAGCCGTCCAGAAGTTCATGGTGCATGGCGGCCCACTGGTGTACGTGGGACAGATGGGCCGGGAAATAGATTTTCGACAGCAGCTTGTCGGTGAGAACCACATGATTTTCCATGATTTTTCTCTCTTCGGGCGACAGAGTGCCGGTGCGGATGCTGAGAGAAGCGGATTCTTCCGCAGTGAGCCAGGGATGAAGGGCTCCGTCCTGACCGGTGTAGACGCGTCTGGCCAGAGCGAGAATCTGCCCGGCCATGTCGTCTGTGAGGATATCGACGGTATTGACGTGGCCGATAAGGGACTTTGCCTGTCGGATATTTTCCGATAGAGACAGCGCTTCCGTTTTCGTGATTCGTCCTTCCAGGCAGTCGATTTTTCCGAGAAGTTCGATGATTTCCAGCCGATGCATGATTTCCCTATACTGGGAAGAGGTCAGCCGGGTATCTTTGTTCATGACTTCAACGGGCGTCACCAGTTTGCCGATATCATGGAGCCAGACACACATGGCGAATTCGGATTTCTGCTCAGGAGTAAAGACGGGGCCTTCACCGGTCTCTCTGTTTTTGCAGTTCAGATAATTGATAAAACGCCTGCCGCATCGGGCCATGTGCCGGGTGTGGGACACATTATAAGGAGTCCGCTCATCAATGGCGGAAGATATCACCCGCACGAACGACAGCAGCAGGTCGCTGATGTCATCCAGATACCGGGTATTCTGGATGATGTAGGCAGGCTCAGAAGCAATGAAACTGACTGCCAGAATCATATCCTGGGAAAAGAAATCAGGAATGTCTGTTCCGTCTGCCGTATTGCCCAGGTAAAGAATGCCGATCTGTTCACCGTTCCGACAGATTATGGGAACTGCGATTGCGGACAGATGTTCGCTCCTGATAATGCGGTTTTCAGAAAGGGCAGCAGTGCAGCTGTTGTGATCCGTCAGGAGAATGTCGGGAAGATCGATATCTTCTTCGATTCTGACGGAAGCGTCCTCACTGCGCCGGCACAGGGTTCGAAAAATAAGGGAATCCTCGGATTTCAGATAGAGAATGCCTGTGTCGCAGCCGGTCAGTTCCACGGCGTTTGTCAGAGCCAGTTCCAGCAGCTGCTGAGGATTCTCCTCCTCAGCCAGGTCGATGCCGATCTCAAGGATTTTTTTCATGTCGTATTGTCTCATATATCAGCCATCCGTCCTTTCGGTTTTGGTTATAACATATTTCGGCCCCGGTCACAAGAATATTTTTAAATACAGGACCTTATGCAAAAAACCGGTGGACGGTTCCGGAAAAATATGGTATACTTCTTTCGTAATTGAACAGTTAAGAGGGAGTAGTTTGCACCGCTTTCCGAAAGGTTATGGTGTGGCATGGTTCGTCAGCCCGTAGAGATACCGGGCCGTGCCCGAAACGAGAGTTTTGAGACGAGACTTTTAGCGGATGACGCTGGAGGTCTCGTTTTGTTATGACGTATGCAGAGGAGATTCCAGTGGTAAACTTTTAAAAGACGAAGGAGGACGTAACATGGTAATGACAGTAGTGCTTTTCGTATTAGGACTGGTTCTGATCTGCCTGGGAGGAGACCGGCTGGTGGACGCGGCGGTGGCGATCGCCAATAAGATCGGGATTCCTCAGATTGTGGTGGGAGCTACCATTGTGAGTCTTGGAACGACGCTTCCGGAGATTCTTGTATCCACTACGGCGGCTTTTGACGGCTCGGCGGCGATTGCGGCGGGCAACGCGTTCGGATCGATCATCTGCAATACGGCGCTGATTGCCGGACTTACCCAGACGATCAAGCCCAATCCCAGAGTGGAGACGGCGCCGCTTGCGTGGCGGGCCGGGCTGTTTTTCATTGTGATCATTCTTCTGGATATCTGTGGGTTTATGACGGGTTCTTTCGGCAGGCCGGCAGGTTTCCTTCTGCTGGCGACGTTTGTGGCCTACGCGGTTCTGAACATTGTTCGTGCCGGGGCGGAAGGCGGCGGCAGTGAGGAAGACGGAGCTGTGGAGGACGTGTCGCTGGTAAAGCAGCTCTTGATTCTGGCTGTGTGCGCGGCTCTTTTGTATGTGGGCGCCAATCTTTTAGTGGATAACGGAATTCTGATCGCGCAGGCGATCGGTGTGCCGGAGAGGGTGATCGCCGTCACGTTCATTGCGCTGGGAACCTCGCTTCCGGAACTGGTGACTTCCATCATGTCCCTGATCAAGGGATATGAGAATGTGGGCTTCGGCAATATCCTGGGCGCCAATACGCTGAATCTTCTGGCAGTTATCGGTATTCCGGCGGCAGTCGTGGGGATTCCGCTGGAAGCTCAGACCTACCGGATGGATATTCCGCTGGCCATTCTGGTTATGGCGATTCTGATCCTGCCGATCCTGGTGCGGAAGAAATCTTCCAGAATTCAGGGAATTCTGCTTCTTGCGATTTATTTTGGGTACTGCGTCATATCATTTATCTGAGGAGGGATTTGTGTGAGTCAGCTGCCGAAGGATCCTGTAATCCTGTTAAGCTATGTCAATACTCAGCTCAGGGATTTCTATCCGTCCCTTGACGAGTTCTGCGGCGCCTTCAGGCTGGAGAAAGAGACCATAGAGGAAGAACTGAAGGCGATCGGCTATGTCTATGATGCCGCGGAGAATCGTTTCCGGTAAATTTCGGGCTGTCTGACCGGAAGGTTATGTGTCGGCTGCCGGATGATTTTGCCAGGCGGCAATGGTTCTGCCCGTCAGCAGGATTTCAGAAAAGTTTTGAAAGTCAGGAGGTGCTGCGCATGGAATTGGTTCTGGAAAATGCTTGGGCTGTCTGGAGTTGGCTCATGGAGCACCTCCTTTATATCAATCTGATCCTGTCAATTGTGATCGTGTTTTTCCAGCGCAGGGATCCCAAGGCTGTGTGGACATGGCTCCTTGCGCTGTATTTTGTGCCGATTTTCGGTTTCCTTCTGTATCTGGTGCTGTGTCAGGACTATCGGAAAAGCAAAATGTTCCGGGTTAAGGAAGTGGAAGACCGGCTGTGGTATTCGGCTAAGATTCAGGAGGAGGCCCTTCAGGGGGCCGTGGACCAGCTGGCGGATTCCAAATGGAGGGATTATGAGGCGCTGGTGGTCTATAATCTGGAGACGTCGGGAGCCGTACTCACCATGGACAACACGGTAGATATTTTCACGGACGGCCAGGAGAAGTTTGATGATCTGAAGAGGGAACTGGAACTGGCCAGGCAGTATATTCATATTCAGTATTACATTATTAAAAACGATGAACTGTTTCAGTCTATGATACCGATCCTGAAGAAAAAGGTCCGGGAAGGCGTGGAGGTCCGCGTGCTGTATGACGGCATGGGAGGCCGGTTCATGCCTGAAAGAGTGTGGAAGGAACTGAGGGAGGCAGGGATTAAGGTGGGAGAATTCTTCCCGGCAATCCTGGGCCGTCTTCAGCTGCGTGTCAATTACCGCAATCATCGAAAGATTGTTGTCATTGACGGAAAAATCGGCTACGTAGGAGGATTCAATATCGGCCGGGAGTATATTTCCCGGGATCCCGGCTTCGGATACTGGCGGGATACCCATTTGAAGATTCAGGGCAGCGCCGTCTACAGCCTGCAGATCCGTTTTGCCCTGGACTGGAATTACGCGGTGGGAGAGAACCTGTTTAAAGACGGAAAATATTTTGGCATGGTTCCGGAGGATGAAATTCCGAATGTTATGAGGCAGGCTTATGAAAATCGCAAGGTCATGATTCAGATCATTGCCAGCGGGCCCGATGCCAGCAACCGGCAGATCCGCAATAATTATATGCAGCTTTTTTATCATGCCCGACGGCATATTTACATTCAGACGCCCTATTTTGTGCCGGATGATGCTGTGCTTTCCGCGTTGAAATTCGCGGCGGAGTCCGGGGTGGACGTGAGGCTGATGATTCCCTGCAAGCCGGATCATCCTTTTGTCTACTGGGCTACCTATTCGTATGTAGGTGATCTTCTGGCGGCAGGGGCCAGGTGTTACACTTATGAGAACGGATTTCTCCACGCCAAGGGCGTCATGGTGGACGGAATGGTCAGCTGTTACGGAACGGCCAATATGGATATCCGCAGTTTTGAATTGAATTTCGAGGTGAATGCCACGGTTTATGACGAGGAAGTGACCGGACGGCTGGAGGCTGTATTCCTGGAGGATCTGAAGCACTGCCGGGAGGTGACCAGGTCAGCCTATGCTCAGAGGAATCTGTGGATTCGGATAAAGGAGCAGTGCAGCAGGCTGCTGTCGCCTCTTCTGTGAGCGGTTCCGATCTGAAACCGCCGGGTAAACGGATGCGGAAGGGAAGCGGCCGAAAGATTCCGCGAAACCGGGAAGATATGTATGACTTGCCGGACGGCGGCGCATACTATCCTCTATGAAGATAACACGATATATTCGGAAAACAGGATTTAATTTTTTTAAATGCGGCGTGGCCGGTTGGTGCCTGGAGGTGCTTTTTACTTCCGTGGATTCCATTATGGTGCATGACTGGAGGCTGATGGGAAGGACGTCCCTTCTCATGTTTCCAATCTACGGCATGGGAGCGCTCCTCGCGCCTATCGGAAGGGGCGTGGACCGATGGCTGCGGACCGACGGGGAAGAGCTGCTTCGTCCCGCGGACCAGCTGATGCGCCATGGGGTTTTGTATATGGTGCTGATTTTTGCGGCAGAGTACGCATCCGGCTTCTGGCTGCGCAGCAGGGGCATGTGTCCGTGGGATTATACAGGGCGTCATTCTAATATCAATGGCCTGATCCGGCTGGATTTCGCGCCGCTGTGGTTTGGTACAGGGCTTTTGTTCGAACGGATCACCCGGGAAAAATGCGGCGGCTGAATGGTCTGAGCCACGACAAAATCGGAGTGAAATCTGACGAAACTCAAGTTTTGGTCTTGTATTTTTAAAAGAACATTGTATAATAGCAGTAAAGCCATAGAAGGTAGTGTCTCTATGGCTATTTCTCAAGAAAAGGGTCGTCCGGGGTATGATAAGGTTTGTCATTCTGTGCGTAATATTAGGTTCTTTTTTAGTGTTCAGCATCCCGATTCTGGTGGTGGAATATTTCCTGGGGAAAAAGTATCCGGACCTGAGGGACCGGTCCAGCCTGGCCATCGTGAAATTCATGTTTCGCTTGTTTCTGGCGGTTGCCGGGGTACATATTACGGTGAAGGGAATCGAGAATATTCCCCGTGACCGGGCAGTTTTGTATGTGGGTAATCACAGAAGCTATTTCGATATCCTGGTGGGATATGTGACGGTGCCTACGCTTATGGGCTTTATCGCCAAGAAGGAGATGCAGAGGTATCCGTCCCTGTGCCAGTGGATGGAGAATGTCCACTGCCTTTTTCTGGATCGGGAAAATATCCGGGAAGGCTTAAAGACTATTCTTCAGGGCATCGATCAGGTGAAGTCCGGTATCTCTGTGTGGATCTTCCCGGAGGGAACCAGGAACTGGAACGCGGATATTCTGGATATGCTGCCCTTTAAGGAAGGGAGCTTAAAGATTGCGGAGAAGGCCAAAAGTCCGGTCATACCGGTAGCGATCACGGGAACGGCAGAGATTTTTGAGACTCATATGCCGAAGGTGAAGCCGTCTCAGGTGACCATTGAGTTTGGGGAGCCCTTTTATATCAGCGATCTGACGAAGGAAGAGAAAAAGTTTGCAGGCAGCTATACTCAGAATAAGATTCTTGAGATGCTGCGCAAAGAAAAAGAAAGCAGGATGGCATAAGTGGATTTACAGGAGATTCGGAAAAAATTAGATGAGATAGACAGACAGCTGGTGGAACTGACGGAGCGCCGTCTTGCCCTGGGCCGCCAGGTGGCAGAGTATAAGATCGGCGTGGGGAAACCGGTGCTTGACAAGGAACGGGAACGGCAGAAGATTGCCGCGGTCCGTGAGCTTGCGGCCGGAGATTTCAACAAACAGGCGGCGGAAGACATGATCACGCAGATGATCGCCGTGAACCGGAAACTGCAGTACGGGATTCTGGCGGAACGGGGAAAACAGCCGGATATGGGCTTTCGTCCCGTAGACGCTATTGAGAAAAAGGGCGTCCGTGTGGTCTATCAGGGAGTGGAGGGAGCTTACGCCCACGGCGCGACGCTGCAGTATTTTGGGGACGAGGCGGATGCGTTCCATGTGAGGACCTGGGAGGAGGCCATGACGGCAGTAGAACGGGGGGAGGCGGATTACGCGGTGATTCCCATTGAGAATTCCTCCGCAGGCGCGGTGACGGATAACTTCGACCTGATGATCTCCCATGAGAATGTGATCGTAGCGGAGACATTTCTGCCGGTGAGCCATTGCCTTCTGGGACTTCCCGATGCGGAGCTTGCGGACGTAAAGACGGTGTATTCCCATCCCCAGGCTCTGATGCAGTGTTCCAAATATCTGAACAGCCATGCCGGCTGGCGTCAGATCAGTGTAGAGAATACGGCGGTGGCGGCCAGGAAAGTGGTGGACGACGGCGACAGGACCCAGGCGGCTGTGGCCAGCCAGGTGGCCGGGAAACTGTACGGCCTGAAGGAACTGGCCGGATCCATCAATTATAATAAAGAAAATACGACCCGTTTTCTGATTCTGTCCCGGGAGAAGGTTTACCGCAGGAACGCCGGGAAGGTCAGCATCTGCTTCGAGCTGCCTCATAAGAGCGGCACTCTCTACAATATGCTGGGCAATTTTATCTACAACGGCGTCAATATGGTGATGATCGAATCTCGGCCTATCCCCGGAAGAAACTGGGAGTACCGGTTTTTCGTGGATATTGAGGGGAATCTGAGCCAGCCCAATATCCAGAACGCTCTTCTTGCTGTCTCGGAGGAGGCTGCCAACATGCGGATTCTGGGAAATTACTGAGAAAGCGCCGGACGGCGGAATTAAGGAAAGGACATATACATGGAATCTTTGATCCTATATCGGAATTTAACATATCAGAAACTGTTTGACCATATGGAGGAACTGCTGGATGCCGTGCCGGGCGGCAGTGAGAGGCAGCCGGATCCCTTCGCCTGCGCCAATCAGCTGATCGAACTGGCGTCAGACTATGGATTTGAGGGAAATCTGTGGCACTGCTTCCTGGCATTCTGTCTGGCAGGGCATGAGAACGCCTACAGTACCGCCTGCGAGATCCGGGGGGATGTGGGAGGAACCTTAAGCCATCTGGCAAACCATGATTTCGGGATTTTTAAGAATCTGTTCGATCGGGATATCACTGTGCTGGACCGGCCGGCGGCAGGGACAGCCGGACAGAAGGGCATCTGGCATGATCTGGCGGATTACAAACCTGCGGGGGACGGCGGGCATATTTTTAATAAGAGAATTCGTGACCGGATCATTGAACTCTCCGTAGCCCTCAGCCAGGCGGCAGACGCGGATGAGTTCCAGGAGGCAGTGGCCCAGTTCTATCAGGAGTACGGCGTGGGCAAGTACGGCCTGAACAAGGCCTTTCGTGTGGAGGATGAGGGACCGGTGGCCAAGACGGTTCCCATCGTCAACGTGGAGCATGTGTATCTGGACGATATTGTGGGATACCAGGCCCAGAAGGATAAGCTGATCGAGAACACGGAAGCGTTCCTGGCGGGGCGGGCGGCCAACAATGTGCTGCTGTTCGGCGACGCCGGCACCGGAAAATCTTCCTGTATCAAGGCCATTCTGAATAAATATTACGACAGGGGATTGCGGATCATCGAGGTCTACAAGCATCAGTTTCACGCCCTGTCCTCCATTCTGGAGCAGGTCCAGGACCGGAACTATAAATTTATCATTTATATGGACGATCTTTCCTTTGAGGAAAGCGAACTGGAATACAAGTATCTGAAGGCCATTATCGAGGGAGGCCTGGGCAGAAAGCCCAAGAATGTGCTGATCTACGCCACATCCAACCGCCGTCACCTGATCCGTGAGAAATTCAGCGACAAGCGGGAACTGGACGATGATCTCCACGCCAATGATACGGTTCAGGAGAAGCTGTCTTTAGTTGCCCGGTTCGGCGTCACCATTTATTTTGGCCGGCCAGATAAGAAGGAGTTCCAGAATATCGTGAAAGTTCTGGCGGAGCGGTATCATGTGGCCATGCCGGAGGAGGAGCTTCTGGCGGAGGCCAACAAGTGGGAGCTGAGCCACGGCGGCCTGTCCGGAAGGACGGCGGCCCAGTTTATCACCTATCTGCTGGGAACCCGGATGATGGACGGAACATGAAGAAAGAATCAAATACCTGAAATGGGCAGAGAATAGAAAAGGGGTTGTGAGGGAAGGAGGAATGGATTATGGCGAATCATCTGTTTGCGGCTATTGATGTAGGCTCCTTTGAACTGGAGCTGGGAATCTACGAGATTTCACCGAAGAGCGGGATCCGGCAGATCGATCATCTGCGCCATGTGATCGCCCTGGGAAGAGAAACCTACCATACCGGGAAGATCAGCTACCGTCTGGTGGATGAGATGTGCCGGGTGCTGGAGGATTTTTCGAAGGTTATGAAGGGCTACCGGGTGGAAGACTACTGGGCCTGCGCCACAAGCGCCATGAGGGAGGCAGTCAATAACCAGATCATTCTGGATCAGATCGAGGTGCGGACCGGGATTAAGGTGCAGATCATCAGCAACTCGGAGCAGCGTTTTCTAAGCTACAAGGCCATCGCCATGAAAGCGTCAGAGTTCGAGAAGATCATCCAGAAGGGTACGGCCATCGCCGACGTGGGCTTCGGCAGCACCCAGCTGTCGCTGTTTGACAAGGACAGCCTGGTGACCACCCAGAATATCGTCCCGGGCGTCTTAAAGATCCGTGACATCCTTTCCACGATCCAGGTCAATAAGACCCAGGAGAAATCTGTCGTGGAGGAGATCATAGACCATGAACTGATCAAATTCAAAAAGCTGTATCTGCGGGACCGGGACATCAAGCACCTGATCGGCGTAGGCGACACTATCATGATCCTTGTGAGAAAAGCGTCGGAAGGGGACGCGCCGGACCGGATGACCAGAGAGCAGTTCAATCAGGTCTATGACCAGCTCATGAGCCTGTCGGCATCCCAGATTGAGGATACCTTCGGCGTTAATGAGGGCTTTGCCAGTATCCTGATCCCCAGCGCCATCATTTACAACCGGATTCTCCAGATGACCGGGGCGGAGATGGTGTGGACGCCGGGAATCCGGCTGTGCGACGGCGTCGTCACGGAATACGCCCAGCAGAACCGATGGCTGAAATTTACACATGATTTTGAGGAGGATATGCTGGCGGCGGCCAGAAACACGGCGAAGCGTTACCGCTGCGGCAATGCCCATGTGCTCTGCGTGGAGAATATGGCGGCCCGGATGTTCGACGCCATGAAGAAATACCATGGCCTTGCCCAGAGGGACCGGATCCTTCTGCGGATCGCGGCAATCCTCTACGGCTGCGGAAAATATGTGACCATGAGAAATTTTGCCGACTGCTCTTACAATATTATCATGTCCACGGAGATCATCGGCCTGTCCCAGAATGAGAGGGAGCTGGTGGCCAACGTGGTCCGCCACTATCAGGATGAATATGAGTACGATGAGGCGGATATCCGCACTGCCAAGCTGACCGCCATGCTTCGTCTGGCGGTGGCTCTGGACGTCAGCTATAAGCAGAAGCTGGCGGGCTGTCGTATGGGCGTGAGAGGCGATAACCTGGTGATCTCCACGGAATATCCGGGAGATCTGAGCCTGGAGGCTATGACGGTGGGAGTCTGCGCCGGATTTTTTGAAGAGATTTTCGGCATTCAGCCGATGCTGAAACAGAAAAGGAGGGTGTAAGCTATGGCAGAGATTGACGCGCGGTTTGTACAGCCGGAGAATTTTGTGAATCGTGAGCTGAGCTGGCTGGAATTTGACTACCGGATTCTGGAGGAGGCCAGAGACAAGACCATTCCTTTGTTTGAACGGCTGAAATTCCTGAGCATCACAGCTTCCAACCTGGATGAGTTCTTCATGGTCCGCGTGGCTTCCCTGAAGGATATGGTCCACGCGGGCTATACCAAGCCGGACATGGCGGGGCTGAAGCCGGAGGAGCAGCTTGCGAAAATCGGAGAGAAGACCCACGATCTGGTTAATCTCCAGTATTCTACCTACACCCGGTCCCTGGTGCCTGCCCTGAAGCAGAACGGCCTGCGCATCGTGGGAAAGCATGAAGATCTGACGGAGGCGGAAGGAGCTTGGGTGGACAAATTCTTTCAGGACAACGTGTATCCGGTGCTGACGCCCATGGCGGTGGATTCCTCACGGCCGTTTCCGCTGATATACAATAAGTCGCTGAATATCGCCGCCCTGATCCGCAAAAAGGACGGGGAGGGGGAGATTGATTTCGCCATGGTGCGGGTGCCGGCGGTTCTTCCCAGAATTGTCGAGATTCCCGTCAGCGAAGAGCGCGTGGTGATTCTTCTGGAGGAGATCATTGAGAGAAATCTGCCGGCGCTGTTCTCTAACTGCGATATCATCGCTGCCCATCCTTTCCGCATTATGAGAAACGCGGACCTGTCCATCGACGAGGAGGAGGCGGAAGATCTGCTGAAAGAGATTGAGAAGCTTTTGAAGCGCCGTCAGTGGGGCGAGGCAATCCGTCTGGAGATTGAGGACAATACGGATAAGCGGATCCTGAAACGGCTGAAGAAGGAGCTGAAGATTCAGAATCCGGATATCTATCAGGTGAACGGCCCTCTGGATCTGACGTTCCTCATGAAAATGTACGGGTTGCCGGACTTCGATCATCTGAAAGTGAAGCCGTACCATCCCCAGCCCAACCCGGCGTTTATGAACGATGATGATATCTTCGCCAATATCCGGAAGGGCGATATCCTGCTGCATCATCCTTACGAGTCCTTTGATCCGGTGGTGAAATTTATTCAGACCGCGGCCAGAGATCCGGAAGTGCTGGCCATCAAGCAGACGCTGTACCGGGTCAGCGGCAACTCGCCTATTGTGGCGGCCCTGGCCGCCGCCGCCGACAACGGCAAGCAGGTGTCAGTGCTGGTGGAGCTGAAGGCTCGTTTTGACGAGGAGAACAATATCAACTGGGCCAAGATGCTTGAGAAAGCCGGCTGCCACGTGATCTACGGCCTGGTAGGCTTAAAGACCCACTCCAAGATTACTCTTGTGGTCCGCCAGGAGGAGGACGGCATCCGCCGCTATGTCCATCTGGGCACCGGCAACTATAACGATTCCACGGCCAAGCTGTATACTGACTGCGGGCTTCTTACCTGCCATCCCCAGATTGGCGAGGATGCTACGGCAGTCTTCAATATGCTGTCCGGATATTCGGAGCCCCTTCACTGGAACCATCTGGTGGTGGCGCCCATCTGGCTGAGAAAGCGTTTCATCCGCTTGATCGAGCGGGAAGCCCATCATGCCAGCACCGGCCGGCCGGCCAGGATCATCGCCAAGGTCAATTCTCTATGCGACAGGGACATCATCGCCAAGCTTTATGAGGCTTCCTGCGCCGGAGTGAAGATCGATCTGATCGTCCGCGGCATCTGCGGCCTTCGCGCCGGGGTGCCGGGGCTCAGTGAGAACATTACGGTCCGCTCCATCGTGGGCAATTTCCTGGAGCACTGCCGTATCTTCTATTTCGAGAACAACGGCATGCCGGAGTATTACATGGGAAGCGCCGACTGGATGCCCAGAAATCTGGACCGCCGTGTGGAGATCGTGTTCCCCATTCTGGATGTGGAGCTGCAGCAGAAGGCCATGCACATTCTGGAGGTGCAGCTGGAGGATAACCTGAAGGCCCATATCCTGCAGCCGGACGGCAGCTATGTGAAGGTGGACCGCCGGGGCAAGATGCCTGTGGGGGCCCAGGATACCTTTTGCGGCGAGGCGGTGCTGGCCGCCAAGAAGGTGGAGGATCTGAAAGATCCGGTGAACACCCGGGTGTTCGTGCCGGTGGAGAGCCCGAATTAGACTGTGATTCAGACAACAGGAGCTGTTGCGGAATGCTGCAGTGGATATTCAAAATTTCACTGCAATTTTGCGATAGCCCCTGTTTTTCTTGATACACGATTAAACGTGAGATAGCTTCGAAGAGAACTCGGAGGAAAGGACTGGAAACGGTTTTGAAGGAATCTTCCATTTCAGGAAAATACTTTAAAAGATTGGTAATGAAAATGTAAGGCAAAATCCTGCATGATGTGCTATAATGAACTTGGAATTTATGAGCTGAAAATTGTGAAATTCCATTTTCATACAACAATCCGCGCCGCGAGGCATATGAAAAAAGCAGGAACGAAAAACAAAGGAGGAGCCCTATGTCACAGATCAACATTCTGGTAGTGGATGACGAGAAGGAAATTGCTGACCTGGTGGAGATTTATCTGGTCAGCGACGGATATAAGGTGTTTAAGGCCAACAACGCCCAGGAGGGGCTGGATATTCTTGCGAAGGAAGAAGTCCATCTGGTGCTTCTGGACATCATGATGCCGGGGATGGATGGACTGGAGATGTGCAAGAAGATCCGGGAGACCAACAATATTCCCATCATCATGCTGAGCGCCCGCTCCACGGATCTGGATAAGATTCTGGGGCTGGGGACCGGAGCCGACGACTACGTGGTGAAGCCGTTTAATCCCCTGGAACTGACGGCCAGGGTCAAGTCCCAGCTGCGGCGCTACACCCAGCTGAATCCCAACAGCGTCGCCAGAGATGGAGAGCGGAATGAGATTGCCATCCGAGGGCTGGTCATCAACAAGGATAACCATAAGGTGACCGTGTACGACGAGGAGATCAAGCTGACGCCCATTGAGTTCGATATTCTGTATCTGCTGGCTTCCAACCCGGGCAAGGTGTTCAGCACGGATGAGATTTTTGAGCGGGTCTGGAACGAGAAGGTCTATGAGGCCAACAATACGGTTATGGTACATATCCGCCGTCTCCGCGGCAAGATGAAAGAAGATACCAGAGAGAATAAGATCATCACCACAGTGTGGGGGGTAGGATACAAAATTGAAAAATGATATGAGCTACCGTTACCACACGCGGGTTATCACAAATATCATATACAGTGCCATACTGGCCTGCCTGGTGGAGGTGTTCTTGGTGACCAATCTTACCATGGTGGGCCGCTATGCGGCAGAGAAGGGCCGGGAAGGGAGCCTGGCTGCTATGTTCTATCAGCCGGGAACCATGGTGGTTCTCCTCTATGTGCTGGCTGGGATTGTGGTATTTGCGGTATCTTTCCTTCTGATGCAGCGGGAATCCATGTCCTATATCACCAAAATTTCGGCCGCCATGCAGAATATAGCGGCCGGGGATCTGAATACCAGCGTGGAAGTGGTGGGTGATGATGAATTTTCCGGCATGGCTGCCAATCTGAACATGATGGTGGGAGAGATCCGGGAATTGATGGACAAGGAGAGAGAGTCGGAGAGGACCAAGAATGAACTGATCACCAATGTGGCCCACGATCTGCGGACGCCTCTCACTTCCATCATCGGGTATCTGGAACTTCTGTCGGGCCCTGTGAAGATGTCGCCGGAGCTTCAGGAGAAATACATAGGAATCACTTACACCAAAGCGAAGCGGCTGCAGAAGCTGATTGAAGATCTGTTTGGATTTACCAAGCTGAACTACGGAAAGATATCCATGCGGGTGGCCAAGGTGGATATTATCAAGCTTTTAAGCCAGCTTCTGGAGGAGTTTTATCCCAATTTCATGGAGAAGAACCTGTCCTACGAGCTCCAGAGCAACGTGCCTACCCAGGTGATCACTGCCGACGGCAATCTGCTGGCCAGGCTGTTTGACAATCTGCTGGGCAACGCCATCAAGTACGGCGCGGAAGGAAAGAAAATCTTGGTGAAGGTCCACGCCGACGCAGATTATGTGACTGTGTCGGTGACCAACTATGGCTATGTGATTCCCAAGGAAGAGCTGCCTCTTTTGTTTGACAAGTTTTATCGGGTGGAGCAGTCCCGTTCCACGAATACCGGAGGAACCGGCCTGGGACTGGCAATCGCCAAGAATATTGTGGACATGCATGGAGGTACCATCAGCGTGGCCAGTGATTTGAACGGAACGGTATTCACTGTGAAGCTGCAGGTGAATTTCGATATTAACAGGGAACATTTTGGAAACCTGGGAGAGCATCATGAATATGAGATGTAGATGGATTGTAGGGCCGCTGTTTTGCATGCTGGCCCTATCTGCCGTTCTTACGGCACAGGCGGCAGACCGAAAGGGCAGGATTCTTACGGCCGCAGATACAGGCACGGCGCCACTGCAGAGCGGTTCCGAGACGGGGGCCGTTGAGTCCGATATCCGGCAGAGCGGCCTGGTCGCCAGTGATATTCTGATGGAGGTCACCTACGGATATGACAACCATGCCAAGGGCGGCCGCTATGTGCCGGTAGATGTGAGTTTCGAGAATACGGGAGACAGTGATTTTGCAGGCGCCATGGAGATTCTGACCATGGAGTCTGATTATGATATCTATCAGTACCAGTATCCGGTGGAGATAGCCGCGGGAACATCGGCGAGCAGCCATGTCTATATCCCCATGGGCAACCGGGCGGACCAGATGTTTGTCAGCCTTTCGGACAAGGAAGGCAATCAGATCCTTCATAAACGGCTGCGTCTGGATTTCAGTCTGGAAGTACCGGAACTTTTTGTGGGGATTTTGAGCGACACGCCGGAGAAGCTGGCTGCCTGGAACGGACTTAACATCGACTACAGCATGATGACGACCCGGGCAGTTGATTTTGATACGGAGACATTTCCGGAGGATGAGACAGGGCTTGATATGATGGATGTGATTCTTATCAGCAATTTCCGCATTCGGGATTTGTCGCAGGAGCAGAGCCGGGTCCTGATCCAGTGGGTCAGAAGCGGCGGGACCATGATTCTGGGAACCGGCATGCGGGCAGATGACACCCTGGGCCGTTTCGCGCCGGAACTTCTGGAGGAATCCTATGATCCGCCGGGCGAGCGGGAGGTGGATATGGGAGCGGTCTATGCCCATGAGAATCCTTCCGATGCGGTGCTTACGCTGCCATGTGTAGATTTCTCTCTGTCCGGCGGCGATGTGCTTTGGGCGGATGAAGAGCAGACGCTGGTGGCGACTGTGCCATACGGCAAGGGAACCATTGCGGTGGCGGCCTATGATTTTACGGATATGGAGGAGTTCTGCAAGCAGAATCCTTCTTATCTGGATAATCTGCTGACCGGGATCCTGGGAGAAGCCCAGATCGGCAGCCTGGCCCAGGCAGTTTACAGCGGGAATTCGGATCAGTACTGGTCTGTCCGGGATATGATCAATACAGGCAATGTGCGCCGGCTGCCCAATCTTATGCTGTATACCCTGGAGATCGTAATATATATTTTTCTGGCAGGCCTCATTCTGTATGTATTTTTAAAGCAGAGGGAGCTGACGCATTTTTATAAGAGAGGCGTGGCCGCACTGTCTCTGTTTTTCACGGCGATCATCTATTTTATGAGCGGAAGAACCCGTTTTACGGATACATTTTACACTTATGCCCGTTTTATGGAGACCACTTCCGACTCGGTCAGCGAGACGACCTACATGAATATCCGGGCGCCGTACAACCGCGCCTATGAGGTTTATCTTTCGCCGGAATACGCGGTGAAGCCGATTACCCGAAGCTACTATAATGAGAGCACGTCGGTTCCCAGATTCACCGGCAGCGAGGATTACCGGGTGAATCTGAGCCGGGGACAGGAGCAGACGGTTCTTACCATACAGAATGTTCCGGCGTTTGAACCCCGGTATTTTCAGATGGACAAGATGACGGAGAATACGGAAGGCATCGGTTTTTACGGGGAACTGGAGGTTGACCGGGGAAAACTGTACGGAAGCATCACGAACAGCTTTGCGGAGACGGTGGAGAATTGTACGCTGCTGTTTAACAACAAACTGATCTGCTTAGGGGACATGGAGCCGGGACAGACGATTGAGGTTGACAGTCTGGAGATGGAAGAGTATCCCCAGAATTATTCCTATCAGGTGGCTTCTTTCCTGTCCGGGAAAAGCAGTTTTGAGCAGGCGGATATCAGCAATGAGGCATACGTAGATGCCGCGGAGAAGACAAATCTTCTGGAGTTTTATCTGGATAATTATATGCCCTACTATACCACGCCGAGCGCCCGAATCGCAGGAATTACCAGAACCCGGAACGACAGGGAAGGCCTCCTTCAGGCCGATACGGTTCAGGGCATCACGGTGGTGTCCTCCACGGTGGCCGTCTATTCGAAAGACGAGGAAGTGCTGTACCGCTCGGCGCTGGTGAAATCTCCCAGGGTATTGAGCGGAAGCTATGATCAGGCTTCAAATTCTCTTTACGGAGTGGATCCGGTGACACTGGAATATTCTCTGGGTAATGATGTGCGGATAGAAAGCCTGTTTTTTGACTACGTGTCGCCGATCTTCACGGAGAGTCAGGAATATGCCGGCGATAACCTGGCGGTTTTCAGCGGGGATATTTATTTTTATAACCATAATTCCGGCGCTTATGATGAGATGGATTCGGAGAAGAAAGAGTATGAAGGTTATGAACTTGCCGATTATCTGTCGCCGGGCAATACCATTACCGTGCGGTACGTATATTCCAATATGAATCAATACAACTGGAATGTGCTTCTGCCGATGCTGAATATCGTGGGGAGGGAGTACTGATGCTGAAGATAGAGAATCTGAAAAAAATTTTCGGCCGCACAGTAGCCCTGGATGGTCTGAACATGACGGTGGAGGACGGCGCCCTCTACGGATTTGTAGGCCCCAACGGAGCAGGAAAAACCACGACCATCAAGATGATCATCGGCCTTCTGACTCCTGACGACGGCAGAGTGCTGGTGAACGGCATGGATGTTGTCAGGGAGTCAAGGAAGGTGCTGGCTCGGATCGGATATGTGCCGGACAGCTTTGGAATCTACGATAATCTGAAGGTTTCGGAATATATGGAATTTTTCGCGGCCTGTTATGGAATCGCAGGACTGAAGGCCAGAAAAAGAAGCCAGGCGCTTTTAGAGCAGGTAGGCCTGGATGATAAGATGGATTTCTATGTGGATGGCCTGTCCAGGGGAATGAAGCAGCGGCTGTGCCTGGCCCGGGCATTGATTCACAATCCGCCGTTTCTGATCATGGATGAGCCTACGGCCGGTCTGGATCTCCGAACCAGATATGAATTCAAGGAGATACTGAAAGACCTGCGGGAACAGGGAAAGACGGTGTTTATCAGTTCCCACATTCTCCCGGAGCTGGCGGAAATCTGTACGGATATCGGTATCGTAGACCAGGGCCGTATGGTAGTGGAGGGGAGCATGGATGAGATTCTGGAGAAGATCAATGTGACGACGCCGCTGATGATCTCGGTATCGGGGGGACAGCAGACGGCGCTTCAGATTCTCAGAAGCCATCCCTATGTTGAGACCATTACCATCCGTGATGAAGATATTATGGTTAACTTTAACGGTGACAAGCAGGACGAGGCGGCGCTTTTGCAGCAGCTGGTGGATGCGGAGGTGCAGGTCTACGGCTTCGTGAGGGAGCGGGGCAATCTGGAGTCTGTATTCATGCAGATTACGGATCACGGAGAAGAAGAGGTGGTGTTGATTCATGAAGATCATTAATCCGGTTTACCGGCAGGAATCCAGGGCCGGCGCCCGATCCTTCAAGCTGCCTTTGATTGTTCTGGCGTTTAACAGTGTGCTGGCAGTGGTGGCGCTTTTTGATATGTATACCATGATCACCAGGGTCCGTCTGACAGCGGAGCTTCAGTATTCCAGTTTCCTGGGGCTGTATGTGTTTGCGGCGACCGTGGAGTTTGTGCTGCTTTTGCTCTTTATTCCGGGAATTACCGCCGGAAGTATCAGCGGCGAGAGGGAGAGACAGACGCTGGATCTGATGCTGACAACCCGTCTGACCGGAGCTGACATTGTATTCGGGAAACTGGCCAGCAGCCTGTCTACGGTTTTTTTGCTGATCGTATCCAGTTTTCCCATCCTGGGGCTGGTGTTTATCTATGGAGGAGTAACTGCGTCAGATATCGCTCTTCTGCTTCTGTGTTATTCCGTGACGGCGCTTCTGCTGGGGAGCATCGGAATCTTCTGCTCGGCGGTCTCCCGGCGGACAACCATGGCAACCGTATCCGCATATTGTCTGGTGGCTCTGCTGACCGGCGGGACGATTGCCGTGAATTATATGGTCTCCGGATTTATGAGAATGACGTCGGTGTCGGCGGAACCGTCGTCAGGCAGAATGGTATATCTGCTTTTATGCAATCCCATGGCTATGTTTCAGGCGGTCATAGAGAGACAGGCAGGAACAGAGGGAGGGCTGTCAGTGCTGCTTCCCCAGATTGCTCAGGCAAGGGAAACGGGACGGATCGGCGGCGGCTGGTGGCTGTGGTGCATGCTGTTCCAGCTGGCTCTTGGGGCGCTGTTTTTGTGGGGAGCCGTAAAAAGCATGAACCGCAGAGACCGGAGGAGACGGAGAAAACTGTGAAAAAAGCCGCGGAAGGGCTGAAAAAGGTTGCCGTAAGCGGTATTTAAAGATATAATCATAATAGTGTGTCTGCGGTATTACAGATCATATTTCAGAGCAGAAGGAGGAGATTCGTATGGGAATTATTAAGGCGGCAGTATCGGCAGTAAGCGGCGCTTTGGCGGACCAGTGGCTGGAGGTCATTGAACCGGGAGATATGGGGGACCGTACCGTATTTGCCAAGGGCGTGCAGGCGCGCAGAGGCTCCAACACCAAAGGGACAGACAATACCGTGTCCAACGGTTCTGTGATCCATGTATATCCCAATCAGTTCATGATGCTGGTGGACGGCGGCAAGGTAATCGATTATACGGCCGAGGAAGGTTACTATACGGTCAATAATTCTTCCATGCCTTCTCTTTTTAACGGTCAGTTCGGCGATGCGCTGAAGGAGTCGTTTAACCGGATCCGGTACGGCGGCGTCACTCCTGTGTCTCAGAAGGTATACTATGTCAATCTTCAGGAGATCAAGGGAATCAAATTTGGAACGCGCAATCCCATCAACTATTTTGATATGTTTTATAATTCCGAGCTGTTTCTCAGGGCCCACGGAACCTATTCCATCAAGATCACGGATCCGCTGCTGTTCTATGCGGAAGTGATTCCGAAGAACGCGGACAAGGTGGAGATCGATTCCATTAATGAACAGTATCTGGATGAATTCCTGGAAGCTCTTCAGTCTTCCATCAATCAGATGTCCGCGGACGGCACCAGAATCTCCTTCGTAGCCTCCAAAGGCCGGGAACTGGCGAAATACATGGCGGATACGCTGGATGAAGACTGGAAAAAGATGCGCGGCATGGAGATTCAGTCCGTGGGTATCGCCAGCATTTCTTATGATGAAGAGTCCCAGAAGCTGATCAATATGAGAAACCAGGGCGCCATGCTCAGCGATCCGTCTGTCCGTGAAGGTTATGTCCAGGGCGCGGTGGCCCGGGGCATGGAGGCGGCCGGCTCCAATTCCGGCGGCGCTATGGCCGGCTTCATGGGCATGGGTATGGGCATGAACGCCGGCGGCGGATTTATGGGAGCGGCGTCTGCGGCTAATATGCAGCAGATGCAGATGCGGCAGGGCATGCAGCCCGGTATGGGGCAGCCTCAGCCCGGCATGCAGCAGAACGGACAGCCGTATGGCGCGGCGCAGCAGGCATATGCCGGAGGGGCGGCGCAGCGGCCGGCCTATACGCCGGTAGGCGCTCAGAACCAGGCGGCCGGCTGGACCTGTTCCTGCGGACATGTAAATACAGGCAAGTTCTGCAGCGAGTGCGGCAAACCCGCGCCTGTTCCGGATTCCACCTGGACCTGCTCCTGCGGACACGTAAATACCGGAAAATTCTGCAGTGAGTGCGGCAAGCCGAGACAGTAGTGTTTTGCCGGCAGAATCCGGATGAGAATAAATCTGCGCATGGAGAAATATTATGGCGACAGTCACGTTAAAATGTCCGAATTGCGGAGGCGGTCTTCAGTTTGATCCCGCCTCCCAGAAATACAAATGCGAATACTGTCTTTCTTCCTTCTCCCAGGAGGAACTGGAAAAGGCGAACCCGGAAGCGGCAGCGCAGCAGCCGGAAACGGCGCGGCCCGCCGGCGCGGCAGCCGGACAGCAGGCCGCTCCGAAGATACAGAAACCGGGACATGCGGGGGGACAGGAACGGTCCGCCGTCGTTTACAACTGTCCCAGCTGCGGGGCAGAGATCGTGACTGACGAGACCACTGCGGCGGCCTTCTGTTTTTACTGCCACAATCCGGTGATTCTTCAGGGAAAGCTGGAGGGCGGATACCGGCCGGATTATGTGCTGCCCTTTGAGGTGGACAGAGAGAAGGCCAGGAATATCTTCCTGACCTGGCTGAAACAGAAGAAATTTGTTCCGAAAGATTTTTACTCGCCGGATCAGATTGAGAAGATGACGGGTGTGTACTTTCCTTACTGGCTTTACAGCTGCCAGGCAGACGGCCGGCTGGAAGCAGAGGGAATCCGGGATCAGGGCAGCCGGATCGTCGGCAATACCCGCTATACGGACCGCCAGAAATTCCGCATTGAGCGAACCGGCAGTATGCACATAGAGAATGTCACCCGCAATGCCCTTAAGAAGGCGGACCGGAAGCTGGTGGAGGGCGTCATGCCTTTTGAGATGAAGGATCTGAAGCCGTTTTCCATGGGATATCTGTCCGGATTCTACGCGGAGAAAAGAGATATTGAGAGCAGGGAATTCGCTCCCCAGGTGGAAGAGGAAGTCTGCGGCTACGCCGCGAGCAGCCTGATGAACAGTGTGACAGGTTACGCCAGCGTGCAGGTGAAGAGCCAATCGGTAGACCTTAAGGATGGCCGGTGGGAATATGCCCTGATGCCGGTGTGGACCCTTACCTATAAGGACAGTTCCAGCGACAGGATTTATTATTTTGCCTGCAACGGCCAGACCGGCAAGGTCTGCGGAGTACTGCCCATTGATAAGGGGAAGCTGGCTGTTTTCTTTGCGGAAATATTTATACCGCTGTTTATCGTACTGATGATCGTGGGGTATTTCATATGATGAGAGACGGGAAAAGAAGATTTCTGCGGCCGGTTCTGACTGCTGCCGGCAGCCTGAAGGCAGCGGCGTTTGCCGCGCTCTGCGGTGTCCTGCTGCTGTTCTGCAGCGGTCCGGAGGCTGTCTATGGGGCGGAGATACGGAAGGAAGAGGGCAGGGCCGTCTATGATTACGCGGAGCTGTTCGACGAGGATCAGGTGCGGCAGCTGGAGGATCAGGCGGCCCGTGTGAAGCAGGATGTAAAGTTTGAGGTGGTGATTATGACTACGCTTGACGCGGAGGGGAAGGAGTCCCAGGCCTATGCCGATGATGCCTATGACGCCGGCGGATTCGGCGTCGGAAGCGATCACGATGGGATCCTGTATCTGATCGATCTGGACAACCGGGAACTGACCTTTTCCACAGCAGGGACGGCAATCCGGATTTTCTCCTATGAGAGAGTGGAGACCATGCTGGATCACGTGTATGAGTACGTCTCTGACGGAGACTACGCAGAAAGCGCCGCCGTTTTTCTGAAGGATGTTCAGACGTATGCGGCGGAAGGCATCCTGTCCGGGCAGTACAATTACGACACGGAGACCGGGAGAATCAGCGTTCACAGAAGCATCCGATGGTATGAGATGCTGCTGGCAGCCGCTGTCTCCGCCATTGTGGCCGGAGGCGCCGCGGCTGCGGTGAAGAGGCAGTATAGAATGGAGACGGATGAGAGGCAGCTGGCCAACGCCAACATGGTCTACCGGGCAGACAGCCAGTTTGAATTTTCAGATAAAAACGATGTGCTCATTGATACCTTTGTGGTCACCAGCCTGATTGCGGCGGGAGCCGCGGCGGCAGCCGGAAGAGGAAATTCCGGGAGAAGAGGCGGAATGGGCCCGAGAAGTTCGCCTACCCATCATTCCTCCGGCGGAAGGGTTCACGGAGGCGGAAGCCGGAGGTTCTGAGCAGTGAGATTTGAGAGAGACAGAGGATAGACAGTATGCAGGCAATTTTACTGGCAGGCGGTCTGGGAACCCGTTTGAGAAGCGTGGTGAGCGACCGTCCCAAGCCCATGGCGCTGATTGAGGACAGGCCTTTTATGGAATATGTGATCCGGGAGCTGAAGAGTCAGGGGATCGATGAGATTATCTTTGCCGTAGGCTATAAGGGATCTATGGTGGAGGAGTATTTCGGTGACGGAGGCCGGTTCGGCATCCATGCGGATTATGCCTATGAAGAGACGCTTCTCGGCACGGCAGGGGCCATAAAGAACGCTTCCCGCCATATGACCGGGCCGGAGACTTACGTGCTGAACGCCGATACGCTGTACCGTATCGATTTTAAGCGTCTGGCGGATCTGAAAACGGAGAAGAATCTGGATATGGCCCTGGTTCTCAGGCAGGTGCCGGATATATCCAGATACGGTGAAGCCGTGCTGAAGGATTCTCTCCTGGTAAAGTTTAACGAGAAGACCGGCCGGTCCGGAACCGGCACCATCAACGGCGGCGTCTATCTTCTGACGAAGGAAATGATTGGTCAGATCCCTGACGGCAAAGTGTCGCTGGAGAATGACATGATTCCCAGGTGGCTTTCCGAAGGGAAACGTCTGGGTGGCTTTATCAACGACGGCTACTTTATTGATATCGGAGTGCCGGAGGATTACTACCGGTTTATGTCCGATGTGAAGGAAGGAGTTATCACATGGTAATCAGAGGAAGAGCGCCTCTCCGGGTAAGCTTCGGCGGCGGCGGGACCGACGTGGCTCCTTTCTGTGTGGAGCAGGGCGGGGCCATTATCGGCAGTACGATCAACAAGTACGCCTATTGCTCCATCGTTCCCAGGGAGGATGATGAAATTATCGTCCATTCTCTGGACTTTGATATGACGGTAAAATATAATACCAGGGAAAACTATGTCTATGACGGCAGGCTGGATCTGGTGACGGCGGCTCTGAAGGCCATGGAGATTCATCAGGGCTGCGAAGTGTATCTCCAGTGCGACGCGCCTCCCGGCTCCGGTCTGGGAACGTCTTCCACAGTCATGGTGGCCCTGCTTACGGCCATGAGCCGGTGGAAGGGCATCGAGATGGACGCCTACGCCCTGGCGGATCTGGCCTATCAGGTGGAGAGGATCGATCTGAAGATAGACGGCGGGTATCAGGATCAGTACATGTCCACGTTTGGAGGATTCAATTTTATCGAGTTTCATGGGCGCAACGACGTGGTGGTAAATCCCCTGCGGATCAAGAAGGAAATCTATCATGAGCTGCAGTACAATCTGCTGCTGTGCTATACCGGCGGCATCCATGTGTCCGCCAATATTATCAGAGATCAGGTCAGCAACTACCAGAAGAAGGATGCCTTTGACGCCATGTGCGAAGTGAAGGCCCTGGCTTATGCCATGAAGGATGAGCTTCTGAAGGGAAATCTTCACAGCTTTGGAAAGCTTCTGGATTACAGCTGGCAGAGCAAGAAGCGGATGAGCAGCAGAATCTCCAACCCGAAGATCGACGAGCTTTACGAGGAGGCCGTCAGGGCAGGGGCCCTGGGAGGCAAGATCCTGGGAGCCGGCGGCGGCGGATACCTGCTTATGTACTGTCCCTACAACGTCCGCCACAAAGTGGCGGAGCGGCTGGAGCGGGCCGGAGGCCAGCTGACGGACTGGGTGTTTGAATTCAGAGGAGCCCAGGCCTGGGTAACGGACGATAACCGGTGGGCCTATGACAAGGTGAAGGTTCATACCACCAACGGAACCTATGAATTTCCTGTGTGAGGCGGCAGAAATGGACAAAGTGGTTTTTCTGGACAGAGATGGAACCCTTAACGAAGAGGTCCACTATCTGCATAAGCCGGAAGATCTGAAGATACTGCCGGGCGTGCCCCGTGCCCTGCGGATGCTGAGGGAAGCGGGGTTTCGGCTGGTTGTCATTACCAATCAGGCGGGAGTAGCCAGAGGTTATTACACCTGCCAGGATGTGGAAAAACTCCATCGGTACATGAATGAACTTCTCGAGAAGGAGAACGCCGGAATTGACGGATTCTATTATTGCCCCCATCATCCGGATTATGGAATCGGCATTTACAAAAAGGCCTGCCGCTGCCGGAAACCGGGTATCGGCATGTTTGAGGCGGCGGAAAAGGATTTTTCGGTGGACAAGGCTCATTCCTACATGATAGGGGACAAACGGCTGGATATTGAGGCGGGCAGGAATTACGGCGTTTTTTCCATTCTGGTGGGGACCGGATACGGGGCGGAACTGATGACTGAGACCACAGAGAAGGGAGAGAAGCCTTTCTATGATTTTTACGCGGAGACTCTTGTGGATGCGGCAGAATACATCCTTGCAGCGGAGCGAAGCGGCGGGAGAGAGTGAGAGGATGGACGGTAAAGTGATGAAGGCCGTGGCAGAAGAAGAACGTACACGCCGGCAGAAGAAGGAAGGCCGGTATCTGGAGGAACTGTTTCAGCGGTATCCGAAGCTGGAACCGGTCCGGGAATCAGTCTGGCAGGTTTACAGGATGCTGAGGGACTGCTTTGCCGGCGGCCACAAGCTGCTGGTGGCCGGCAACGGCGGCAGCGCGGCGGATTCCGAACATATTGTGGGAGAACTGATGAAGGGGTTTGTGAAATCCCGGCCGGTTTTGGAGGAGGAAGCCGAAAGGCTTAGGGGAATCGATCCTGAGTGCGGCGCCGAGCTTGCGGGTAAGCTGCAGGGAGGCCTTCCCGCCATAGCTCTCACCGGGCATCCGGGACTGTCCACCGCGTTTCTGAATGATGTAGACGGCAGCTGTGTATTTGCCCAGCAGGTCTACGGCTATGGACAGGAGGGAGACGTGCTTCTGGGAATCTCCACTTCCGGAAACGCCGATAATATCTATAAAGCCGGCGTCGTGGCGAAGGCGATGGGTATGAAGGTGGCGGAGCTGTCGGGAAGAGACGGCGGAAGAATCCGCAGGATCGCCGATGGGGCTATTATCGTGCCGGAGACGGAAACCTTTAAGATTCAGGAACTGCACCTGCCCATCTACCATGCCCTCTGCCTGGAGCTGGAAGAGTATTTCTTCTGAGGAGAATGAAGATGATATTTCATACCTTTGTGATCAGTGCTTACGGGGAATCCCGGTATCTGGAGTCCTGCGTCCGTTCCCTGATGGGACAGACCGTAAGTTCTCCGGTTTTATGCACCACATCCACGCCCAACGCCTATATAGAAACCATTATGGGCAAATACGGAATCCCTGTGATTGTCCGGGAAGGGAAAAGCGATATTCAGGATGACTGGAATTTCGCTCTGGAGCAGGCGGACAGCGAGTTTGTGACCATCGCCCATCAGGACGACATGTACGGCAGGCACTATGTGGAGGAATTGATCGATGCCTTCAACCGCTGGCCGGATATGACGCTCTTTATGAGCGATGCCGTCACGGTCCGTCACGGGCAGCTTAGGCGGTTCAGCATGAAGGAACTGGTGAAGAAATGTCTCCGCCTTCCCCTGCGGCTTCACGGCCTGGCTGACCGGGAGTGGGTCAAGATGGGCGCCTTAAGGCTGGGCAATCCGGTGATGTGTCCTTCCTGCGCTTACAGGAAAAACTATCTTCCGGACCCTATTTTCCATTCGGAACTTCGGTATGCCCTGGACTGGGACTGCCTGGTGGATCTGGCCAAATGGCCGGGACGTTTTATCTGTGTGGAGAAGCCCCTTCTGTTTTACCGGGTCCATGAGGAGGCCGCGACCAGCGCCTGGATCAGAGATCACGGAAGAGAACAGGAGGAAAGACGCATGTTTGAGCGCTTCTGGTCCCGGCGCGCGACGGATATCCTGATGCGTTTTTATAAAAAGGCCTATGGAGAATATGAATCATAGAAGTATCAGTCTGAGGGAAATGAATGGGGACTGACGGAGAAAGGAAACAGATGGGAATGAAAGGACGAAGGTGGTACTATTTTCTGCCTTTGGCAGGAATCCTGTTCGGCCTGTGGTATGTCCATGAGGCATTTTATGATGTGGTATACTCCGATTATATCCGGCTGGTAAACAGTTATCTGCCTGACGTATGGAATCCATCCAAATTCCTGGTGCCGGATGTCCTGACCAGAGTTCCCGTCACATATCTGGGCAGAATCGTGAATACCGCTTTCTTCCATTACAGCGTTGCCTTTGATCAGGCTCTGGGCGTGCTGTTTCTGGGTTTGTCGGCGGCGGTGTTTGCCTCTTACTGCAGGGCATACGAAATCAGGGCACCATGGCTGTTTCTTTTCATGATCGTGATATTCAGCCTGAATAAGTGGGAGATGATGATAAATGGAAGCGGCTGGGTCCATTTTCTGGCTTTTGCCGGATTTTATTATCATTATCTGGTGCTGGACCGGGTATGGAGCGGCCAGGAAAAGCCCGGAGATCGGAAGAAACTGCTCTGGCTTCCCGGTCTGCTGATTCTGACGGCGGCAGGACCCTACTGTGCCGTCTATGTAGCCGTGCTGATTCTGGCGTATGGACTTAAGATAATCTTGGAGTTCCGGAAGAACAGAAAAAAGGCGCGGGAATACGCCGGATATCTGCTGGCGGTTACGGTCCCGTTTCTTTTGTACCTGCTGAGCAATTCCTTTGCTGTGGAGGACCACGCGGGGATGCAGGATATCCCCCTGCTTACGCAGCTGCTGGACACGCCGGGATATTTCGTGCGGTTTGTGGTCAAATCATTTTCTTCCATGGTGGTAGAAGTGGAATATGCGCAGGCAGTATTCGCGGATAATCTTCCCTATATGGTGTTGGGCGGCCTGGTAATCGCAGCGTATCTTCTGGCATTGTGGTATCAGTGGAAATATCGGCTGTATGAAAAAACGATTCTTCCGTTAATTTTTATCGGCGCGGGAGGGATGAACCATGCTTTGGTGACGCTTGCCCGGTGGAGTTTTCTGATGGAAGATTACGGAATGAGCTCACGGTATGCCCTTCAGTTTCAGATGGGGATTTTGGGAATCCTTTTAACCTTTGCCCTGGCGTGGAGACGGCGGCCGAAGAAGGCAGGAAAGGCCGCGATGGCGGTCCTGGCCATTGTCTTTCTGGCGGGGAATCTTCTGAGCACCAGGCATGAACTGGGGAAGGTGGATGCCCGCAGGCAGGTCTGTGAGGCCAGGGCACAGCTGGCTCTTGATTTTGAGAACCGGACCGATGACGAATTGCGGGCCGGCTTTGAGTACCGTACCAGCCGGCCGGAGAGCGGACAGGCGGTGCGCAGCGCCCTGACGATTCTTAAGGAGCAGGGCTGGAATGTGTTTTATGAAAATGCCGGGGCGGAGGCTGTGGCCGCAGACGGTGCGGCCGCAAATGGTGCAGCTGCAGACGGTGCGGCCGCAAATGGTGCAGCTGTACAATGAGGCGGCCCGGCAACAACAGTGACGGAGGATAAGAACATGAAGGTAGTGATTCTGGCAGGGGGTCTGGGAACCCGTATCAGTGAGGAAAGCCATCTGAAGCCCAAGCCCATGATTGAGATCGGGGGCAGGCCTATACTGTGGCATATCATGAAGTATTATTCCGAATTCGGCTTCCATGATTTTGTCATCTGTCTGGGATACAAGCAGTATGTGGTGAAGGAGTTTTTCGCCGATTATTTTCTGCATACGTCGGACGTGACCTTCGACCTGGCCAGAAATCAGATGGAGGTTCACAACAATTACGCGGAGCCCTGGAAGGTGACTCTGGTGGACACGGGCCTGCATACCATGACCGGCGGCAGGATCAAGCGGATCCAGCCGTACATCGGAGACGAGCCCTTCCTTCTGACCTACGGCGACGGCGTCAGCACGGTGGATCTGGATGAACTGGTCCGCTTCCATCGCGGCCATGGGAAGATTGCCACCATCACTACGGTGAGCATTGCCCAGATGAAGGGAGTGCTGGACATTTCCCCGGATAATGTGGTACAGTCCTTCCGGGAGAAAGAGGAAGAGGATACTACATTAATTAACGGCGGATTCATGATGATGAATCCGGAGATTTTCGGTTATCTGAAGGATGATACTACAGTGTTTGAGAAGGAGCCGATGCAGCGGCTGGCCGCGGAAGGCCAGCTGATGAGCTACCATCACACAGGCTTCTGGCAGTGTATGGATACCCAGCGGGAGATGAAGAAGCTGGAGGAACTCTGGCAGAGCGGCAAAGCTCCCTGGAAGATATGGAAATAACCGTATCAGGCTGCAGGACGGGATGGAAATCTGAAAGAGGAAAGGAGCGGCGGAATGGCCGATCAATATAATCAACTGAAAGAATTTTACAGCGGAAAGCGGGTGCTGGTAACCGGGCATACCGGCTTCAAAGGAAGCTGGCTGTGCCGGATTCTGACCGGTCTTGGGGCGCAGGTGACCGGATATGCCCTGGAACCGGGGACAGTGCCCAGCCTTTTTGAGACGGCGGGACTGGCAGAGACCATAGACAGCAGAATCGGAGATGTGCGGGACCTGACCCATCTCAAAAGGGTATTTCAGGAGAAGGAGCCGGAGATCGTCTTTCACCTGGCGGCCCAGCCCATTGTCCGGGATTCCTATAAAGAGCCGGTCTATACCTATGAGACCAATGTGATGGGGACGGTCCATGTGCTGGAATGCGTCCGGCTGACCCCGTCGGTCAGGTCGTTTCTGAATGTGACGACCGATAAAGTCTATGAAAACAGGGAGTGGGAATACGGGTACCGGGAGTGTGATCCGCTGGACGGCTACGATCCCTACTCCAATTCCAAATCCTGCTCAGAACTGGTGACGCACAGCTATGCCAGGTCGTTTTTCGGCGATGGCAGGTGTGCAATCTCCACTTCCCGGGCGGGCAATGTCATCGGAGGCGGCGATTTCGCCAACGACCGGATTATTCCGGACTGTGTCCGCGCGGTGCTGAAGGGAGAAGAGATCGCTGTGCGCAATCCGCATTCCACCCGGCCTTTCCAGCATGTGCTGGAGCCGCTGGGAGCGTATCTTCTGATCGCCATGAGACAGTATGAGGATGCCTCTTATGCCGGATACTACAACGTAGGACCTGATGATGGAGATTGTGTCACCACAGGCCGGCTGGTAGATCTGTTCTGCCAAGCCTGGAAAGAACTGGGAGGCGCGGCGTCCTGGGTCAGCAGAAGCGACGGAGGTCCTCATGAGGCCAATTTCCTGAAGCTGGACTGTTCGAAGATAAAGAAGACCTTCGGCTGGCGGCCCCATATGGGAGTGAAAGAGGCTGTGGAGTGGACGGCGGAGTGGACGAAAGAATGGATGGACGGCCGGGATATGGCGCTGGTTATGGACCGACAGATTCAGAGATATTTTATTGTGAAAGCACAGGACAGGAAGGAAGATTGATCTATGTTTGAGGGAAAGACAGAGGCCCAGGCCAGACAGGAGATTCTGGAGATGGTAGGGGCCTATTGCGATAAATATCACCAGAAGAAGCCGTATGCGGAAGGAGACCGGATTCCTTACGCATCCCGCGTCTATGACCGGCAGGAGATGATGAATCTGGCGGACAGCACCCTGGAGTTCTGGCTGACTGCCGGCAGGTATACGGATCAGTTTGAGAAGAAACTGGCAGAGTATCTGCAGGTTCGGTACTGTTCTCTGGTTAACTCCGGGTCTTCCGCCAATCTTCTGGCATTTATGGCTCTCACATCGCCTCTTCTTGGGGAGAGGCAGGTAAAGCCAGGCCATGAGATGATCACGGTGGCGGCTGGATTTCCCACCACAGTGACTCCGGCGATCCAGTACGGAGTGGTCCCGGTGTTTGTGGATGTGACCATTCCCCAGTACAATATCGATGTGAGCCGGCTGGAGGAAGCCTGTTCCGACAAAACCAGAGTGGTGATGCTTGCCCATACCCTGGGGAATCCCTTCGACCTTGGGGCAGTGAAAGATTTCTGCGCCAGGCACGATCTGTGGCTGATTGAGGATAACTGCGACGCCCTGGGAAGCCGGTATACCATAGACGGTCAGGAGCGGTTTACGGGAACTGTGGGAGATATCGGAACCTCCAGCTTCTATCCGCCCCATCATATGACCATGGGTGAGGGCGGAGCCGTCTACACGGACAATCCTCTGCTTCACAGGATCATCCGCTCCTTCCGTGACTGGGGGCGGGACTGCGTCTGCCCGCCGGGACGCGACAATCTGTGCGGCCACCGGTTCGACCGGCAGTACGGACAGCTGCCGCCGGGCTACGATCACAAATACGTCTACTCCCATTTCGGATATAATTTGAAGGCTACGGATATGCAGGCCGCCATTGGCTGCGCCCAGCTGGACAAGTTCCCTTCTTTTGTGGAACGGAGGCGTCATAATTTTGACAGGCTGTACGCGGGCCTGAAGGGTACGGAGGAGAAACTGATTCTTCCGGAGGCGGCGGAGAACTCCCGGCCCAGCTGGTTTGGTTTCCTGATTACCTGCAGGGAGGGCGTGGACCGGAACCATGTGGTACAGTATGTGGAGGAGAAGGGAGTCCAGACCCGGATGCTCTTTGCGGGCAATCTGACCAGACATCCCTGTTTCGACCAGATGCGCCGGACCGGCCAGGGATACCGCGTCGCGGGAGAACTGGTCAATACGGACCGAATCATGTCGGACACCTTCTGGGTAGGGGTCTATCCGGGCATGACAGACGAGATGACAGATTATATGGCGAAGACCATTCGGGAAGCCATAGGAATGTAACAATGCGGGAGAGAACTGCTATGGAAGAAAACAGGACTGCGGCATCGGCTGCGAACAGTTTGGAGGCGGTCCATAAAGCCAATCTGCAGATGTTAAAGGAGATAGACCGGATCTGCAGGAAATACGGGATACAGTATATGCTGGATTCCGGAACCCTTTTGGGGGCTGTGCGCCATAAGGGATTTATTCCCTGGGATGACGACGCGGATGTGGCCTTTACAAGAGAAAACTATGAAAAATTTGCGAAGGTAGCCCGGAAGGAACTGCCGAAGGGCATGAGGCTTCTGGAACCGTGGGAACTGCAGGGCGGAAAGGTATTCTATGATTTTACACCGAGAATCCTGTATCTGAACAGCCGGACCCATGGGGACGATGATATGATGAGATTCTACGGCGGAAGGCTGAATCATCTGTGGGTGGATCTGTTTATTATTGACGAACTGCCTGAGAAGCGCATTCCGGCTGACTGGACGAAGCTTCTCCATGTGGCTGTCTACGGTCTTGCCATGGGACACCGCAATAAGCTGGACTTTTCCAAATACGGCGCCGCGGGCAGGCTGGCGATAGGCATACTGGCCGGTATCGGCCAGAGGATACCTATGAAGCGCATATTCCGCTGGCAGCGGTCCGTGGCCCTGAAGGACAGGAAGGGAAAGAGCGCTCTGGGCTATTACAGCAATTATCAGCCGGATTTCCTCTATGTGACTGTGCGGAGAGAATGGATTGAAGAGATGGTTGACCTGCCTTTTGAGGATACGGTGTTTATGGGACCGAAGGGCTGGGATCAGATGCTGACCCTGCTTTACGGCGATTATATGCAGCTGCCGCCGGAAGAAAAGAGAGTGCCGGCTCATTCGGGAGCTGAACTGGAAGTTTACGGTATGGAGAATTCGATATGAAATCATGTTCCCTAAAAGAGAAATGGATATGGCTGATCCTGGCAGTGCTTTTGGCGGCAGGAATTGCTCATGCCACAGAGAGGAATCTGATTCATGGAATATATGCCAGTACGCTTGCTCAAAAGCCTTATCGGCTGATGATTGCGGAACTGTTTATTCTGTTTGCCGCGTTTCTCCTGATTGGAAGAAAGGTTTCCTCCGGCTGGAAAAGGGGGATCTGTATCGCCTCTGTAATGGCGGTGTTTCTGTGGATTCATGTAATCCTGGTGCCGCTTATGGTGTCCGGGCTGTATCTGCTTTATATCTGCATGGTGGGGAGAAATATCCGCAGGGATCCCAGATTTGATATGGGGCGCGATTTTCTGCTGGGAAGCATGGCGGTGATCTGCCTTTTCTGTCTGATGTCGGCGGCTGGAATCGGTTCGATTCCCTGTATGACCGCAGCAGTCATTGTAAGCGGGCTGGCGTTAGTTCTGTTGGAAGTGTGGAAATGGCGGAAGAGAGGCAGGCGGACAGGAGGAGTATCCAGATGCTTCAGAACCATGATACTTGGCGGAGAGGAAATCGCGGGTCGTGGGCAATGGTCCTGGACCGCCGCGGCAGGAGTGGCCTTTGTCCTTACCATGTTCTGTATCCAGGCCGGCAGACTCAATATCGCTCTTGATTATGATACCCTGTGGTATGAGGTGCGCAGCCCCTATATTCTGAATAACGGCAGGGGAATTTATGAAAATCTGGGCACAATGGCAGTGGTCCACACTTACGCGAAGGGCTGGGAGACCCTTATGCTTCCGCTGTCAGATCTTCCGTCCTTCGGTTTCCTCATGTCCGCCAGCCTGTGGATGGCGGCAGGCGCCGTATATACGGTTTATCTGATTGCCCGGTACTTTATGGGAAAGAGAAGAGCCGGATTTGTCACCGTGTTCGTCGCTTCCATCCCGGCTGTCATGAATATGGCGGCATCGGCGAAGACCGATATGGCGGTGGTGTTTGTTCAGATGCTGATGATCCTTGAGATTCTCCGGTTTCTCACGCGGAAGGACAGTTCCCGCGGAGACAGCTGCCTGATGGCCGGAACCAGGGATACGGCACTGTATTACGGGGCGGCTGCCATGATATTCAGCTGGACGATTAAGCCTACGGCTATGGTGCATTCCACGGCAATCTGCGGCATGACGTTTCTGTATCTTCTGTGGAACCGGGATTTTACGCTGCGCTGTCATAGGAGGAACCGCCCGGAGGCGATTTTGACCGCGGTCCTGACAATATGCGAGCTGACAGGGATGTGGGCCAGGACCTGGCTGATTACCGGCATGCCGGTAACATCCATATTCAGTTCGGTACTGTCAAAGCTGGGATTTCATCTGAAATATCCTTTCGCGATGCGGTCAATTCCCAATACTGCCTCTGAGATGGGACTGGAAGAAAAGATCCGCCACCTGGCAGAAAGACTGTACGGGTTTGTATTAAGCCCTCACGATAAGGGCGACATGGATCATGTGATCATGGTCTGGGGATGTATGACTGTCTGGTTCTTTTTCTGGACAGCCGCAGCTATCCTGCTTTTGAAAAAGAAACGCCGGGAGAATCCGGTCCGGCGAAAGCTGTCCGGATGGTTTGCGATCGTTTTTTTCCCATTCGCGGCAGTAAATATGGCCAGCCTGTATCTGCTGGGGCAGGTGGACGGAAACTATTTTATGCTGTTTTATATATTGCTGGTGATAGGTGGATTCAATCTTCTCGGCAGGCTGGAAAATGGCTCCATGCGCCTGGCGATAGAGTCGCTGGCGATTCCGGCAATATTGTTTTCTGCCGTATTTATGACGTTGTCCAACTGGGCCTGGGCCATAGGGTTCACGCCGATCAATCTGATTCACAGGGGCTACTACCGGCATCAGGATGAATGGGAGACCAGGCTGGCGGACCAGGGAAGCCGTGCCATCTGGGACATTCTGGCGGAGAATCCCAGAAACAGGGTGATCGTTGCCGCGGATCTGCCGGCATTAATGTTCCCCTGCAGTACCCAGTCTTTCGTGGATATTACCGGTTCTAACGGAAATATTTATGTGACGGACACGGCAGATGATTTCGCGGAATTTATGGAATATGCCGGGACAGACTATTTTTATGCGGATCTCAGCTGGACGGGCGGGGGAGAATGGACATGGGATCTGATCAGTGATATGGTTGAGGCGGGATATCTGGAGCCCGTTTGCTATGAAAATGTGAGAATGCTGGCAAAGGTACATCCGGAAGGACAGGATCCCGAAAAGACTGCTGAGGCATTCCGGTATTTTCAGGAGGAATATCTTTATAAATTTGTCAGGCAATAAGACGGAAGGGAACGCGGTATGGTTCGATTGTTGTCGGTTGTAGTGTCGGTCTACAACGAGGAAGCGGTACTGGAACAATTTTACGGGGAAGTAAGCAGAGTGCTTAAGGAAATTTCCTGGGAGTATGAGCTGCTGTTTGTAAACGATGGAAGCCAGGATGGAAGCCGAGAGATACTGGACCGTCTGGCTGCTCAGGATGAAAGGGTGAAGGTGGTCAGCTTTTCCCGCAATTTCGGACATGAGGCGGCCATGATCGCCGGCGTGGATTACAGCCGCGGGGATGGCATTATCTGCATGGATGCGGATCTACAGCATCCGCCCCAGTGTATTCCTCAGATTCTGGAAAAATTCGAGGAGGGGTATCACGTTATCAGCATGGTCCGGACCAGGAACCGGTCGGCCGGAATCATCAAGAATCTGACTTCAGCCGGATTCTACAAGGTAATCAATCTGCTGTCGGATGTGCATTTTGAGAGCAACGCGTCAGATTTCTTTGCCATCAGCAGGAATGTGGCCGATGTGCTTAAGCGTAATTATCGGGAGCATGTCCGTTTCCTGCGCGGATATGTGCAGAATGTAGGGTTTAAACGGACGACGCTTCCCTATGAAGCCGGAATCAGAGCAGCCGGCGAGAGTAAATACAGTATCCGCAAATTGTTTCAGTTTTCCATCAATACCATTGTGTGTTTCTCCAACCTGCCCTTGAAGCTGGGAATCTATGCGGGATTGATGGCGGCCCTCATGGGCCTGGTCGTTCTGATCTACACGCTGTTTACCAGAAATGGGGCTCCCAGCGGGTATGCAACCATTGTGATTCTCAATTGTTTTATGTTCGCTGTCCTGTTCCTGATCGTGGGGATCATCGGCGAGTATATTTCGATTTTGTTTACAGAATTGAAGGATCGTCCTATTTATATTGTAGAGGATACGAAGAATATAGATTAAAATCCATAAAATCTTTGCAGGGGATAGTATATCGCCCCATAAAGCCGTTTCTTTGGGATACACTATTCCTAAAAAAGGAGACGGTCACATGAAGATATGCGAAGCTACCAACATGAGAATACAACAGTTGCGTAAAGAGAAGCGCATGACGGTTTATGCGCTGATTTATCAGAGTGGAATGCCCTCCTCCACAGTTAAGAGCATTCTTCATGGGAAAAGTCAGAATCCCGGTATCGTGAATATTAAGAAGATTGCTGAAGGACTGGGCGTGACGATCAGAGAGTTTTATGATTCGGAGATCTTTGACGATCTGGACCCTGAGGATTAACGGAAATTCCACTGACATTGCGGAGATGATCCGGAATGTCTTTTTCTTTTATTTTGCCGCGGATGAGGGACAGGCATCTGCCGCCCGCCGATCCGCGTTTGGAGGCGGCATTTGCCGGACTGCCGGCGCAAAGGTCCGGAGGAGAATAAGGAGGAACGCTATGATACTGATAAAAAACGGAAGGGTGATCGATCCGGAGAATCAGACGGAGCGGCAGGCGGATGTGGCGCTGGATGAGGGGCGGATCGCGAAGATCGGACAGATCGCGGACGACGGAGGCTATGATAAGGTAATCGACGCTACCGGCTGCGTGGTCGCGCCCGGACTGGTGGACGTCCACGTCCATTTCCGTGACCCGGGACTGACCTATAAGGAAGACATTCATACCGGCGCGGCGGCTGCTGCCGCCGGAGGCTATACCACCGTGGTCTGTATGGCCAACACGAAGCCGACGGTGGATAATGTGGAGACGCTGCGGTATGTGATTGAGGAAGGGAAAAAAACGCCCATTCATGTGCTGTCTGCTGCTGCTGTCACCATGGGACTGAAAGGGCAGCAGATGACCGACATGCGGGCCTTAAAAGCGGCGGGCGCCGCAGGATTTACTGACGATGGGATTCCGCTGATGGATGAGGAACTGGTTCGTCAGGCCATGGTTCTGGCGGCGGAACTGGACGTGCCGTTGAGTTTTCATGAGGAAAATCCGGCCTTGATTAAAAACAACGGAATTCATCACGGCGCTGTGTCGGAGCGGCTTGGAATCTACGGCTCTCCCGCCGAGGCGGAGGACAGTCTGGTGGAGCGGGACTGCAGGATCGCCCTGGAGGTCAGCCAGATGGTAGAATCAGTGAGTCAGATGGCGGAATCAGGGGACATGGCTTCCAGGGAAAGCGGAGCAGCCCTGAGTGACAATCTGCGGGGAAAAGGCGTGATCGCCAATATCCAGCATATGAGCTCCCGCAGGGCGGTGGAATCTGTCCGTCAGGCAAAGGCCCGGGGCGCAAGAATCTCCGCTGAGGTGACGCCCCATCACTTTACGCTGACGGATGAGGCAGTGCTCGCGCACGGAACTCTGGCTAAGATGAATCCGCCTCTTCGCACGGAGGCAGACCGGCAGGCATTGATCGCGGCCTTAAAGGACGGAACCATCGATATGATCGCTACCGATCACGCGCCCCACAGTCCGGAGGAGAAGGCAAAACCGCTCACAGAGGCTCCCAGCGGCATCATAGGCCTGGAGACGGCCCTGGCTCTTGGGGTGACGGAACTGGTGGAAAAGGGATACCTGACCATGCCGGAGCTGATGGCGAAGATGAGCCTGAATCCCGCCCGGCTGTACCGCCTGGACTGCGGGCGGATGGCGGAAGGCGCTCCGGCGGACATTGTGATCTTTGATCCGAAGGAGAAGTGGACGGTGGAACGGTTTCACTCAAAATCCGCCAACTCGCCCTTTGTGGGCCGGACGCTTACAGGCCGGGTGAGATGGACCATCTGCGGCGGCGAGATCGTGTGGCAGGCTTGATAAGAAGTTTATGATTTTGTAAGTTGCATTTTAAGAATGACTGCGGTAAATAAAAAACGAAGAGTCTAACTGGCGGGGAGATTTATCTCTTCCCGCCATTCTTTTATCTATATGGAGTAATTCTATATATCTGCAGAAGATTTTGATTATCAGAGTCATTTGTATACCATGTTACTTTGCTTTCCCCATCAAATAGGGATTTCTCATGATTTCTGACGCCAGAAGCTGGATTAACGGATCCTCTTCGCGGGATAGTTTATAGGCTAAAATAATATCCCGCTCCAGCATGTGATTATGGAGCGTGCATAAAACCGGCTTTTTAACCGGCATAACCGCTTGCATCGCATGGTAATAAGGAAACGTCAGGGTGATTCCCATTCCGGCACCGGCAAGCCAATAAGCCGTTACCGTATTGGCGATATTTAAGGTATTGCCGGGAGTGATATGGTACAGGCCGCAGATTAAGTGAAAATAGCGGGTGATACCAAAAGGTTCCTGGCTGAATATAAAAGTCTGGCGGTTCAAACAATCCGGAGTAATGACACAGGGGCTTTCAGGGCTGTTGTTTGATAAGTCCATGCCCCGCAAAGCCGGATGTCCGGATGGCAAGGCCCAGAAAAGAGGTTCTTTCCCAAGCGGAACGGATGTAAGTTCCTGAGACAATACGGCGGATCCCATGACTGCCGCGTCAATCTCGCCATTTCTGAGCAATTGTTCCATATTTCCGTCAGAGCCTTCCCGGATCTGAACGGACAGGTTAGGATCAATACGGCGCAGACGGGGAAGAAGAATCGGAAGCCAGTTGCTTCCGCGATTGATACCGATGCCAAGGGTGATGTGGCGGTTGGATTTATGAGTCATCTCATATAGGGTATTGCGAAGCTTTTCCTCATGAGCCTTTATCTTCTTCATCTCTGCGATGTAGACAGCCCCTTCTTTGGTAATTTCCAGAGGAATCCTGCTTCTGTCAAAATCTGGATTCCCAGCTCCTTTTCCAGGCGATTGATGCGAAGGGTCAATGCAGGCTGCGTGATAAACAGCTTGGCGGCAGCCTTTGTAATGTTTTTTTCTTCCGCAACTGCAAGAACGTATTCGAATGAATCCATAAATCTGCCCTCTGCTTCTCTCAGTTTTATCGAAGTGAATTTGCAACCTGTAGTAATTAAGGAAAATCGAACGGCTTATAATAATTATATAAAAATATGGGAAGAAGTAAAGAATTATTAGTTATTTGTAATATATTAGCGACAAAAATGAAATTAGACAAGACCTTATAATGTCCTGTAGGATAAAAGCAATAAATGACGGAGGTACGATATATGAAAATTACGGATGTTTATTCTCAAAGTTACCGTTGGCCTAAGGACAAGCCCATCCAGAACGGGAAACACATTTTCACCCATAACGAGCTGAATCTGGCAATTATTGAGACAGACGAAGGGATCACTGGTTACGGTACCAGCTACAGCGTAGACTATGTAGAGTATCTGAAGCCTTATCTGATCGGGGAAGATCCTCTCAACGTGGAGCGTCTTTGGGAAAAGATGTGGAACACTAAGTTCCTGGGAAGAAGAAGCGTTTCGACCAGGAGCATCTCCGCTCTTGATATCGCTTTGTGGGATATCCGCAGCAAAGTCGCGAAGATCCCTCTGTACCAGCTCCTGGGCGGGTACTGCGAGGAGGTTCCCTGCTATATAGCCGGCGGCTATTACGCGGAAGGGAAGGGGATCAAAGAACTGCAGCAGGAGATGGAGGAATACGTAAGCTGGGGTGTCCGGAACGTGAAGATGAAGATCGGGGTCCTGAGCATGAAGGAAGATGCGGAACGGGTGAAGGCAGTCCGCCAGGTTATCGGAGACGATGTCCGGCTGATGGTAGACGCCAACTGTGCCTACCGGAGCTATGAAGCCGTGGAGTTCAGCCGCATGATCGAGGAGTATCATCCGTACTGGTTTGAAGAGCCGGTAATGTCAGATGATTATGAGGGGATGAAGCTGTTCGCGGAAAAGAGCCGTATTCCGCTGGCTACCGGAGAGAACGAGTATACGATCTATGGTTTTCGTGACCTGATCGACTGGGGCAAACCGGCGATCCTGAACCCGGACGCCTGCAGCATGGGAGGGATTACCCAGTACCTGAAGATTGCGTCTTATGCCCAGGCCCATAATGTCACGCTAAGCCCCCACGGCCAGCAGCAGGTTCACGTCCATCTGGACTGTGCGGTACCTAATGTGATCCTGGCTGAGTTTTATCCGCCTCAGTATGACGCGAAGATCTATGATTCTTTCCAGAACCCGCTCCACTTTAACGCGGAGAACGGCACGGTTTCACCGAGCCGGGTTCCCGGAGCCGGACTGGATATCAATTATGATTTTTTGAAGGAATTCCGGATTAAATAACATATAAGTAAGAATTTGTAAAATGAATAACATCAAGAAAAAGGAGGTATATTTGGAATGAAAACAAGTGGTGAAAAGAAAAAACTGGCGATCCCGGATTCGTTATTTATCATTGTCATCGTGATGATTCTGGCGGCCCTTCTTACTTATATAGTTCCTGCCGGCGCTTATGAAAGATCGGTCAATGAAGCCGGTCAGACTGTGGTGGATGCCAGTAGTTTCCACTATGTTGACGCGACCCCGGTTAATCCGGTTACAGTATTGTCTTATGTATTTGAAGGATTAAATAATGCAAGCAGCGTTATTTACGTTCTCCTGTGTTGTGGAGGCGGCCTGGGGATCATCTTAAGCACCGGCTTGTTCCAGGGGCTGGCGTATACGCTGAGCTCGAAAGCAAAGGGAAAGGAATGGTTTGTCATTGCCGTAGTAACCGCTGTTTTTGCAGTACTTTGCGTTCCGATCAATCTGAATTTCTTTATCCCATTTGCCCCTCTGGGACTGCTGATCGCAGCTTCCATGGGGATGGACGCCATCGTCGGCGTTTCTATCATCATGCTTGGCGGCGCGGTCGGATTTTCATGCGGGGCTATGAACATTTCCAATACCGGTACTGCCCAGCAGGTAGCGGAGCTTCCCCTTCTGTCCGGAATGGGATACCGTCTGTTCTGTATGATCCCGTTTCTGATAGTCACTATACTTTATATCGTACGCTACGCATATAAAGTAAAGGCGGATCCTACAAAGAGCTATATGTATGGCGTCGATACCAGCGGTACCAATTCCTTTGACCTTGACAATGCTCCCAAACTGGAGAAAAAACATCTTCTGCCGGGCATTATTATGGCTGTCGGTTTGGTATATATGATCTACATAGCGAGCCAGGGTAAGCTTACAAACCCGGCAATGAGTTCTATTTTCCTGTACATGGGGCTTCTGGTCGGGATAGCTTACCGCATGACCCCCAATGAGATCTGCCGCGAGTTTATGAAGGGTGCTAAGAGCATGTGCAGCACTTCCATGATGATTGGTTTTGCTTATGTGATTTCGGTCATACTGACAAACGGCAATATCCTGGATACCATTGTAAACGGCCTGTCCAATATGCTGATGCATGTTCCAACCCTGCTTCAGGCTCCGGCCATGTACATATCCCACGTAATCATCAATCTGTTCGTGACATCAGGTTCCGGCCAGGCGGCAACTACCATGCCGATCTTCGTACCGGTCGCGGATCTGATCGGTATGAGCCGTCAGACTGCGGTGCTGGCGTTCAATTTCGGAGACGGGTTCTGCAACTTTATCCTGCCTCACGCCGCGGCAACTATGGGATTTGTAGGCGCGCTGGGAATTCCTTTCTCGAAATGGTTTAAATATGCTATAAAACTGTTCATTATCTGGTCTATAATCGGCTGCGCTTTGCTTATGCTGGCGACGGTTATCGGATACGCGTAAAATGTCGCGGACTGGGCTGAGGAGCCGAGAGTCTGTCTGGGGACTGGTGCAAATACTCGCTGTAGCGATTCTGCGCCAGTCCTCTTTTAATTACGTCAGTATGCAAAAAACGCGCCAGTGACGCATTTTTTGTATTTACATGAAGAAAATTCAGATTGGAAAGCGATTTGTCCGCTATTTCTTAAAATTTGTGTACGTCCGCCTTTTTTTGTGCTATAATGTTTACAAATCTAAAGTTTTTAAAGAGGAGGGTGCTATGAAAGATCAAAATTGCGCGTATTGCATGCAGGGTGAGTTGGTTGCCAAATTTGGATATCCGGTGTGTCCCATGGATTCCGGCTATCTGTATATCTTCAAGGAACAGAGTAAGCCTGGCCGAGTGATCCTGGCTTACAAGGATCATGTCAGCGAGATGATCGACATCAGTGATGAGGACAGGAATCAGTTCTTTGCGGATGTTGCGAAGGTGTCAAAGGCGCTTCACAAGCTGTTCAAGCCGGATAAGGTGAACTACGGTGCCTACGGAGATACCGGCTGTCATCTGCACATGCATCTGGTTCCCAAGTATAATGGCGGAGACGAATGGGGCGGCGTGTTTCAGATGAATCCGGACAAGGTGTATCTGACGGACGCGGAATATGAGGCCATGGCGGAGAAGCTGAGAGCGGAGCTGAAGTAGATGTTGAGAAAGCGGCTGGCTGAGGCCGGCCTTTGAAGCTGGCAGTTTCGATTACGTCAGTATGCGGGCAGAGCGCCAGTGTTCTGCTCGTATTTTGTGTCAGAGGAGAAGCATGGGATTATGAGAAAATATTTATTGGCGGCGGCGCTCTGCGGAGCGCTGGCGCTGACCGCCTGCGGCCAGAAGAGCGGTTCTGCAGAAACCACGGTTGCGGATACTACGACTGCAGGAACCAGTGCGGCAGAAACTACGGCCGCGGCGATTGAGGAGACAGCTGCAGAAGCGACTACAGCCGCGGAGGTGGAAGAGGCGGCAGAGGAAGCAACCACAGCTGCGGAAAGTGAATCAGAGGCAGCGGAAGGCGAATCCAGGACGGATGATGCGGAGGCGGAATCGGACGGAAATATCGTGGGCGCCGGCGGCGCCGGAATCCGCATTCAGATTGAGAATCCGGGCGTAGTGACCGGCGAAGTGACCGACGCGGGCATGAGCACCGTCACGGTGGTGTCCGAGGTGGACGGTCAGGAGTATCGTTTCTCGAAGGAGGACGCGGAGATTCACCTGGAGGACGGCCTGAAGATCGGCAGCAATGTGGAAGTGGTTTACAGCGGCGTGCTGGAAGGAACCGATACCACAGGCGTGCAGGTTCTTCTGATTCAGGATAATCTGCGAAAAACTATCACCGGAACCGTAGTCAGCGAGGGAATGAGCGCCATTCAGATTGAGACTGAGGACGGACGACAGCTGGCCTTCTCCAAGGAACTGGCGGAATCGAATCGGGCAGACAGCGCCGCAGAAGGCGGTAAGGTGACTTTAGAGTACACCGGGGAGATTTTTAACGGTGAGAATACGGAGTATGCCTTTGTCTGGAAGATTTCCGATGCGGAGTAACGTCTTTTGGCAAAGGTATTTCGCAAAGTTTTTCTGGAAAATGCTTGCAAAATAGCGGATTTCATGTAAAATAAGATTGTTATTGAAGATGGGGCCCGGTTCAGGACCCCATTTTTACCGCAGACTGGCACCATTTGGAGGGAGAACTATGATCAGTGCGAATAATATTACACTGCGTGTCGGGAAAAAAGCGTTGTTCGAGGATGTGAATATTAAGTTTACGGAGGGAAACTGCTACGGCGTCATCGGCGCCAACGGAGCCGGGAAGTCTACATTTCTGCGGATTCTGTCGGGGCAGCTGGAGCCTACCTCCGGTGATGTGGTCATCACCGATGGGCAGAGGCTTTCATTTCTGCAGCAGGACCATTTTAAATACGACGAGTACACGGTCACGGACACGGTGATTCTGGGCAATCTCAGGCTGTATGAGGTGATGAAGGAGAAGGACGCCATTTACATGAAGGAGGATTTCTCCGATGAGGATGGCATCAAGGCGGCGGAGCTGGAGGCGGAGTTCGCCGAGATGAATGGCTGGGAAGCGGAGTCCGACGCGGCCAGTCTGCTGAACGGCCTGGGCGTGGACGAGGAATATCACTATACGATGATGAAGGATCTGAACGGCGCCCTGAAGGTGAAGGTGCTGCTGGCCCAGGCTCTTTTCGGGAACCCGGATATCCTGCTTCTGGATGAGCCTACCAACAACATGGACCTGGATGCTATCGCCTGGCTGGAAGAGTTTCTGATCAATTTTGAGAATACGGTGATCGTGGTGTCCCACGACCGTTATTTCCTGAATAAAGTCTGCACTCAGATCGCGGATATCGACTACGGCAAGATTCAGCTGTACGCCGGAAACTATGATTTCTGGTACGAGTCCAGCCAGCTGATGATCCGCCAGATGAAGGAGGCCAACCGAAAGAAAGAGGAGAAGATCAAGGAGCTGCAGGAATTTATCCAGCGGTTTTCCGCCAACGCCTCCAAATCCAAGCAGGCCACGTCCAGGAAGCGCGCCCTGGAGAAGATTCAGCTGGACGACATCAAACCCTCCAGCAGAAAATATCCCTACATCGATTTCCGGCCCTTCCGTGAGATTGGCAACGAAGTGCTTACGGTCCGCAATCTGTCCAAGACCATCGACGGTGTAAAGGTGCTGGACAATATTTCCTTTATCCTGAACCGGACGGACAAGGTGGCCCTGGTAGGGCCCAACGAGCAGGCCAAGACGGTACTGTTTCAGATCCTGGCCGGGGAGATGGAGCCGGACGAGGGCGATTACAAGTGGGGACTGACGACCACCCAGTCCTATTTCCCAAAAGATAACAGCGCGGAATTCAACAATGAGGACACCATCGTAGAGTGGCTGACCCAGTACTCGCCGGAGAAGGATGTGACTTACGTCCGCGGCTTCCTGGGAAGAATGCTGTTCGCCGGCGAGGACGGCGTCAAGAAGGTGAAGGTGCTGTCCGGCGGCGAGAAGGTGCGATGCATGCTGTCCAAGCTGATGATTTCCGGTGCCAATGTACTGATGCTGGATGAGCCTACGGACCATCTGGATATGGAATCCATTACGGCTCTGAACAATGGCCTGACGAAATTCCCGGGAGTGCTGATCTTCTCATCTCGCGACCATCAGATCGTCCAGACTACGGCTAACCGGATCATGGAGATCGTGAATGGCCAGCTGATCGACAAGATCACCACCTACGACGAGTATCTGGAGAGCGACGAGATGGCCAGAAAGCGCCAGGTGTTCACTCTGGTGAATACGGACGATGTGGAGCCGGATACGGAAGAGTAAATCATATTTCGCTGTAATATTTCTGCAGCAGCCCTTTGCGTACTGACGTAAAACAATAGGAGCTTCTGAACAGCCCGGGAGGGAAGTTCAGAAGCTCTTCTGTATATGTTGGCACATAATTTTGCCGGTGATAACCGGACGCAATAAGCAGGCGGAAAAACGGAGTCAGGGATTCTTCTCCTTCAGATACGCGTCCGCATCCCGGAAGAAGCTGCCGATAATGATCATCATGATGATTCCCACCGGAAAGGCAGCGATGATGGACACCGACTGCAGGTTGGCCATGGAGTTCTCTGAGAAGATCAGGGCGATGGGGAACAGGATCAGCATGACGGCCCAGAACAGCCGCACATTCCGATGGGGCTCCGCCCCGGCGGGGAGAGTTTTGTAGGAGTAGGCTGCCGCCACCATGGTGATGGAGTCGAAGGACGTGGCGTAAAAGGCGATCATGGTGACGGCCAGAAGCACCAGCCCGGCTTTCGCCAGAGGCAGAGTTTCCATAATGGTAATGATGATCTGGTACAGGTCGCCGCTGTCGGCGTATGCTCCGATCAGGTCCAGAACTCCCGTCACCTGCAGGTTCAGGCTGTAATTGCCCAGGATGATGAAGGAAGTAAAGGTGCCTGCCAATCCCCAGAAGTATCCGCCCAGAATCGTCTGGCGGATGGTCCGGCCGCCGCTGATGGAACCGATGAAGAAGGGCGTCGCCACGCACCATACCATCCAGTAGGCCCAGTAGAAGATAGTCCAATTCTGTGGAAAGGAAGTCGATCTCAGGGCGTCTGTCCAGGTGGCGAGGCCGATAAAGTTCTGAGCCAGGTTGCCGATGGCAGTGATGCCGGTCTCGATGATGTACCGGGGCTGTCCGCCGCCGATAAGTACATAGAGCAAAAGGCCGAAGAACAGGTAGGTGCAGGAGGCGGCCAGCCTCGCCACGCCCTTCATGCCGAAATACACGGTAAAGGTATAGACCAGGCAGATGACCACCAGAATCGCGATGGTGAACAGTCTGGACTGCGGAATGCGGAATACACTGCTCAGGGCCATGGACAAAAGAGGTGTCGCCAGGGAAAAGGTGGTGGCGGTTCCGGCCAGAAGAGCAAACACGGCGATCAGGTCGATGAGCTTTCCGGCGGGGCCGTCCGTCCATTTGCCGAGGATCGGCCGGCAGGCCTCAGAGTATTTCTGCTTATTGCGCCTGCGGACATGGATCATGAAGCCGAAGGCCACAGCCAGAACCATATAGAAGCTCCACGGTATCGGGCCCCAGTGGAACAGAGGATAGGTGCTGGACCAGTCCTGAACGCTTCCCATGTCGGTGATCCGGGGCTCTCCCGCGTAAAGGATCCATTCGCACAGGGAATAGAAAAGGATGTCGGCGGCCAGTCCGGCGGTGAACATCATGGAGCCCCACTGAAATGGGGTATACTCCGGCTTCTCCAGATTGCCCAGGCGGATACTGCCGTACCTGGAAAAAGCGATATAGAGGGAGCATAAGAACATTCCCAGACCGATGATCAGATAATAGCTGCCCAGCTCATCGCCCAGAAAGAAACGGATGGAGGCGATGGCCTGACTGGAGGATTCCGGCGCGGCCACAAATACGATGCACAGCAGAAGGATACAGATAAACGGGATGATGGTCGTGATCCAGTCCAACTGTCCTTTCAGAGTCACAAGGGATTTTTTTTGATCAGAGCTGTTCATATGTCCTCCTTTGTTCAAAAAAAGAAAAAATATCTTGATATTGAACATGATACCACCGGCATATGAAAAAAGCAAGAGAAAAATTCTAAAGTTTTTCTGACATTTTCCAAAAACCCCTACAAAAATAATTTGTTTTCCTATATAATACAGAGGTTGAAAGAAGGAGGACAAGACGATGAGAAAAATAAGAAAAACAGCGGCGCTTATACTGATGTGCCTTTGCTTTTTATGCGGATGTACCAAGAGTACGATTATAAATCCGGCAAGGGATAACGCGGAATTTCCGGCGGTATCGGAAGACGGGATTGCCTGGTCGCAGTTGTGGGAAGATCTGGCAAGCACCTTTGAAGACACGGATATCTATCCCTTCGCGGGTACGGTAAACGGCGGATTGTACCCGGAAGAGAATACGTTCAAGCTTTTTCTGCTGGTGAACGAGGATATATCGAAAGAAGAGGCGGCGGCCTATGCCACAGAGGTGGTCAAGGGCGTAGGCGATCTGATGTCCATGCAGAATTCCAAATACACGCCCTCCAGCGATACTTCTTATGGGAGCTATCTGGATGCATATGATATCTATGTTATGGTGGCCAACGACGATACCAAGGCCGACGAATCCTCGTGGATTCTGGAAGAGACGATTCCGGCAGGCCAGTACAGGGAATTCGGAACCGCCGCCGAGTAGGATCATTCTGGTTTTACAGGCAGACCGCTGTGGTAGGAGTAGTCGCCAAGTTCTTCTATGGCTGATGAAAGATCCAGCGGTTTTGTTGTGTCCATGGTTATGGCCTGATTGACCAGATAGTACACGGTGCTGCATTTTCCCAGAGCCAGGTGAAACAGATCCATAAAGGAAGCGGAGGAGGCCATCTGACGGTTCCAGGGGTTGGTCCAGGTCTGGTGATCCAGATTCAGAACTTCTCTGGGATGATCCACTTTGGGCAGAATCTTCCGGGAGATAGACGGTATGGCCCGGCAGCCGAAGCGGAGAGCCAGGATGGAGCGGTGGATCATACGGGGTGTCACCTGGAAATTGTTCTCATATGTAATCGGATAATAGGTTTGATTGATGCAGGACGACAGCAGCCGGGACACAAACTGGATCTCCTGGCCGTTAAGGCAGATGGTGGCCGCCTGGTTAAACTGGGTAGGTCCCTTCTTTTTATATTTGCGGAGAAGCAGGGCATCAATCTTGCTCTCCAGGCCGGCGTGGAGGCTGTGATGCTTCAGGCCGGGTTTGCCTGCATCGTACTGAATTCTGCCATAGATAAACGGATGGCAGATGGAATCACAGATATAGTGGCAGATATAGCCGCAGAAATAGGCCAGTGCCTGCTCCCGCTGCTGCCTGGATGTCAGTTTTGATATCTCCTGAGAATAGACGATGAAGAAATCCTTTACATGCTGTTCATGCATGTAGGAACCAACATTGCGGAAATCCCTGTGGCGGAGAATCGGCAGGTTGTAAAAAAAGATATCCGGACCCTGAAGTCCCAGCTGGTAAAGCCAGCGGTGTTTGGCGATAATGTGCTTTAACTGATTGGAAGGCATATCGTTATACGCCTTCATTCCCATGATATAGTGAGTAGTAAATCCCGGCATCCAACTCTTCCTCCTTATGAAATGCCTGTGATGACGGTTTCCTGAAAGCGCGGGGCAGTCTTCCCATTGCCCCTTGATAATTGGGATATAAGTATAACATATTTTCAAAAAGATTTCGATAAAAACATATAATAAAGCATAGTTTTTTTAAAGAGGGAATAGATGATAAAAAAGGAAATAAAAGGAGCGGCAGATGATTCACAGGCTTCACGGCCTGGTCTGGGGGCCGTGCCTTCTTTTTCTGATGCTGGGTATTGGGATCTGTCTGACTCTCAGGTCAGGATTTTTCCAGATACGCGGATTTTCCCGGTGGTGGAAGGCCACTGCGGGCAGTCTTTTTCGAGAAAATGAGAAGAACACGGAAAGAATTTCTGAAAACTCCATGGGCAGGATTCAGGCTGCGTGTACAGCCCTGGCGGCCACTGTCGGAACCGGAAATATTGCCGGAGTGGCCACGGCTCTGACAGCCGGAGGCCCAGGAGCGATTTTCTGGATGTGGGTGTCGGCCCTGATCGGCATGATGACGGCTTACGGAGAGACATGGCTTGGTATCCGGTATCGGAAAAAGAGGAAGGATGGCAGGTGGTTCAGCGGTCCCTGCGCTTATCTGGCGGAAGGGCTTCATGCGCCGCGGCTGGCGCTGGTTTATGGCCTTCTGTGTCTGATGGCGTCCCTCGGGATGGGGAGCATGGTCCAATCCAATGCGATCTCTCAGACGCTCCGGTTTTCACTTGGTCTGCCGGTGCTGGTCAGCGGGATTTTGATAACCCTTCTGGCAGTGGGAACGGCGGCAGGAGGAGTGCGGAGAATTGCCCGTATAGCCGGACAGCTGATACCTTTCGGGGCGGCAGTATATACACTGTTCTCCCTTGCGGTACTATGGATCAGCCGGGAGAGGCTTCCGCTGGTTCTCGGCGAGATTGTCCGCTGCGCTTTTTGCCCGAAAGCGGCTGCAGGCGGCGTGGGAGGCTATGGTATCCTTCAGGCATTTCGTTATGGGATTGCAAGAGGCGTATTTTCCAATGAGGCGGGTCTGGGCACGCTGGCCGGTCTCCACGGAGCGGCAGAGAACACGACGGCTCATGAGCAGGGCATGTGGGCCATGTTTGAAGTGTTTTTCGATACCATATTCATCTGTACGCTGACAGCCTTGGTGATTCTCTGCTGTACGGGCGGCGCGGCAGGACTTGCCGGCAGTCCTTACGACGGGGCTTCCCTGGCAGGCTGGTGCTTTCGGAGCATTTTGGGGAAATGGGGCGAATATCTGGTATCCGGCTCCATGATATTGTTTGCCTTTGCCACCATAATCGCCTGGTATTTCCTGGGAAGGCAGACTCTGGGCGCTGTGCTGAATCTGGCGGGAAGGAAATTTCCCGGTCTGCGGAGATTCGAGGAAAGGATAGAAAAGATATATCTGTTTCTCTATGGGTATGCAGTCTTTCTCGGCTGTGTCTGCAGCCTGACGGCGGTATGGGAGCTGTCGGATATATGGAACGGTCTCATGGCGTTTCCCAATATACTGGCCCTGTTCCTGCTTAGAGGAAAGATTCAGTTCATTGATGAAGGGAAACCATAAAGCGATTTGCCGATGTAATACAAATAAAGCGTCACTGGCGCATTTTTTGCATACTGACGTAATAAAAAGAACCTGCCGGCGAGCAGGTTCTTTACGATATAAGGGATAAAAGGGAGGAGAGCTGATAACCGAGATTATCAGCTCAAGTATTATGAAAAAAATCTTGTTAGCATTTGGCTATGGTTAAAGTATAGAGTAAAAAAATGAAGAAAGTATGATTCCGATGTAAAAGATTTTTGAATAATTTATGAACAAAGCAACAAAACCTTAAGAGAAAAGACCGCTCAATTAAAGAATCCTCTGGTATGATAAAAAAGACAGACGATACAGAGGAGGGAATACCTATGAGGAATTGGAAAATGATCATGACCGTATGCTGCACGGCGGCAGTGTGCGCCGCGCTTTCTGCCTGCGTGGCTCCGGCGCCTTCTGCGCAGGCAGAGTTTCCCAGTGTGATTCAGGTGGAGAATGTGGGAACCGGCCAGGAAAACCGCAAGGTTACGGTCAGCGCCGGCGAGACGGTGAAAGTGACGCCGGATATGGCCCAGATTGTGTACCGGATCGTGACAGAGGACAGGGATGCGGCGAAATGCCAGGAGAAGAACAGTCAGCTGCTGGATCAGGTGATACAGTATCTGAAGGATCAGGAGATTCAGGATAACTCTATCAAGACGGCGGATTTCTCCCTGGACACCCAGTATGACTGGAGCGGAAACCGGAGAACCCTCATCGGATATGAGATGAGTACGAGGCTGGAAGTGACGGATGTGCCGGTGGAGAAGGTGGGAAGTATTCTGACGGGCGCGGTGAGCGCCGGAGCCAGCGAGGTCTGGTCCGTATCCTATTTCTCCAGCCGGTATGACGAGGCTTACAAGGAGGCGATGGAAAAAGCCATGGCTATGGCTCTTGACAAAGCGGAGACCCTGGCCCACGCAGGCGGCTGCCAGGTGACGGACGTGCTGGGAATCCGGGAACTGAGCGACAATCAGAGCGGAAGATATGTGGAATCCGGAATCAGCCGTACCGCCAATTTTTCCGCCAAGATGGCGGCAGAGCAGGATACGGCAGGGGAGGCGGCGGCCGTCATGCCGGGGGAGATGGAAGTAAGCGCCGATATAGAGGTGGACTATCTTCTGCTGCCTCAGTAGGTCGTGCCCGGATGTATCAGAAATCGGTAGACAAAGCAGGCCTCTTCCGCTATACTGATAACGTTGAAACATTTGTATGGCAGACTTTTGTAAAGGAGATTTCGATTATGCAGAATCCAGTGGCAACCATTGAGATGATGGACGGAAGCAGTATGAAAGTGGAATTGTATCCTGAGATTGCGCCCAACACGGTGAATAATTTTATCAGCCTGGCGAAGAAGGGATTTTATGACGGACTGATTTTCCACAGGGTCATCAGCGGATTTATGATTCAGGGAGGCTGTCCCAACGGGACCGGAACCGGCGGCCCGGGATATACCATTGAAGGAGAATTTGCCCAGAATGGAAATCCCAATCCGCTGAAGCACACGGAGGGAGTGATTTCCATGGCCCGCGCCATGAGCCCTAATTCCGCCGGATCCCAGTTCTTTATCATGCATAAGGACGCGCCTCATCTGGACGGCGCTTACGCGGCTTTTGGAAAAGTAATAGAAGGCATGGATACGGTGAACGCCATTGCCGATGTGCGGACGGATTACAGCGACAGGCCTCTGAAAGAGCAGAAGATCAAGTCGATTACCGTAGAGACCTTCGGACAGGAATATCCGGAACCGAAGAAATGCTGATAAGAGGTTAGTATGAAAGAAGAACGGACCGTGTGGGTGGAAGGTATGCCTTACACTGTGGTTCTGTCTGACGAGAGGGAGGCCCTTCTGGCGGCGCAGGCCGTTGGAAGGGCTGTTGTCGGCATATGGAACCGTGAAGCGGAAGAAAAGTCAGATGAGACAGGAGCGGCGGATATGCCCCGGCGTACGGAAGGCATGCCCCTTAAGGCTGCCCTTCCTGCAGAGTATCTGGCGGAAAGCCTGTCGGCTGTCGATGAGGCTTATCTGGAAAGAGTCGTGCGGAGACACCTGGGACTGCCATGGAGGATCAAAGAGACGGAGCGGCTTCTGATCCGTGAGTTTCAGGCGGATGATGCCGACCGGGTTCCGTCGGAAGAAATTGCCGGCGAGGCGGACGAGATTTTTTGTGACAGAAAAAAACTGGCGGATTATATCCGGTATCAGTATGGTTTCTATGAATATGGGATTTGGGCTGTGGTGGAGAAAAACGGCGGACATCTGATCGGAAAAGCCGGCATATCCCGGATGGAATACGGGGATTCAGCCGTTTCTTTTCTCACGAAGAATGAGCCGGCGGAATCCGGATTTGAATACTGGAGCAGGACAGCGTCCCGGGACTGCCGAAGAGGACAGATCTGTCTTATGGCGGAGCTGGGCTATCATATCTTTAAGCCGTATCGAAGAAACGGATACGCAGCCGAGGCGTGCAGAGGAATCATAGAATTCCTGGAGGAGGAATACGGGGCGCGGCAGGAGACTGCCTGTGAAATCGGGGATTACAAAGAAGGCAGGGAGCGGTCAGTGGAAATCTGCCTCTGCGCAAAAACAGACGCCCGAAATCAGGCGTCTGCGAAAGTTCTTAAGACTCTGGGGTTTGAGCCTGCGGCTGCCCCTGTTCCTGAAACATAAGCCGCAGGAGGGCAACGCAGTTGTCCGGGTGCGGGGCGTTGGTGATGACAGCGAAACAGGCCGGGTCTGTCACGACGCCCAGATTCTGCAGGTACCAGTTGCCGGTTATATCGATTCCGTAAGCGATGGTCTGGCCGGATTGATTTTTTGCGTAAAGGAGCTTGTCCCGAACCTGCTCTAACAGGTCCGGAGGCAGGAGCGTTTCCATGTCCATATAACCGTCCATGTCCGCATACCGCTGGAACATAACCGAATCGCAAATCATAATATCAAGCTCTTTGGCAGCGATCAGCGCAGACAGTTTTCCCTGTGTGGCCAGAGCCAGGTCGTCAAAGGAGCCGTCGGTGGGGATCATGAGGGATTCCACATAGATTCGGTCCTTTTTGCCAAACTGCATGTAATCGGCAAAGCCTTCCGTCATGAAGTCAAAATTCTCTCTCTGGGTCATGGGGTTGTTGACGATAACGCAGTACAGCTGGGTCTTTAAGGTGCTGTTGTAGATGGATGTGGCGACGGCGGACAGCATCATAAGGATCACGGCGAAAATCAGCATGTGCCATTTGTAATATTCCCAGATATACCAGAAACGGTCAGACCAGGACATCTCTTTCAGTTTCCTGGACTCCTGTTTCGTCTCTTCCTTCACATATTCCTTCAGTTCCTGCCTGTATGACATAGTATTTCCTCGGTTCATAGATAAAATATTGATTGCGGGAGAAACATGAAATCTGCCTGCAAGACCAGTATAGCACAATTTCTGCGGATGAATTATAAAATTTCTATGAATTTCGTCAAAAAATTGATTTTTGGCTGTATATTCGATATAATAAAAGAAATATTACATTCGGGAAAGAGGGATATTCATGTTTGGAGGGTTATTTAATTATGATAATCCGATATGGAGAGGTATCGGTAAATTATGGGATGTCTTGATTGTAAATCTGATATGGTTCGTCTGCAGCATCCCTGTATTTACGATCGGAGCCTCGACCACGGCCCTTTACTATGTGACGCTTAAGCTGGTGAGAGACGAGGACGGATACACGTTCCGCTCCTTTTTCCATTCTTTCAAGGAAAATTTCAAGCAGGCCACGATCATCTGGTTTCTCATGATTCTGTTCGGAGGGGTACTTTTCATAGATGTCTGGTTCGTCCTTATGTCCGGCCGGATAAGCAGGGGACCGGTACAGATGCTTTTCTCTTCGGTCTTTTTGGGGCTGCTGATCATCTGGTTTCTGGTATTTACCTATGTGTTCGCGGTGCTTGCCAGATTCTACGGGTCGGTGAAGAGGATCCTGTTCAATGCACTGTTTATGTCCATGCGCCATATTCTGTATACGGTAGGGATTATTGCCATTGATGTGCTTATTGTATTTCTGACGTTCTCGTTTTTGCCGTTTCTTATGGCTTTTGGCATGGGGCTGATCGCCTATGTCAATTCCTTCTTCATGAACAGGATTTTTAAGAAGTATTCTCCGGCAGAGGAGAGGGACATCCACGAGATGAGACCGGTTTTTGCGGACGAGGAAGAGGCGCAGAATCCGGCGGAAGAGATTTCTGCGGCAGAAGGGAATACGGCAGAAGGGAATACGGCAGAAGGGAATACGACAGAAGGGAATACGGCAGAAGGGAATACGGCAGAAGGAAGTCCGGCGGCGGATGATCTGGCGGTGAAAGCAGAGGAGGAACCCCCGGCGGAGAAGGATTCGAAGGAGTAATAAAATATGCAGGGAAGCGAGCCGCTTTCCTGCACATTGACGGAAGAAATGGAGCTGCTGCAGAAATATTCACTACAGCGATTCTGCAGCGGCTCCATTTGTAATTACGCGATGAACTGATACATGGCGACATAATGGCAGAAGCTGCCGGCCATGACGAAGAGATGAAAAATCTCGTGGGAGCCGAAGTTCTGATGCCGGGAGTTGAAGATCGGAAGCTTCAGCGCGTAGATGACGCCTCCCGCGGTATAGATGATGCCTCCCGCCAGAAGCCACCGGAAAGCGCCGCCGGGAAGGGCCTGAACAATACGGGAGAATGCCAGAACGCATACCCAGCCCATGGAGATATAAAGGATGGAAGAAAACCATTTGGGGCAGGTGATCCAGCATGCCTTGATGAGGATTCCGGCGATGGCGATGGACCAGACAATGGCCAGGAGCATCCAGCCGGTCCGGTCGCCCAGAACCAGCATACACACCGGCGTATAGGTTCCGGCGATCAGGATGAAGATCATCATGTGGTCAATCTTCCGGAGAATCCGGTTCACCTTTGGCGAGATATCCAGCCAGTGGTAGACGGTGCTGGCGGCGTACAGCAGGATCATGCTGACGATGAAGACCGCCAGGGCGGAGACTGCCAGCCGTCCTGTGTCCCGATATGCTTTCATCAGAAGGGGAGTGGCGGCCAGAATCGCAAGTATCATAGCGATGAAATGAGTAATGGCGCTTCCGGGATCCTTGATGTGCAGTTTTGTCATGATAAAACCTCCATTCCATATTGAACTTCGATATTTTGATAAGTAGTTTTAAAAACTACATTTATGGTTTTTCTATACTATACACTATTTCTGTGAAAAAGGCAAGGTCCGGACAGAAAGAATTTGCAGGAGTGAAAAGGAAAATGCTGGAAATATTCTATGAGGATGACAACATTATCGTAGTAAAAAAGCCGGCGGGGACCGAATCCCAGGCCAGGAACAGCTTTGAGCCGGATATGGTCAGCCAGATCCGCAATCATATCCACAGCTTATCAACAAAAGCCGAAGAGCCTTATGTGGGAGTTGTCCACCGCCTGGACAAGCCGGTGTCGGGAATTATGGTTTACGCCAGAAACAGGGAAGCGGCGGCGGACCTGAGCCGCCAGATTCAGACAGGCCGTATGAGAAAAATGTACAAAGCCGTCGTTTGCGGCAGACCTGTGGATAATGTGGATAACTTTGTGGATTATCTGTTGAAAGACAACAGGCAGAATCTGTCGAAAATTGTGGATAAGTGTATAAATGGGGCGAAGCGTGCCGAATTAAGGTATCGGACCCTGGCTGTTGTCTCCGGCGAACCGGAGATTTCATGCCCCCTTGCCCTGGTGGAGATCGAGCTGCTTACGGGCCGCCATCATCAGATCCGGGTCCAGTTCGCCGGCCATGGCCTGCCTCTCTATGGAGACCGGCGGTACAATCCGGCCTTTGCGGAGAACGCGGGGAAATGTTCGGGAGGATACGCTCCGGGGACTTCCGCCGCGGAAAGGGCTTCCGGCCGAGCCGACATTCTGCGCTCGGGGCCTGGGTCCTCCGGCCCGGCAGGATATCCGCCTCTGGCGCTTTGCGCCTGCGGGCTCTCTTTTGAACATCCGGCGACCGGCAGGAATATGACGTTTTTCATGGAACCTTCCGGCGGGATATTCGAAAAATTTTCCGATATTTCAAAAATAAATAAAATTTTACCCTAAAAGATAAAAATATTTATGGAAATTTGTTTAAACATCTAGTATTATGTTAATTGTAAGGACAAGAAGTAAAAACCGCGCCGTGTTATAAGGGCGATGAAAGGAAGAGAGATATATGACCAGGGAGCAGATTCTCCTGGAGACACAGCATGATATCGCGGAATTTGTCAGCAGGATGGAGAAATGCCCGTTCCGAGCAGAGCTTCAGTGCGGAAGCAGGGTAGTGGACGCCAAATCCCTTCTCGGAGTGATGGGGTTCGGGCTGGGCAGGGTGACTACCCTATGTATCTACAGTGACGGGAATGCCGGCTCAATACCGGAGATAGAGAAGTATATAGTCAGATAAAAGGAGCCTCAGGGCTCCTTTTTAATAATCTTATGCTCATTCCGCCATTCCTTCGGCGGTATTCCGAACGCGTTTTTAAACGCTCTGGAGAAGTGGAGCTGGCTGGGGTAGCCTACGGCGCCGCTGATGGCGCCTATGGACAGTTCCGTGATCTCCAGAAGCTCCGCGGCTTTGGTCATCCGGTAGCTGATCAGAAACTCCTGGGGGGGCTGTCCCACAGCATCCCGGAAGATCTTGCTGAAATAGCTGCGGTTCAGGTTGCAGAAGGCGGCGATGTCCTCCACGGAGATGTCGTTCTGGAAGTTCTGCTCGATGAAGGTCAGGGCCTCGCGCACGTAGAAATCCTGAAGCTTTCCGGTTCGGGCCGAATGACGCCTGGAGGAGGAGCGGGTCAGGTAATCCAGGAACAGATACAGCTGCCCGATCAGCTGGAAGGTGGACTGCTCCCTCTCCTGGGTAATATGCAGTATGGTATCCCGCAGCTTCAGACCCAGATCCTTCGCGTTGGAATGGTAGATGGGGGAGCTTATGGTGATGCCGGCCAGTTCCAGGGCCTTCCTTACCTTCAGGCCGTCAAACTCCAGCCAGGAGTATTCCCAGGGATGGGTTTCGTCAGCGTAATAGGTGCATACCTGCCTGGGAAAGATCATGAAGCCGTCGCCGCTGCGCACCCGGTGTTCGTGATTTACGCCGCTGGAATCCGTGGTAGAGAGGATACCGGTGCCGGATATGACATAGTGGAACAGATAGTGATTTCGCATGGTAGGGCCATAGGAATGGAGCGGATCGCACTGTTCCCACCCATATTGATATAAAGTCAGGTCAACGAAGGGTTCGTTGGGAAAAATGGAATATAAAACATTACCCATAAAAAAGGACTGCCTTTCTTGCTTTTGCATGATTATTTGGAAAAATACACAGAAAAGCCGCGAAAAGTATCTCGACAAATTGTGAATGTTTATTACACCGCGGCCTTTTGAACCATTATATACCAAAATGTGTGCCAATATCAAGATATAAAATAAAAAATCGCATTTTGGCATAATGTTACTCGTATCAAAACATTTTTTCTGCAAAATTGCCATGATATAATACAAAAACGTTGGGCGGTTTTTGTGTAAATCGTACAACAAAACCGTCAGACACACCAGCAGGCGCGATTCAGCCTGCCGGATGTGGATATTATTTATTTAAAGGAGGAATCGAAATGAGAAATTTCAAAAAAGTTCTGGCATTAACACTGGCAGCCAGCATGACGCTCTGTGCCTGCGGCGGCGGCTCAGGAAGCAGCGGCGGAGGCGCCAGTTCCGGCGGAGGCGCAAGCGCGGGAGGCAGCGGCGAGAAGCCTGCCCAGCTTGAGGTTAAGATCTGGGATAACAACCAGCTGGCCGGCATTCAGCAGATCGCTGACGCGTGGACCGAGCAGTCCGGGATCAAGGTGAACATTCAGGTCGTAGACTGGAACAACTACTGGACGCTGCTTGAGGCAGGCGCCAGCGGCGGCGAGATGCCCGACGTATTCTGGATGCATTCCAACACAGCTGAGATGTATATGTCCGGCGGCAAGCTTCTGGATCTGACCGACTACATAGCCAATTCCGATCAGATCGATATGAGCAATTACTACGAGGGAATCACAGAGCTGTATACCAAGGACGGCAAGAACTACGCCATCCCCAAGGACCATGATACCATCGCACTTCTGTACAACAAGGCCATCTTCGACCAGTACGGTGTAGATTATCCCACCAATGACTGGACCTGGGATGATTTCTATGAGGCAGGCAAGAAGATCACTGAGGCCAGCGGCGGCTCTGTCTATGGCGCTGCCATGAACACCAGCAACAACCAGGACAGCTGGTACAACATCGTATATGATTACGGCGGGTATGTGATCAGCGACGACAAGAAGACCTCCGGCTGGGACGATCCCAACACCAAGAAGGCCATGGAGTATGTGGGAACCCTTTGCTCCGACGTATTCCCCTCCCAGAGCATGATGTCTGAGACCGGTACCGACGTTCTTTTCACCAGCGGCGTGGCGGCCATGATCTGCCAGGGATCCTGGATGATCCTTCAGTTCTATCAGGCCGAGAATCACGATGATTACGCGTGGGCTATGCTTCCCTACTATGACGCCAACGGCAACGGCCAGGCGGACAAGGAAGAGCGCTGCTCCATCTACAACGGCCTTGGCTGGGCGGCTTCCGCGGAAACCAAGTATCCGGATGCCTGCTGGGACCTGATCCAGTGGTTCAGCACCGAGGAGAACCAGAAGAAGCAGGCGGAGCTTGGCGTTACCATGGCAGGCTACAAGGGCGCGTCTGATGAATTTGCCAACGCGTTCCCGGGCATGGATATCACTCCCTTTATGCAGATTGAAGAAGAGGGAACCCTGGTATTCCGTCCCTACTCCAAGTACACCACCAGATGGGAAGACGCGTCTACTCAGGCTCTGGTTACGGCCTGGAACGATCCCAGCCAGATGGACAGCGTACTGGATCAGCTGGCGGCGGATATGAACTCGACGCTGGCCAATGAATAAGCAGATTTCTGCCTCCGGGGAGACCTGAAGTCCCCCCTTCCATCTCCCCGGGCAGGGATTTTATAAAGAAGGAGGTAAGTTTTATGGCGAAAACGAGCAAGACCAAACACGTTATGACGAAGGCGGAAAAGCGTGAAGCCACATGGGCGCTGGCGTTCGTTGCTCCGACCATGATCGGTCTGGTCATACTGAACTTTTATCCGCTGTTTAACTCTATCTATCAGGCCTTTTTCAAGACCGGAGATTTCGGCGGAGGGAATATTTTCGTAGGTGTGGATAACTTTAAGCGGGTTCTTGGAACCAGCGAGTTCTGGAACAGCCTGTGGAACACCATCAAGTACGCGCTCATCGAGGTGCCCTTCTCCGTGGCCCTGGCTCTGGTGCTGGCTGCTTTCCTGAACCAGAAGAAGCTGTTCTTCAAGAGCGGCTATCGTACCATCTTCTTCCTGCCCATGGTGGCGGCCCCCGCGGCAGTGGCCATGGTCTGGAGATTCCTTTACAACCAGCAGTTTGGTCTGCTGAACCATGTATTCGGAACCAGCACAGCCTGGATCTCCGACCCGAAGGTAGCCTGGATCTCCATCGGCATCATCGGCGTGTGGTCCATCGTGGGCTACAACATGATCCTGTTCATCTCCGGACTGCAGGAGATCCCTCACGATTACTATGAGGCGGCGGATATTGACGGTGCTACCGGCATACGGCAGTTCTTCTATATCACCATCCCGCTTCTGACACCGTCCATCTTCTTCGTGCTTCAGACCCGTATCATCGGCGCTCTGCAGGTATTCGATCTGGTGTTCATGGTCATGGATAAGACCAACCAGGCTCTGTCTTCCGTGGAGTCGGTAGTGTATCTGTTCTATGATTACGCCTTCACCCAGGGCAACCGGGGCTACGGCGCGGCCATCGTATGCTGCATGCTGGTGTTCATCATGATCATCACCGTGGTTCTTCAGAAGTCCGAGAAGAAATGGGTATTCTATTCATAAGGGGAGGTGCCGCGAATGAAAAGCTTAGAGCAAAAACGTAAGATGCAGAAGGTGATCGTACATATCATACTGATCCTTATGTCCATCACCATGCTGGTGCCGTTTCTGTGGATGATCCTGACGGCCTTTAAGACCACGTCTGAGGCTACGTCGGTGAACCCCTTTGTTATCTTCCCCAGCAGCTGGAAGTTTGACAACTTCGTAACGGTGTGGAACAGCTATAATTTCTTTAACCTGTACATTAACACTCTGCTGATGATCTTCTGGCGCGTGGTATGCGCGGTGCTTACGGCGACCATGGCCGGCTACGCCTTCGGACGTCTGAATTTCCCGGGCAAGAACTTCCTGTTCTCCCTGATCCTGATTCAGATGATGATCCCCAGCCAGATCTATATCATCCCCCAGTACATCATGGTTTCCAACATGAGAATGCTGAACACCATGTTTGCCCTGGTATTCCCCGGCGTGGTTACCGCCTTCGGTACTTTCCTGCTGAAGCAGGGCTATCAGAGCCTTCCTAAGGATCTGGAAGAGGCCGCCGGCATCGACGGCTGCAACATCGGCCAGCAGTTCCTGCTGATCATGGCTCCCCTTACCCGGTCTGCCATGGTCTCCCTGGGTATCTTCACCGCCGTGTTCGCTTTCAAGGATCTGATGTGGCCCATGATCGTCTGCTCCAACGCACAGAGCACCACGCTGTCTGCAGGCCTTGCCAAGATGCAGGGTCAGTTCAGCTCCAACTATCCTCAGCTGATGGCCGCTGCCTGCATGGCATGTCTGCCCATGATCATTCTGTATCTGATCTTCCAGAAACAGTTTATCGAAGGTATTGCAACTTCCGGCGGAAAGTTGTAAAATATCACTTCAGTGAGCGTGTCAGCGCACGAAGATATGTGCCGGACCCGTGTCGGGCCCGGCACATGCTATTATGTCATTATGCGGAAGAGAGCGCCGGTGACGCGCTTTCGGCATCCATGGAGGAACATTCATGAGTATTGTTTTTCAGGAAACATATAAGACCATTACATTGAGTACAGCCAATACGCTTTATCAGATGCAGATTGATCATCTGGGGCATCTTCAGCACCTCTATTACGGCCGCAGGGCCGATGAGGCAGATATGAGTTATCAGTATTTTCAGGCGGACCGGGCTTTTTCCCCATATCCTCATCAAGGGTTTAACAAGCGCTGCCCGTCCCCGGATATTGTGCCCCAGGAATATACAGGATTTAATACGGGAGATTACCGCGTGGGCTGCCTGGAGCTTTCCGGCGGTACAGGCATGAACGCAGCGGATTTTACTTATGTGCGCCATGAGATTCTGCCCGGCAAGTATCAGGTGGAGGGAATGCCTTCCGCCTATGATGAGGGCGGACAGGCCCAGACGCTGGTCGTCTATCTGGCAGACCAGGTGACCGGCCTTCAGCTGGAGCTGTATTACGGCGTGTTTGAGAAAGAAGATATCATCACCCGGGCCGCCCGTCTGGTGAACGGCACAGGGCAGCCGGTGCGCCTTGAGAAGGCAGCTTCCGTCTGCCTGGACATTCCCTTCGGCGACTGGGATCTGATTCATTTCCATGGCCGCCACGCCATGGAGCGTCAGGCAGAGCGCCTTCCTCTTCCTCAGACGGTCACTACGGTTCAGTCCAAGCGAGGCGTATCCAGCCATCATCACAATCCCTTTGTGATTCTCTGCGACCGTGAGGCCACGGAGGAACAGGGAGACTGTTACGGCCTGATGCTGGTGTATTCCGGCAACCACAGGACCGACGTGGAAGTAAACCAGATGGGTTCTACCCGCGTGGTTATGGGAATCGGCGACGAGCTGTTTTCCTGGAATCTGGAACCGGGCGGGGCTTTTGCCGCGCCGGAGGTGATTCTGGCTTTCAGCGGACAGGGACTGGGCCATCTGAGCCGTCTGTACCATCATATGATCCGGCACAATGTATGCCGGGGAGAGTATAAGACTGCCCGCCGCCCGATTCTGATCAACAACTGGGAGGCCACTTATTTTGATTTTACTGCCGATAAGGTATACGATATTGCCCGTATGGCCGCGGAACTGGGAGTGGAGATGCTGGTTCTGGACGACGGCTGGTTCGGACAGAGATATGACGACAACCGGGCCCTGGGGGACTGGTATGTGAATGAGAAAAAGCTGCCGGGCGGCCTTGCGCCTCTGATCGAGCGGATCAACGGCCTGGGCATGAAGTTCGGCATCTGGATTGAGCCGGAGATGGTCAGTGAGGATTCTGACCTGTACCGTGCCCATCCGGATTGGGCCCTGTCCGTTCCGGGACGGCTGCCGGCCCTCTGCCGGAATCAGCTGATACTGGATTTGTCCCGGCCGGAGGTGGTGGATTATCTGTATGAGCGGATTTCCGGACTGCTCAGGGACAATCACATCGAATACATCAAATGGGACATGAACCGCAACATGACGGACGTATACAGCCATGCCCTTCCTGCGGAGAAGCAGGGAGAGGTATCCCATCGGTATGTGCTGGGACTGTACCGCCTTCTGGACCGGCTGACCACAGAATTCCCCCATGTGCTGTTTGAGGGCTGTTCCGGCGGCGGCGGGCGTTTCGACGCCGGAATCCTGGCTTATTCGCCGCAGATCTGGTGCAGCGACGATACGGACGCCATCGAGCGGCTGGTGATCCAGCACGGAACATCCTTCGGCTATCCGGTTTCCGCTATGGGAGCCCATGTGTCCGCCAGCCCCAATCATCAGACCGGCCGGAACACGCCTCTGGGTACCAGGGCCGTGGTGGCCATGTCGGGAACCTTTGGATATGAGCTGGATATCAATAAGCTTTCCGATGAGGAAAAGGAGGAGATCCGCGGACAGGTGCAGTTCTTTAAGGAAAACTACCGGCTGATTCAGGACGGTGATTATTACCGCCTGTCGGATCCCAGCCGGAACGAGTGGTATACGGCCTGGGAGTTTGCCGCGGCGGACGGGAGCGAAGCCCTGCTTAATGTGGTGCTGACTCATTCCAGGGCCAATTCCCCCAACATCCATCTGCGCCTGAAGGGCCTGGATCCTGACGCCAGATACCGGATTGCAGGCGAAGACTACTACGGGGCTCATCTGCCCTGGGATCTGATGTTTGGAGGCAGTCCATCGATTCGCGAGGAGAGAACCTATTCCGGAAGCTCTCTGATGTACGCCGGGTTTACTCTTCCCATGCTGTTTGGGGATTATCCCAGCGGACAGATTCATTTTGTGCGGGTTTAAGACAGGAACGTCCCGCGGGGCGGGACAGGAAAGATTGACGAATGGAACGATTGAAGAAATGGTTTGACGGGGAGCGGGAGAAGATACGCGCGCTCCCCTTAAAAGCCAAACTGGAATATATATGGATTTACTATAAGATCTGGATCATCGCTGCCGCAGCCATTGTATGCTTCGCCGTGTACGCGGGGACCGCGGTCCGCGGCGCCATCGGCGAAAACTGGTTCTACGCCTGTTTTGCCAATACCTCCGCGGATGTGGGAAGTGATTCCGCCTTCTGCCGGGAGTTTGCCGAATATGCCGGCTACGACCTGCGTCAGAAGAATCTGGTGTTCAACGCCCAGATGTACTGTCAGCCATCCAAAGGGAAATACAATGACGTCTATTATCAGAATCTGGTTACCTATCTGGACAGCGGCGTCCTGGACGTGCTGGTCATGGAGGAACTGGAGATTCAGACGCTGGGAGCCAGCGGGCGGCTGCTGGATCTGGAGGATCCCAGGGTGGCGGCTGTTTACGAGAAATATAAAGACCGCCTTGTGTACTGTACGCCCTACCGGGCGGAGGAGTACGGCAAGGATCAGGTCGCCGTAGGCATCGACCTGTCCGGCTCGGTGCTGGTGGGAGAGCATAAGGCATATCCGGACGGCTGCGTCCTGGCCATATCTTCTCAGGCGCCCCATATGGACCAGATCGAGAGTTTCCTTGCGTTTTTATTCAGGGAGGCGGAAGAATGAGACCGTTAAATGCTTTTTTTGACAATGACAGCGCTTTTGGACAGATCATGACCCGGCTGGGCATCCTAATCGCGTCCAATCTTCTGTTTATCGCCTGTTCGGTGCCGGTCGTCACCATTGGAGCGTCCTTTGCGGCTCTCCATTATGTGATGCTTAGGCTTTTGCGGGGAGAGAACGAGCTGAATCCTTTCCGGGTGTTCTGGCAGGGGCTGAAGGAGAATTTTGTGCAGGCTACGATCTGCTGGCTGGCGGTGGTTGCCCTGGCAGTAATGCTGTACCTGGAAATTTTCTGGTGCCGCCAGTTTGACGGCCCGGTGGCTGTATTTCAATATCCGCTGATGGCTTTTATGCTGATCCTGCTTGTGTTGGCGTCTTACATGTTTCCGACACTGGCCGCCTTTCATGTGACCATGTCCCAGCTCATAGCCGACTGCATCTATTTCGCGGTTCGCAGGCCGGTCACCATGCTGATCGTCCTGCTGACGGACATTGTCCCCATGGCCCTGACCTATCTGGATTATCCCAGGCTTCCTCTGTATGCGTTTCTGTGGTGTATGTTCGGTTTCGGCCTGCTGGCTTTTTCCAACAGCAGGCAGCTGCTGAAGCTTTATCTTCCCTACCTGGAGAAGAAGGAAGAATTTGCCAATGAGGATGAAGGGGCGGAGAAGCGTCCCTCCGAGAAACAGATACTGGACGATATGAAGAAGCTTGAAATGTAAGCAAATACGGAACGGAAAGGTGAACGGCAGACTATGAACAAGGACAAAGAGATATACCAAAAACGGCTGGAACGGCACTATGATGAACTGAAATGGCTCTATATGGAGCTTTATGATTCCGCGGCGGATTTTGAGAAGCTGTGCGGAGCCATGGAAGAGATGTATGACCGCCGGAAAGAAGATCTGAAAAAACAGGATCTGAAGCGGGAGGCGGATCCGGACTGGTTCAAGGGTCATGATATGCTTGGCATGATGATGTATACCGGCCAGTTTGCGAAAACCCTGAAAGGCGTGGAAGAGCATCTGGATTATATCCGATCCTGCGGCGTCAATTATCTTCATCTCATGCCCCTCATGGAATCCCCCAAAGGACGTTCCGACGGCGGATACGCGGTGGCGGATTTCAGGAAGGTGCAGCCGGAGCTGGGTACGGTGGAGGATCTGGAAGACCTGGCTGATCAGTGCCGTCTCCAGGGCATCAGCCTGTGCCTGGATTTTGTCATGAATCATACCTCCGAGGACCATGAGTGGGCCAGGCGGGCAAGGGCCGGCGAGAAGGAGTATCAGGACCGGTATTTCTTCTACGACAGCTGGGAGATCCCCATGCAGTTTGAGAGGACGGTGCCCCAGGTGTTTCCCACTACTGCGCCGGGCAATTTCACCTGGCTTCCGGATCTGGGCAAACATGTGATGACCACGTTTTATCCCTATCAATGGGATCTGAACTACCGCAATCCTGTGGTGTTCCATGAGATGGTCATGAATTTTTTGTTCCTGACCAACCTGGGAATCGACGTGATCCGGATCGACGCGGTGCCCTATATCTGGAAAGAACTGGGAACCACCTGCCGGAATCTTCCTCAGGTACATACTATTGTCCGCATGATGCGTATGATCGGGGAGATCGTATGCCCTGGCATTCTGCTTCTGGGAGAGGTGGTCATGGAGCCGGTGAAGGTGGCGCCCTATTTCGGAACGGTAGAGAAGCCGGAGTGTCATATGCTCTACAATGTGACCACCATGGCTACTATCTGGAATACTGTGGCGACCCAGGATACCCGGCTTCTGAAGAAACAGCTGGATATCGTTTACAGTCTGCCCAGGACCTATACCTTTTTAAATTATCTTCGCTGTCACGACGATATCGGCTGGGGCCTGGACTATGACACCCTGGCTCAGTGGGGCATGCAGCAGATCCCTCACAAGGAGTTTTTGAACAACTTTTTCACCGGCGTCTGGCCGGACAGCTTCAGCCGGGGCGAACTGTACAATAACGACCCCATCACCCGCGACGCCCGGTTCTGCGGCACCACCGCATCCATGTGCGGCGTGGAGAAGGCCGGCTACTGCGGCGACGACTACGGTATGGTGCAGGCTATCCGCCTGGATCTGATGCTCCACGCCTTTATGCTGTTCCAGGCCGGGATCCCGGTAATCTACAGCGGCGATGAGATAGGTCAGGTAAACGATTATACTTATAAGGAAGATCCGGATAAGATGCTGGATTCCCGCTATATCCACCGCGGCGCTTTCCAGTGGCATCTGACAGGCAATATTGATAAAGAGGGAACGGTGCAGAATCAGCTGTTTCACGGGCTTCGCCAGCTGGAAATCCTCCGGCAGACCCATGAGGCCTTCGGCGCCGGCGCCCACGCGGAGACCTGGTATACCGATGATCCGGCCCTTCTTTATATCTGCCGCGCCAGTGAGAATGAGAAGCTGCTGGGAATCTTTAATTTCAGCCAGACGGTGAAGATTCTGGACTGGACCATAGGCGGGATCAATCTGGTGACCGGCGGAGATGTGGCGGAGGAGAAACGCCTGGTGCTTCGGTCTTATGACTTTGTGTGGCTGAAAATGGAGCCGGAGAAACATAAGGACGCGGAGTCGGAGGAACCAGAGAACGCGAGTCCGGAGAATGCGGGTTCAGAGAAATAAGGAAACGCGAAGCCGGAGGAATAACAAAGCCGCGGCGGGTCCATACTTTCAGGGAACAGGATTGTTCCGGAAAAGGAAGGGTGGGCTGTGCGGTGAGTGAGAAAGGAAAACGATTTTTGAAGATCCTGGGAGTGACCGGAGCGGTGTACGGAGTATTCCGATACCTTCTGCCTCTGGTGGCTCCCTTTCTGTTTGCCTGGGGAGCGGCCGCGGCTCTGCGGCCCTCGGCCCGGTGGATATCGGAGCGGCTGCGGATCCGGCTGGACGGAAGAGGGATTCTGCTGGGCGGAAGATGGAGGCGGCTGGACGGAAGAGGGATTCGGTCAGGCGGAGAACCGTTCCGGCGAAGGAAAGATTCGATGGAATCGGATTCCGGTTCAGAGAATCCGGAAGCGCAGGAAGTAAGAACCATCGGCCTTGGTCCCGGAGTAGTGGGGGCAGCCGAGCTTCTGGCAATCCTTGGGATCCTGTGCGTATTTCTCTACCAGGGAGGACGGAAGCTGTATCAGGAGGCGGTTCTTCTGACGGAGCAGTTTCCGGTGTGGCTGGATAAGCTGGACGCGGCAGTGACTGGGGCCTGCCATCAGGTGGAGGAAATGTTTGCCCTGCGGCGGGATGTTATGGTATATCTGGCCCGGGATATGATCGCCGGTCTGGGAGGACGGATTAAGGAGGGAATCATGCCTTATATCATGGGCAATTCCGTTTTCGCCGCCCAGTGCTGCCTGGGCTTCGCGGTCATTATGATACTGTTTGTCATCGGTACCATGCTGATCATTCAGGAGTGGGATTCCATAAGAGAGAAGATGGAGAAATCGGTTTTCAGCCGGGAGTTTAAGAGAGCCTGGCAGGTGCTTCGGCTCACGTGCCGGGCCTACCTGTGGACCCAGGGGGTGATCATCCTTCTGACTATGGCTGTGTGCACCGTGGGATTGTTCCTGCTGGGGAACCCTTATGCCATTCTGGCCGGAATCGGGCTGGGAATTCTGGACGCCCTGCCCGTTTTGGGAACCGGTACGGCGCTGATTCCCTGGGCCCTGTTCCAGTTTCTCCGAAGAAGGTGGGCCAAAGGGCTTCTGATTCTGGGGCTGTATCTGGCCTGCTATCTTCTGCGGGAGATTCTCGAGGCCAAAATGTTAGGAGACAGGGTGGGCCTGTCTCCACTGGAAACCATCGTATCGATTTATGCCGGGCTTCAGCTGTTCGGCATTCTGGGGGTGGTTCTGGGACCGGTGGGAACGCTGCTTATCCGGGAGTTCAGCCGGCCGGAAGAAGAGTCGGTGGGGACGCCGGAAGAACCGCGGCAGCGGTCCGCGGGATAAAGCCTGCGGTTCAAAAGCCGCGGAAACCTGCAGGCCGGGAACGGCGGTGACGCCGTCAGTTCCTGGGCAGGGCTTTCTGCAGGCGGAGGCGGACTTCACCGCCCAGGATTACGGCAATGACGATTTTGGCAGTGTCGCCGGGAAGATAGGGCAGCACGCCGATGGCCAGAGCCGGGAGAAAATCCATCTCCAGGCAGCGGGCCAGCCACAAGGAGCCCAGGAAATAGCAGCAGGCGGTTCCAAGAACCATGCCGACGGCGGCGAATTTCCGTTTTCCGTGAAAATGCTCCACGAAATAACCGGTAATGGCGGCGATGAAGAAATAGCCGACCATATAGCCGCCGGTGGGTCCAAGCACTTTGTCAATGCCGGCGGAAAATTCCGTAAATACCGGAAGGCCGATGGAGCCCAGAAGAATGTAGACGGCGCAGCTTAAGATGCTGTATTTCATGCCGAGCACATAAGCGGAAAGATAGATGGCCAGGGTTCCCAGAGATATGGATACCGGCGTAAAGGGCAGAGGACAGGAAATCGGTCCCATGATGCAGGTGACGGCGGTCATAAGCGCGGTCAGGGTAAGTTCTCTGGTAGTCAGAAGCGGTTTTGAAGCAGCACTTTCTTTAACGGTGTACATAGATGTGTCCTCCTGAAAATACGGGCTGGCAGGACAGCCGCGGTTTTCCGGCGATGCCGGTTCCGAACGTAAACTGCAAGGTCATTATAGGAGATGAAACACTATTTGTCAACTATAAAAATAAAAATGGTTGACAAATAAGAATAAGGTGGATTTTTTGGAAGGTATCAGTTATAATGTAGCGTAATTGCGGATGCGCGCAGCCGGCGCCGGCTGCAGGACGGTGCGGATCTGTGCGGCGGAGGCGGAAGATATCAGAGAAAGAAGGACGAAAGATGCGGTTTTCAAAACGGCTGGACCGGTTTGGCGACGAGATATTTGCGGCTCTCAACGAGAGGAGAATCCAGTTGGAGGCCCAGGGCAGGAAGATCTACAATATGAGCGTGGGGACGCCGGATTTTGCCACGCCGGAGCATATTAAGGCGGCCCTTTCCCAGGCGGCCCTTAAGGACGACAACTGGAAGTACAGCCTGCGGGACCTGCCGGAACTTCTGGAGGCGGTGTGCTCCTACTACCGGCGGCGGTTTGACGTGGAGATTACCCCGGACATGGTGATGACTGTCTACGGAAGCCAGGAAGGCATGGGACATCTGGGAATGGTTCTCTGCGATGAGGGAGATACAGTGCTTCTGCCCGACCCCTGTTATCCGGTGTTCGCGGCGGGAAGCCTGATCGCCGGGGCGGAGCCCTGGTACTATCCCCTGACGGCGGAGCATGATTTCCTTCCCTATGTGAAGGGAATCCCGGAGGAAGTGGCCAGGAAGGCCAAATATATGGTGGTTTCCCTGCCGTCCAACCCGGTGGGAAGCATTGCCGCCCCCGGCCTTTATGAGGAGCTGGTGGAATTTGCCCGGAAGTACGATATTCTTCTGGTTCATGACAATGCTTACAGCGACATTATCTTTGACGGCGTCTACGGCGGCAGTTTTCTGGCTACGCCCGGGGCGAAGGAAATCGGAGTGGAATTTTTCAGCCTGTCCAAGTCCTTCAATGTGACCGGCGCCAGGATCAGCTTCCTCATCGGAAGGCCGGATGTGATCGCCGCGCTCCGCAAGCTGCGGAGCCAGATCGATTTCGGCATGTTCCTGCCTATCCAGCAGGCGGCTATGGCGGCGCTGAACGGCCCCCTGGAAAGCGTGAAGGAGCAGTGCGCGAAATACCAGGAGAGAAGGGACGCCCTCTGCAGCGGCCTGCGCGATATCGGCTGGGAGATGCCTAACGGCAAAGGCACCATGTTCGTCTGGGCCCGGATACCAGGCGGCCGGATGGACAGCATGGATTTCTGTATGGAACTGATGGAGAAGGCCGGCGTGATCGTGACGCCGGGAGCCAGCTTCGGGCCTCACGGCGAAGGCTACGTCCGGTTCGCCCTGGTGCTTCCGCCGGAGAAGATCCGGGAGGCGGTGGCGGCCATAGGAAGAGGCGGATTCGGTATCGGGTAAGAACGGACGCGGGAAAAGCCAGCCGGAGACAGAACAGCCTGCGGAAATAAGAAAACAGTGAAAGAAGAAAACGGAAGTATCCGGTCATATAAAGATTGCGTGCCCCCGGCTTTTATGATATGCTGAGAAAAACGCAGACAGAAGGAAAGAAGGAGAATCATCATGGCAAATGACAAGAAATTGGTGGAGGCGATCACGTCCATGGACGTGGATTTTGCCCAGTGGTATACTGATGTGGTGAAGAAGGCGGAGCTGTGCGACTATGCAAGCGTGAAGGGCTGTATGGTCATCAAGCCTGCAGGATACGCGTTGTGGGAGAATATCCAGAAGGAGCTGGATGCCCGGTTTAAGGCGACAGGCGTGGAGAATGTCTACATGCCCATGTTCATTCCGGAAAGCCTTCTGCAGAAGGAGAAGGATCATGTGGAGGGCTTCGCGCCGGAGGTGGCGTGGGTGACCCATGGCGGGCTGGAGCCCCTGCAGGAGCGGATGTGCGTCCGCCCCACATCTGAGACCCTGTTCTGTGATTTTTACGCGGGCGATATTCATTCCTATCGGGATCTGCCCAAGCTTTACAATCAGTGGTGTTCCGTGGTCCGCTGGGAGAAGACTACCAGACCCTTCCTTCGTTCCAGAGAATTCCTGTGGCAGGAAGGTCATACGGCCCACGCCACGGCGGAGGAGGCCCAGGAGCGGACGGAGCTGATGCTGAACGTGTACGCGGATTTCTGCGAGGAGGTGCTGGCGATTCCGGTGATCCGGGGCCGCAAGACCGACAAGGAGAAATTTGCGGGAGCGGAAGCCACCTACACCATTGAGGCCCTGATGCATGACGGCAAGGCGCTTCAGTCCGGAACCAGCCACAATTTCGGCGACGGATTCGCCAGGGCTTTTGAGATTCAGTTCGCGGATAAAGACAATACGTTAAAATATGTTCATCAGACCTCCTGGGGCCTGTCCACCCGTATCATCGGCGCCATCATCATGGTTCACGGCGATGACAGCGGCCTGGTGCTGCCGCCCAGGATCGCGCCCACCCAGGTGATCGTGATCCCCATCCAGCAGAAGAAGGAAGGCGTGCTGGATAAGGCCAATGAATTAAAAGACCGTCTGGCCCAGGCCGGACTGCGGGTGAAGCTGGACGACACGGATAAGAGTCCGGGCTGGAAGTTCAGCGAGTGCGAGATGAGGGGCATCCCGGTCCGCGTGGAGATCGGCCCCAAGGATATGGAAAACAGCCAGGCAGTTCTGGTCCGCCGCGATACCCATGAGAAGAAGGTTGTCGCCCTGGACGCTCTGGAGGAGGAAGTAAAACAGCTTCTCGAAACCATCCAGAAGGATATGTTTGAGCGCGCTAAGGCCCATCGGGATTCCCATACCTACGAGGCTGTGGATTATGATGGTTTTGTAAAGACTATTAATGAGAGGCCGGGCTTTGTGAAGGCCATGTGGTGCGGGTGTCAGGAGTGCGAGGACAAGATTAAGGAAGATACTGGAGCTACCTCCCGCTGTATGCCCTTTGCCCAGGAACAGCTTTCCGACAAGTGCGTCTGCTGCGGAAAACCGGCGAAGAAGATGGTTTACTGGGGCAGAGCGTACTAAAATCCCGCGGCGCGGGGTCCGCATTGGACCAGCCGGCTGTCCTGACGCCGGCAGAAGAAAGGAACCGTTTTATGAATGGGATGATTCGCGTCCCCCGGGCGGCGGAGGAGATTGTTGAAAAACTGAACAGCCGCGGCTTTGAGGCCTATGTGGTGGGGGGATGTGTTCGGGACAGCCTTCTGAGAAAAGAACCGGAAGACTGGGATATCACTACCTCTGCAAAGCCGGAGCAGGTGAAGGCTGTTTTCGGCAGAACCATCGACACGGGAATCAAGCACGGAACCGTGACCATCCTGCGGGGCGGGAAGGGCTATGAAGTGACTACTTTCCGGATCGATGGCGAGTACGAGGACGGACGTCACCCCAGGTCGGTGGAATTTACCACCAGCCTGACTGAAGATCTGAAGCGCCGGGATTTCACTGTCAACGCCATGGCCTACAGCCGTCAGACAGGCCTTGTGGATGTGTTCGGCGGACTGAAGGATCTGGAAGAACACAGGATTTGCTGTGTAGGCAACGCCTATGACCGTTTTACGGAGGACGCCCTGCGGATGCTGCGGGCCCTCCGTTTTTCCGCCCAGCTGGGTTTTGCCATTGAGGAAAAGACGGAGGCGGCTCTCAGGGAACTGGCTCCCAATCTTCGGAACGTCAGTAAAGAGCGGGTGCAGGCGGAACTGACCAAGCTGCTTTTGTCGGACCGTCCCGAGACGGTCCGGAATGTATTCCTTTGGGGGCTTGCGTCCTGTGTGTCAGAGACATTTGCCGGCATGGACGCGGACCGGATTGTCATAAGTTCCCGGCTTCCGGCGGTGAAACATATGCGGTGGGCGGCCTGTCTGGGGCAGCTGCCTGCGCGGCAGGCGGTGAAGGTTCTCCGGGAACTGAAGCTGGATAATGATACCATCAGCCGGGTGCGGACGCTGTCAGAGTGGCGGAACCGTCCGGTGGGGATAAAAGAGGCGGATATCCGGCGGACCATGAGCCGCATGTCTCCGGAGCTGTTCGACGATCTTCTGACGATGAAGGAGGCTGCAGCGGAACCATCGAATAAACAGTCGGAGGCAGCTTCGGCGGATCCGATTCCGGAATCTGTTGAGGACCTGGAGAAGATACGGAATATGACGAAGCAGATCCGCAGCCGCGGCGACTGTATTTCCCTGAAGATGCTGGCCGTCACCGGAGCGGATCTCATCGCTGCCGGGATGAAGCCGGGCAGGGACATGGGCCGCGTGCTGGAGCAGCTGCTGGAGCTGGTGTTAGAGAGACCGGAGCTGAACACAAGGCAGAGACTTCTTGAGGAAGTTCCGGCTGTCATTTCGAAAAAGACAACATAATCTTTTCTCTCTTCACATACCCTAGAAATAGCTATGAGAGGCGTTGTGGAGGGATAGATGTGAATGAGAGATATTTGGAAGCATTGGAAAAATATGATATGACGACGGAGAGCGTCCGGAAGGGACGAAACGGTCTGATCTGTGAAACCAGTCTGGGAACGGCGCTGCTGAAGGAATATCGGGGCACACTGAAACGCCTGGAATTTGAGACTCAGGTTCTGGGACAGGTTAAGGAAATGGGCCTGCCTCAGGTTGACGATTATATCCCTACAGCCGAGGGAGAACTGATTTCCACAGGTGAAGACGGCACCCGCTATGTACTGAAACGGTGGTTCACGGATCGGGAGTGCAACATTCGGGACAGGAGGGAGATCAGACAGGCAGTTGCCCGAATCGCCAGGCTGCACCAGATCTTCCGGCAGATTGAGCGCAGCGGAGAGTGGAATCTGGGTTCCATTCTGGTGGAGCCTGTGGAAAAAGAGATGGAGCGGCACAACCAGGAACTGAAGCGTGCCCGCAATTACATACGCGGCAAGCGGAAGAAGACGGACTTTGAACTTTGCGTCATTGGCAATTACAATATATTTTATGAACAGGCCGTGGAGGCCTGTGAGGGGCTAAAGAAACTGAGACAGACAGAAGCGGGAGCCCCTCTTTTTTTGTGCCATGGAAATCTGGACCATCATCATATTCTCATGGGTGAGAATGACATTGCGCTGATTGAATTTCAGAGGATGCATCTGGGGGAGCAGATGGAGGATCTGTATTATTTCATGCGGAAAGTCATGGAAAAGCATGAGTGGAATGTAGACCTGGGACAGGAGATGCTGGCGTCCTACGATAGGATTCTGCCTCTCGGCCGAAGGGAGAGGTCCATGCTTTACCATCTGTTCCTCTATCCGGAGAAATACTGGAAACAGATTAACTTCTATTTTAATGCCAACAAGGCATGGATTCCGGCCCGCAACATCGAAAAGCTGAGGGTTTTGGAACAGCAGCTGGAGGAACGGGGAAAATTTTTGATAAAAATACAATAAGATTACGCAGTCAGGACTTCCTTTTTTGACAATTTTGATATATACTCATCATAAAGGGCGTTGAGCCGCAGTGTTTGGATGGGCGCGGCCCGACTGTTTTCAAAAAAAGAAAGGGAGTGTTGCGTTATGAGAGACTATAGGAAGATTTACGAAGAATGGCTGAGCAATCCGTACTTTGATGAGGCTACCAAGGAGGAGCTGCGGGCTATCGCGGATGATGAGAACGAGATCAAAGAGCGCTTCTACATGGACCTGGAATTCGGTACCGCCGGACTGAGGGGAATCATCGGAGCCGGCGTCAACCGCATGAACATCTATGTGGTCCGCAGAGCCACCCAGGGCCTTGCCAACTATATCATCAAGCAGGGCGGAGCGTCTAAGGGCGTGGCCATCGCTTACGATTCCCGCCATATGTCTCCGGAATTTGCCGACGAAGCCGCCAGAACCCTGGCAGCCAACGGTATCGTGGCTTACAAGTTTGAATCCCTGCGTCCCACGCCGGAACTGTCCTTCGCGGTCCGTGAACTGGGCTGCATCGCCGGTATCAATGTGACCGCCAGCCATAATCCGCCGGAATACAACGGTTATAAGGTATATTGGGAGGACGGCGCCCAGTTTACGCCGCCTCATGACAAAGGCGTGACGGAAGAAGTTCTGGCTATCGAGGATCTGTCTACGGTAAAGACCATGACTGCTTCCGACGCCAAGGCAGCCGGCCTGTATAAGGTGATCGGCGCCGAGATTGACGATAAATATATTGCCAATGTAAAGGCCCAGGTGGTGAACCAGGATGCCATCGACAAGATGCAGGACAGCATCAAGATCGTTTATACGCCTCTTCACGGCACCGGCAATATCCCGGTTCGCCGCGTGCTGAAGGAGATTGGTTTCACCCATGTCCAGGTGGTTCCCCAGCAGGAGCTGCCGGACGGAGACTTCCCCACCGTCAGCTATCCCAATCCGGAAGCGGCAGAAGCCTTTGCCCTGGGTCTGGAGATCGCGAAGAAGACGGACGCCGACCTGGTGCTGGCCACTGACCCGGATGCGGACCGTCTGGGCGTGTATGTGAAGGATACCAAATCCGGCCAGTATATTTCCCTGACCGGTAATATGTCCGGTTCCCTGCTGTGCGAGTATGTGCTGAGCCAGCGGGCCGCCGCGGGCAGGATTCCGGCTGACGGCGAAGTGGTCAAATCCATCGTGTCCACCAACCTGATCGACGCCGTCGCCGCCAACTATAATTGTAAGCTGGTGGAGTGCCTGACAGGATTTAAGTGGATCGGCCAGCAGGTGCTGAAGGAGGAGAAGACCGGCGTAGGCCATTATATGTTCGGTATGGAGGAAAGCTACGGCTGCCTGATCGGAACCTACGCCCGTGACAAGGACGCCGTTTCCGCCAGCGTGACCCTGTGCGAGGCCGCGGCCTACTACAAGATGAAAGGCATGACCCTGTGGGATGCCATGTTAGCCATGTATGAGAAGTATGGTTATTACAAGGACGCGGTGAAATCCATCAGCCTGGCAGGCATCGAGGGACTGGCCAAGATCCAGACCATCATGGATACTCTGCGGAACAATACGCCGGCCCAGGTGGGAGACTATAAGGTGCTGTCTGCCAGAGACTACAAGCTGGATACGGTGAAGGATATGGCAACCGGCGAAGTGAAGCCCACAGGACTTCCGGCATCCAACGTGCTGTACTATGACATGAACGACAACGCGTGGCTGTGCGTGCGGCCTTCCGGAACGGAGCCCAAGATCAAGCTGTACTACGGCGTAAAGGGAACCTCCCTGGAGGACGCTGAGGCCAAATCGGCGGCTTTGGGCAAGGCGCTGTCCGACATGGTGGATGCGATCTGATTTCATTTCTGCAGTTTACGCGTGCGGGGACGGCAGCGAGCGCTTATGCCGGTATAAAGGCGGCGCACCGTATGTCCCGCACGCTCATCTATAAAACCAGAAGGATTTCGATAATACAAAAAACGCGTCACTGGCGCGTTTTTTGCGTACTGACGTAACGTGAAAGGCCCTGTCACTGACAGGGCCTTTCCGTAGGGAATGGTAGGTATATTTAGGAAATTGTTTTAGGGGGGCCGGATGACTTTCGTCATCCGGTATGAGTATGAAAAAGCTTTTTGTTCGCCGTCAACCTCCCGGTCAACGTATAAATACTATACCTGAGAAATGTGTCCAAAGTATGTACGAGTCATAAAAAAAGCATAAACTTTATAATATTTTTCTAAAATAAAAATTCATAGAAAATCCCCTTTAAAAAAGCAGCCGGATTGTATATAATAAAAACGGATATGACAAAATGATTGATATACGGTAGTATAAAGAAGAGACCGTAGAGGACAGGAGGACGTGGGGTTATGATGGTGTCCAATGACATAGGAATCGATCTGGGTACGGCCAGTATTCTTGTATATATTAAGGGAAAGGGAGTGGTTCTGAAGGAGCCCTCCGTAGTTGCCATCGATCGTGATGACAACAAGATCATTACTTTCGGCGAGGAGGCCCGGCTGATGATCGGACGTACGCCCGGCAATATTGTGGCGATCCGTCCGCTGCGCCAGGGCGTGATCTCCGACTATACCGTGACGGAGAAGATGCTGAAGTATTTTATCAATAAGGCGGTGGGCAGGAAGACTCTGCGCAAGCCCAGGGTGGCGGTCTGCATTCCGACAGGAGCCACGGAAGTAGAGAGAAAGGCGGTGGAGGACGCCACCTACCAGGCGGGGGCCAGGGAAGTGCATATTATCGAGGAACCGGTGGCGGCGGCTATCGGAGCCGGAATCGACATTTCCAAGGCCTGTGGCAATATGATCGTGGATATCGGCGGCGGTACGGCGGATATCGCCGTAATTTCCCTGGGCGGCACAGTGGTAAGCGATTCCATTAAGGTGGCCGGCGATGATTTTGACGAAGCGGTGGTCCGCTATATGAGGAAGAAGCATAACCTTCTCATCGGAGAGAGAACCGCGGAGGAGATTAAGATCAATATCGGAGCTGCCTATAAGAGACCGGAGGTTCTGACCATGGAAGTGCGGGGCCGCAATCTGGTGACGGGACTTCCCAAGACCATTGTGGTAACCTCCGATGAGACGCTGGAGGCCCTTCAGGAACCGGCCATGCAGATTGTGGATGCTGTCCACAATGTGCTGGAGAAGACTCCGCCGGAGCTGGCGGCGGATATCTATGACCGGGGTATTGTGCTGACCGGAGGCGGCGCTCTGCTCAGCGGGCTGGATGCCCTGATTGAGGAAAAGACAGGCATCACTACCATCATTGCGGAAGACCCGCTGACGGCGGTGGCAGTCGGTACCGGCAAGTTCATCGAATCCGGTATCGGCGGCGTGGACAGAAGGGAATTCTAAAAAGTATGTGCAATCGGGGCTGCTGCAGAAATATTACAGTGAATTTTTGAGTGTTCACTGCGGCATTCTGCAGCGGCCTCATTATGTCTGAATGTGAGATAATCTGAACAGAAAATCCAAGTTTGGCAATATACGGATCAGGAGACGGCATGGCGACGGTAACAGGCTTTGTAGAAAAAATCAAATACCGGAATGAGGACAACGGATATTCGGTGCTTCAGGTGACTTCCGAAGGGGAAGAATATGTGCTGGTCGGAACATTCCATTACATAGGCGAGGGCGAGATGATCGAGGCCTCCGGCACCATGACGGAGCATCCGGTCTATGGAGAGCAGCTTCAGGTGGAATCCTATGAGGTGAAGGCGCCGGAGGATACGGCGGCAATGGAGCGGTATCTGGGTTCCGGAGCCATCAAGGGAGTGGGCGCGGCTCTGGCTGCCAGGATTGTCCGCAAATTCAAAGCCGATACCTTCCGCATCATCGAGGAGGAACCGGAACGGCTGGCGGAAGTGAAAGGGATCAGCGAGCGCATGGCCATGGAGATTTCTTCTCAGATGGAAGGGAAGAAGGATATGCGCCAGGCCATGATATTTCTTCAGGGCTACGGCATTTCCGTGAATCTGGCGGCGAAGATCTATCAGGAATACGGTCCTCGGATGTACGGGATCATTCGGGAGAATCCTTACCGGCTGGCGGACGATATCCCGGGAGTGGGTTTTAAGATGGCCGATGAGATTGCCCGCCGGGCGGGAATCGCCGCAGATTCCGATTACCGGATCAAGGCGGGTATCCTGTACGTGCTTCTGGCAGCGGCTGGCCAGGGTCATACCTATCTGCCCAAAGCGGAGCTGATCCGGCAGGCATCGGAGCTTCTTTTGGTGCCGGAAGACGGTATAGAAGGTTATCTGATGGATATGCAGATGGAAAAACGGATAGTGGCGCGGCAGAGCGGTTCCCCTGACGGAACGCCGGGGCAGCCTGCCGATCCGGCAGTTTATGCCTCCGCATATTATTACATGGAACTGAATACGGCCCGGATGCTCCATGATCTGAACATCAGAGGATATACTCCTGAAGAAGAGATTTATGAAAAGATCCGCAGGATTCAGAAACAGAATGAGATGGAACTGGATCCTCTTCAGGTCCGGGCGGTGGTTGAGGCGGTCAACAGCGGTCTTTTGATTATCACAGGCGGCCCCGGTACGGGAAAGACCACTACCATCAACGCCATTATTCAGTATTTTCAGATGGAGGACATGGAGATTCTTCTGGCGGCGCCCACAGGGCGGGCGGCCAAACGTATGACGGAGGCCACCGGCTGGGAGGCGAAGACCATTCACCGGCTTCTGGAACTGAACGGAGGGCCGCAGGAAGACGGGACCGCTCCCATGCGGTTTGAGCGGAATGAGGAGAATCCGCTGGACGCGGATGTGATCATCATCGATGAGATGTCCATGGTGGATATCCAGCTGATGCAGTCTCTTCTGAAAGCGGTCAATGTAGGTACCCGGCTGATCCTGGTAGGAGACGTGAACCAGCTGCCGTCAGTGGGACCGGGCAATGTGCTGAAGGATATGATTCATTCCGGCAGATTCAACGTAGTTATGCTGACTCATATTTTCCGCCAGGCAGCGGAGAGCGACATTATCGTCAACGCCCACCGGATCAACGAGGGACAGCCGGTGGACCTGGCCCGCCGGAGCAGGGATTTCCTCTTTATCCGGCGTGACAGTCCGGATGCCATTATCAGCGCCATGATTACGCTCATGACCCGCAAGCTGCCGGATTACGTTCACGCGGAACCCTTCGACATTCAGATCATGACGCCTATGCGGAAGGGAGCTCTGGGGGTAGAACGGCTGAATACCATACTGCAGTCCGTGCTGAATCCGCCGGACAGGGCGAAGCCGGAGAAGGAATCCGGAGGCGTGGTCTTCCGTCAGGGCGACAAGGTGATGCAGATTAAGAACAATTATCAGACGGAGTGGGAGATTCGCGGAAAGCACGGAATCCCCATAGATTCCGGCATGGGCGTCTTTAACGGGGATATGGGAGTTATCCGTGAGATCAACCTTTACGCGGAACTTCTGACGGTGGAATTTGACGAGGGGAAGATGGTGGAATACAGCTTCCGGCAGATGGACGAGCTGGAACTGGCTTACGCTGTCACGATCCATAAGTCCCAGGGAAGCGAGTATCCGGCGGTCATTATTCCGGTTTACAGCGGACCCAGGCTGCTGATGACCCGCAATCTTCTGTATACGGCGGTGACCAGGGCCAGAGCCTGTGTCTGCCTGGTAGGAGTGCCGGAAATGTTCTATGTCATGGCGGAAAATCAGGCGGAACAGAGAAGATACTCCGGCCTGAAGGAGCGGATCGAGGAGATTCCGTGGTAAGAGGAAGGAGAGCGGCAGGATGAAGAAGGAGAGGAAGACATATGCAGACCGTTTGATTGGCCTCATTTTCCCGCGCCGCTGTCCGGTCTGCGGCGGTATTGTGCTGCCCAGAGGAGAATTGATCTGCCCGGACTGCGTGAAAAAACTGTCTCCGGTGAAGCAGCCCTTCTGCAAATGCTGCGGAAAGGAAGTGGAAAGCGACCGGTTCGAATACTGTTTTGACTGCAGCCGCCATCCGAAAAGCTTCCGACAGAATTTCGCGCTTTTGAACTACAATGACGCCGCAAAAAGATCCATGGCGGCGGTTAAGTATAAAAATAAGAGGGAGTATCTGGATTTCTACAGTCAGGCGGCCTGCCGGCGGTTCGGCCGGCAGATTCTGAGAGCGAAGCCGGACGTGATCGTGCCTGTTCCGGTACATGCATCCAGGCTTCGCAGCAGGGGCTTTAACCAGGCCCAGGTTCTGGCGGAGAAGATTGGACGGAATCTCGGCATTGCCGTCTGCCCGGAGGGGCTTAAGCGAATCCGGCGGACACTTCCCCAGAAGGAGCTGGATTCGGCACAGCGGCTTCATAATCTTCAGAAGGCATTCGGCCCCGGCAGCCTGCCCGACGGGACGGAGACGGTTCTTCTGGTAGATGATATCTATACGACAGGGAGCACATTGGAAGCCTGTACGCGAATCCTGCTCTCCATGGGAGTGAAGGCGGTATACGGCCTGACAATCTGTGTCGGGAGAGGCGTCTGATGGGACCCGGCGCAGATGGCCAGCGCCTGAGTCCGCACTGTGGTCCGCACCTGAGTCCGCACTGTGGCCAGCGCCGCAGTCCGTGCCGAAGTCTGCGCCTTCAGGAATCCGGGAAGGGTCCTGCCGCGGCCCGAGGGAGAGAATTCTCAGGAAAACAGCAGAATTTCGCGGAGTTTTTCTGCGGATTTATTAAGAAAAAGATTGACGTTTTCTTTTGCGTATGGTATTATGATGGAGCGAATGGAAGAACAGAGGCCTTTTTTTTTGCACTAATTTTCCGTGAAGTCATGGCAGCCGGCATACCGAATGGAATCGGCCGTCCGACGGCGTGGCGGAATGCGAAGATGAGAGCGGAAGAGAAGACGGTCAGACTACGATGAAAGTGGAGGTGGAAGTCGTGCGCACGAGAATTACCCTGGCATGTACGGAGTGCAAGCAGCGCAATTACAACATGACGAAAGACAAAAAGGCTCATCCCGACAGGATGGAGACCAAGAAGTACTGCAGATTCTGTAAGACACATACTTTGCACAAAGAGACGAAATAATCAGGTTGAGTAAAGGACGTAGTAATTATGGAAGGAACAGCAAGCAAAGAGAAGAAAACCAATAAGAAGAGCTTTTATTCTGGTTTGAAAACCGAGTTCAGCAAGATTGTCTGGCCCAACAGAGAAGATGTCGGCCGTGAGACGGTGGCTGTACTTGCATGCTCAGTTGCTTTAGGTCTGATCATAGCGATTCTGGACCTGGTCATTTCCTACGGTCTCAGTTTTATTTTATAATTAAGGGCAAAGGTGAATCGTATGGCGGAAGCAAGCTGGTATGTGGTTCATACCTATTCAGGCTATGAGAACAAGGTAAAGGTCGATATTGAAAAGACCATCGAGAACAGAAGCCTTCAGGATCAGATCCTGGAAGTGTCCGTTCCCATGCAGGCCGTTGTGGAGATTAAGAACGGCGTGGAAAAAGCGGTCGATAAGAAGATGTTTCCGGGATATGTGCTCATACACATGGTTATGAATGACGATACATGGTATGTAGTGCGCAATACCCGCGGAGTCACCGGATTTGTCGGCCCGGGTTCCAAGCCTGTTCCCCTGACGGACGATGAGATGGCCAACCTGGGCTTTATGGCTTCGGGAGTGGTGGTGGACTTCGAGATCGGCGACACTGTGGTGGTTATCTCCGGAGCATGGAAGGACACCGTCGGCGCGATCAAGTCAATCAATGAAGGCAAAAAGACCGCTACCATCAATGTCGAGATGTTCGGCCGTGAAACTCCGGTTGAACTGGCATTCACAGAATTGAAAAAGCTGTAACTGTAACAAGTGGGAGGGACATCCCCCGACATTACCACAATATTTAGGAGGTGCCTGATTATGGCAAAGAAAGTAACTGGTTACATCAAATTACAGATTCCTGCTGGCAAGGCAACGCCAGCGCCGCCGGTAGGTCCGGCCCTTGGTCAGCACGGCGTTAACATCGTGCAGTTTACCAAGGAATTCAACGCAAGAACCGCAGACCAGGGAGACCTGATCATCCCGGTAGTTATCACAGTCTATGCTGACAGAAGCTTCAGCTTTATCACCAAGACTCCGCCGGCAGCAGTTCTGCTGAAGAAGGCATGCAATATCAAGTCCGGTTCCGGCACGCCCAACAAGACCAAGGTGGCCACCATCTCCAAGGAGGAGGTCCGCAAGATCGCCGAGCTGAAGATGCCTGACCTGAACGCCGCAAGCGTCGAGGCTGCCATGAGCATGATCGCGGGAACCGCGAGAAGCATGGGAATCACAGTGACGGAATGATTTTCTGAAACCAATAGTTAATACCCGTGGGAGGGAAATCCCCGACAATACCACAAGGAGGTTTATCGTAATGAAAAGAGGAAAGAAATACGCTGAGGCTGCTAAATTAGTAGACCGTTCCGTACAATATGACGCTGCAGACGCCATTGCCCTGGTGAAAAAGACTGCGGTTGCCAAGTTTGATGAGACCATCGAGGTTCATCTGAGAACCGGCTGCGACGGACGTCACGCAGACCAGCAGATTCGTGGAGCAGTAGTTCTGCCTCACGGAACCGGCAAGACCGTTCGGATTCTGGTATTCGCCAAAGGCGCGAAGCTGGATGAGGCTCAGGCCGCAGGCGCTGACTATGTAGGCGGCGAGGAACTGATCCCGAAGATCCAGAAGGAAGGCTGGCTGGATTTTGACGTAGTAGTAGCTACTCCGGATATGATGGGCGTTGTAGGACGTCTGGGCCGTATCCTGGGCCCGAAAGGCTTGATGCCCAACCCGAAGGCCGGAACCGTTACTATGGATGTAACCAAAGCCATTAACGATATTAAAGCCGGTAAGATTGAGTACCGTCTTGACAAGACGAATATTATCCATGTGCCAGTGGGTAAGGCTTCTTTCACAGAAGAACAGTTGGCGGACAACTTCCAGACGCTTATGGATGCCATCATCAAGGCAAGACCCAGCGCACTGAAGGGCCAGTTTATCAGAAGTGCCACCATCACTTCCACCATGGGCCCCGGCATCAAGCTGAATGTTGCAAAGCTGGGCAACTGATCTTGATTTGGTGTTGACAATCCAAATATAGATATGTTACAATACGCAGGTATTGAAAGCCGAAGACAGCAGGTGCCTTAGGGCATAAGTTGATAACGCCTGCCGAGGACTGATACTTCACGCAAGTGTATGTTTATGACCTCTCTGTCTTTGCGGCAGGGAGGTTTTTCCTCTATCCGATTTCAATACTTCCAAATAAAACAAGGAGGTAAACCATTCATGGCAAAAGTTGAATTAAAGCAGCCGATCGTCAAAGAGATCGCTGAACTGTTCGACGGAGCGCAGACGGCGGTGGTGGTAGATTACCGTGGCCTTACAGTTGAGCAGGACACTCAGCTGCGCAAGCAGTTAAGAGAGGCCGGCGTGACCTATAAGGTTTACAAGAATACCATGATCCGCTTTGCTGCGAAGGATACGCCCTTTGAGGCTCTGGGTCCCAACCTGGAAGGCCCCACTGCCCTGGCGGTATCCAAGACCGATGCCACGGCGCCGGCCAGAATTCTGGCTGAGTTCGCTAAGAAGGCTCCGGTTCTGGAGATGAAGGGCGGTATCGTCGAGGATGCGTACTATGACGCTCAGGGCATGCAGGCGATCGCAGCCGTGCCGTCCAGAGATGTCCTGCTGGGCAGACTGTTCGGAAGCATGCAGTCCCCGATCGCAAATCTGGCCCGCGTACTGAACCAGATTGCCGAGAAGAACGGCGGCGGCGAAGCCGCAGCCAGCGAGGCATAATTTTCTTAACGAGTGAGTTTTCTGTGAAAACTCACGAGTTTAGAAAATTAGCCGTTCGGCGACGATAAGGAGCCGAACATCCATGCGCGCGCAAGCGCGGGTTCTTAACGAGTGAGTTTTCTGTGAAAACTCACGAGTTTAGAAAATTAGCCGTTCGGCGACAATAAGGAGCCGAACATCCATGCGTGCGTAAGCGCGGGTTCTAAACTCGTGAGTTTTCTGTGAAAACTCACGAGTTTAGAAAATTAGCCGTTTGGCGACAATAAGGAGCCGAACATCCATGCGCGCGCAAGCGCGGGTATGAAACTATCAATTTATTTTCAGAAAATAATAACGGAGGAAATCATAATGGCAAAGTTGACTACTGCTGAGTTTATCGAAGCGATCAAAGAGTTATCTGTACTGGAACTGAACGAGCTGGTAAAGGCTTGTGAGGAAGAGTTTGGCGTATCTGCCGCTGCAGGCGTGGTTGTAGCTGCTGCAGGCCCCGCAGCCGAGGCTGTTGAGGAGAAGACCGAGTTTGACGTTGAACTGACCGAGGTTGGCCCCAACAAGGTTAAAGTCATCAAGGTTGTACGTGAAGCTACCGGCCTGGGCCTGAAGGAAGCCAAGGACGTAGTAGACAGCGCTCCCAAGGCTGTGAAGACCGGCGTTTCCAAGGAAGAGGCCGAGGAACTGAAGACCAAGCTGGAGGCCGAGGGCGCAAAGGTTACTCTGAAGTAATTGATGCCGCCGTGAACGATTTTGGCGTGACAAAGAACAGAGACTCCCGAAATTCACCTCGATTTCGGGAGTTTTTTTGTCATAATTTCATAAACCGTCTTGACAGAGTCAAAAAAGTGTGGTAAAAAGAACTTGTATTTCGGAGCTTTTGATTCACATGTTTTTGTAAGTCATTGGGCACGACGATGATCTACAAAAACATGTGAATTTTTTTGCAGGAGAAGTACGAATTAATATCTAGGAGGTGTACCAGCATGAACAAAGGTACAGTAAAGTGGTTTAACGCAACAAAAGGCTATGGATTCATCACCAACGATGAGACAGGCGAAGAAGTCTTCGTACATTTCTCCGGTATCGTTGCTGACGGTTACAAGACTCTGGAAGATGGTCAGAAAGTGACCTTTGACATGGCAGAGGGCAACCGCGGCATGCAGGCAGTGAACGTGAAAGCCGTTTAAGTAGTTTAAATCAGAAGTCAGAAGAGGGCAGTTTCCGAAGGGAGGCTGCTCTCTTTACGTCAGTATGTGAGCAGAGCGCCAGTGACGCTCTGCTCGTATTTTGTGCAGGAAACCTCTTGCAATCTCCGGGGAAATGTTGTATAGTATACTTAACTGCTAATGAAAGCGCTTACAATTTGCGCAATTTAAGAAATTATCGGAGGGGAGCAGATATGAGCAATCGTAAAGAGACAGTGATTCAGTTTGGCGAAGGCGGTTTTTTGAGGGGATTTGTGGACTATTTCTTTCAGAAGATGAAAGATAAGGGACTGTTCGACGGTTCTGTGGTCGTGGTGCAGCCCATTGAGCGGGGCATGTGCGAGATGCTGGAGAAGCAGGGCTGCGAGTATAATCTGTTCCTGAGAGGCATTGACAACGGGCAGGTAGTGGATGAACATACTCACATCGATATCATTTCCAGATGTGTGAATCCTTACACCGACTGCGCCGCCTACATGGCTCTTGCGGAGAATCCGGACTTCCGTTTCGTGGTGTCCAATACCACCGAGGCCGGAATCGAGTTTGTGCCTGAGAATAAGTTTGAGGATGCTCCGGCGAAAAGCTTCCCCGGCAAGCTGACGCAGCTTCTGTATAAGAGATATCAGCTGGGACTTCCCGGATTCATCATTCTTTCCTGTGAACTGATCGACCATAACGGGGAGGAGCTGGAGAAGTGCTGCCTGCAGTATGCGGATCTGTGGGGACTGGGCGACGGATTTAAGGCCTGGCTGTCCAAGGAGAATGATTTCTGCTCCACCCTGGTGGACCGTATCGTGACCGGATTCCCCAGAGACGAGCATCAGGCTCTCTGCGAGAGGATCGGACAGCAGGACAATATGATGGATACGGCGGAGATCTTCCACCTGTGGGTCATCCAGGGTCATCATGAGGATGAACTGCCTCTTCAGAAAGCCGGCTTTAACGTAGTCTGGACCGACAACGTAGATCCTTATAAGAAGAGAAAGGTCCGCATCCTGAACGGCGCCCACACTTCCATGGTGCTGGGAGCCCGCCTGTACGGTCTGGAGACAGTGGGAGAGTGCCTGAAGGACGAGAAGGTGTCCGCTCTTCTTAAGAAATGTATCTTCGATGAGATTATTCCTACCATCGGCGATACGGAGGATAACCGGCAGTTCGGCGCGGCGGTGCTGGAGCGCTTCTCCAATCCGTTTATCAAGCATCTGCTTCTGTCCATCGCCCTAAACTCGGTATCCAAGTTCAAGGCCAGAGTCCTTCCAACGATTCTGGAGTACAAGGAAGCCTTTGGCAAATATCCGACGGGCCTGACCTTCTCTCTGGCGGCCCTGATCGCCTTCTACCGCACCGATGAGGCCAACGACGGCGAGGATATCATGGCGTTTATGAAGACGGCTTCTGTGGAGGATATTCTGAAGAAGACGGAATACTGGGGCCAGGATCTCAGCGATATGCTGCCTGAGGTTCAGAAATGGTATGACATGATCGAGGAGAAGGGCATGGACGCCGCCTACGATGCTGTGCTGGCATAAGTCTTCAAGCGTCAGCCGCCCGGCATTTTTTGCGGCGCGGCAGGGGAACAGGCGCATATAAGTGAAAGTGAAGATTAGGATCTGAAAACCGTCCGGATTGCAGTAAATTGCTGGGTCCGGGCGGTTTTTTGCGAGAAAGTGACCTGCTGCCGGCTGTGTATTGTTTTCTGCGGTCCGACCTGTGACCGGATTCTATCTGCGGCGGATGTTTCATATAATCATAACTGATGATAGGGCAGAAAACTGCGGGGAACGGAAATGAATCGAAGGCGCTGGTTTGTGGGAAAGAAGATGGCGGCCTGGTGCCGTATGATTCTGATGATTCTGCTGGCAGCAGATTTGGGCGTAAGCCTGCTGGCAGGGCCGAAGGGTGGGTCCGGGCGGCGGCAGGAATACGCCGGACAAAGGGCTGTAAGCGCGGCGGTGAAGAAGCTGCCAGCCGCGGAGGAAATGACAATCGGACCGCCGGAAGAGGCAGCAGCGGAAGAGGCAGCAGCGGAAGAGGCAGCAGCGGAAGAGGCAGCAGCGGAAGAGGCAGCGGCGGAAGAGACAGCAGTGGAAGGGACAGCAGCGAAGAAGACGGTGGCGCTTACCTTTGACGACGGTCCTCATCCGGTTTTTACGCCGAAGCTTTTGGATGGCCTGCGGAAGCGCCGAGTCTGCGCATCCTTTTTCCTGATCGGACAGAATATTGACGGCAACGAGGAGATTGTTCGTCAGATGTATGCGGACGGCCATCTGATCGGCAATCACAGCCAGAACCACCTGCAGCTGACGTCGGGGAATGCGGAAGACGCCTGCGCGCAGATCCGGTATACCAATGAGAAGATCAGGGAAATTACAGGTCAGGAACCGGACTATATCCGTCCGCCCTTCGGCTCCTGGAGCGACGAGCTGGGGAGCCTGATTCCCATGACGGTGGCTCTGTGGAATCTGGATCCCCTGGACTGGAAAACTCAGGACCGGGCCGCTGTGGTCCGTTATGTGGAAAATCATGCGGAGGACGGCAGCATCATTCTGCTTCACGATGTGTATGAATCCTCGGTGGAGGCGGCCCTGGAAATCATTGACACCCTTACGGCAGAGGGCTATAATTTTGTTACAGTGGATGAGATGCTGATTGAATGATGAAATGACAGGATAAGGAGTATCTATGGATTTATTTGACTATATGAGAAGCGCTGCCCAGGAGAAGGAATCGCCTCTGGCTTCCAGAATGAGACCTGCGACTCTGGACGAGGTGGTGGGACAGAGACACATTATCGGAAAGGACAAGCTGCTGTATCGGGCCATTAAGGCGGATCAGCTGGGTTCTATTATTTTCTATGGACCGCCGGGGACAGGGAAGACCACTCTGGCGAAGGTGATCGCCAACACGACGAAAGCGGATTTCCGGCAGATTAACGCTACCGTTGCCGGGAAGAAGGATATGGAGGAAGTGGTGAAGGCGGCTCAGGATACACTGGGAATGTACGGCAGAAGAACCATTCTGTTCATTGATGAGATTCACCGGTTTAACAAAAGCCAGCAGGACTATCTGCTGCCTTTTGTGGAGGACGGCACCTTGATTCTCATTGGCGCCACCACGGAGAATCCTTATTTTGAGGTGAACGGAGCTCTTCTGTCGCGGTCGAGGATTTTTGAACTTAAGAGTCTGGAGAAGGAGGATATCCGGGAACTGATTCGGCGGGCTGTCTATGATGAGGAGAAAGGCATGGGCAGTTACCGGGCGGAGATCGATGAGGCGGCTGCGGACTTTCTTGCGGATGCGGCCAACGGGGATGCCAGAGCTGCCTTGAATGCGGTGGAACTGGGAGTTCTCACCACGGAACGAAGTGGGGACGGAAAGATTCACATTGATCTGGAGACGGCTCAGGAGTGTATTCAGAAGAGGGCCGTCCGCTATGACAAAGACGGAGATAATCATTACGATACCATATCCGCGTTTATCAAAAGCATGCGGGGTTCCGATCCGGACGCGGCGGTTTATTACTTGGCAAGAATGCTTTATGCCGGTGAGGATATTAAATTTATTGCCCGCCGGATGATGATTCACGCGGCAGAAGATGTGGGAATGGCGGATCCCCAGGCCCTGGTAGTGGCGGCAAGCGCGGCTCAGGCGGTGGAACGTGTAGGGATGCCGGAGGCTCAGATCATTCTGGCAGAGGCGGCAATCTATATCGCCACGGCCCCCAAGAGCAATTCCGTGGTTCGGGCCATCGGGGAGGCGTCGTCGGCAGTGGCTTCGGAGAAGACGGCGCCGGTGCCGGTGCATCTCCAGGACAAACATTATAAGGGAGCGGAGAAGCTGGGACACGGAGCAGGATATCTGTACCCTCACGATTATCCTAACCACTATGTGAGACAGCAGTATCTGCCGGAGGGCATGGAAAACCGGGAGTTTTATCACATGTCTGATCAGGGATATGAGCAAAAAATAAAAGATTTTTTCAAAATTATAAAAAATTGACTTCCTTTTTGCGGAGGAATGCGTTATAATGAGCATAATTCGTGAATCTTGTTAATTGCATGTTCGCAAGGAATCCCAGGATAAAGGCAGAATTGATAAGGAGAACTATATATGCGTGAGAAATTACAGACGTTGCCGCTCACAGAATTAAAAGCAATCGCAAAGGCACAGGGAATCAAAAGCGTTAGTGTCATGAGAAAGGCCCAGCTGATTGATTTGCTGTGCGAAAAGGCCAAGGAACTGGAGGAAGGAAAGAATGCTTCCGGGGACGGGAATGAGAAAAAGGAGGAAACGCGGCGTGCATCCGCTTCCGACGGAAGAACCGACCGGGAACCGGCCGCGCAATCCCAACCGGTCACTCAGCCCCGGCAGACTGCTCAGTCACGGCCGGCTGCTCAGCCTCAGCAGACTGCTCAGTCACGGTCGGCTGCTCAGCCTCAGCAGACTGCTCAGTCACGGCCGGCTGCTCAGCCTCAGCAGACTGCTCAGTCCCAGCCGGTCACTCAGCCGCAGCCGGCCGCCCAGTCGCAGCCGGCGGTTCAGCCTCAGCCAGCCGCTCAGTCTCAGATATCTTCTCAGGTCGCGGAGACACCGGCCCGTCCTTATGCCTCCCAGCGAGGGGACATGCCTCGCCGGCAGGAGAATCAGGATCGGCCACAGAGACCGGCGGGCAAGCCTGTATTCAGCAAGTCCTATGGCGGGTATCGGAGCGGAGAAGTAGGCCGCAGCTACGGCACCCGTAATGAGAATGCGGATTCGCCGCGCAGCTACAGCCCGCGGAACGAGAATGCGGATTCGCCGCGCGGTTACAGCCCGCGGAACGAGAATGCGGATTCGCCGCGCGGTTACGGCTCACGGAATGAAAATGCGGAAACGCCGCGCGGTTACAGCCCGCGGAATGAGAGTGCGGAAACGCCGCGCAGCTACGGTTCCCGGAATGAGAGCATAGAAGTGCCCCGCGAGAACAGCGAGAGTATTCAGCGCCTGCAGGAAGATGCGGGAAGCGACCTTCCCAAAGTGCCGGCCAGCCGCATCACGCCCCAGATTCAGGCGCAGTTTCCGGACCAGTCCCCTCAGGATATTGCGGAGCTGGACAGCGGTGTGGAAGCCAACGGAATCCTGGAGGTTATGCCGGATGGTTTCGGATTTATCCGGTGCGAGAATTTTCTTCCCGGTGAGAACGACGTGTATGTGGCTCCGTCTCAGATCCGCCGGTTTAACTTAAAAACAGGCGATATTCTGGTAGGAAGCAGGCGTGTTAAGACGGCTTCGGAGAAGTTTGCGGCGCTGCTGTATATTAAGACGGTTAACGGCTATCCCCTTTCGGTTCTGGAAACCAGGCCAAGCTTTGAGAAGCTGACGCCGATTTTCCCCAACGAGAGACTTCATATGGAGACTCCGGGCAGACAGAACTCTACAGCCATGCGGGTCCTGGATCTTCTGGCGCCCATCGGCAAGGGCCAGCGCGGCATGATCGTGTCTCCGCCTAAGGCCGGCAAGACCACGCTGCTGAAGCAGGTGGCCCAGGCCATTACCACCAATCATCCGGACATGCATTTGATTATTCTTCTGATCGATGAGCGGCCGGAGGAGGTTACGGATATCAAGGAATCTGTAACAGGCAAAAATGTGGAGGTTATTTTCTCTACCTTCGACGAACTTCCCGAGCGTCATAAGAGAGTTTCCGAGATGGTAGTGGAGCGGGCGAGACGTTTGGTGGAGCATGGCAGGGATGTTATCATTCTTCTGGACAGTATCACCCGTCTGACCCGAGCATACAATATTGTGGTTCCGCCAAGCGGCCGCACGCTGTCCGGCGGTATGGATCCGGCGGCTCTGCATATGCCCAAGAGATTTTTCGGCGCGGCCAGGAACATGCGGGAAGGCGGCAGCCTGACTATTCTTGCCACGGCTCTGGTCAATACCGGAAGCCGTATGGATGATGTGGTCTATGAGGAATTTAAGGGAACCGGCAACATGGAACTGGTTCTGGACCGCAAACTGTCGGAGAAACGGATTTTCCCTGCGATTGATATTCTGAAATCCGGTACCAGGAACGATCAGCTTCTGCTGACCCGGGAGGAGCAGGAATGCGTGGATATGATTCGCAAGGCAACCAGCGGCATGAAGGCGGATGATGCGGTGGAGCAGATTCTGAACATGTTTGCAAGAACCAGAAATAACAGAGAGTTCATGGACATGGTGAGGAAAACCAGGATTGTCTAGGGAAATTTGTATTTTCCGTTTTTTGTGCTTGCATAATAAAACCTGACTTCCGTCGTTTTTCTCAAAACATGGTACTCAGTCGTTGATCAACATGCAGTTTTTGAAGAGATCGTCT
>CANQRW010000002.1 GCA_947626365.1 uncultured Lachnospiraceae bacterium
AAAAAGTTCCGGATTTCCTTATTTCAAAGGGAATTCGGAACTGGCTTTGCATAACTATTGACTTCACATAACACTGCGATTACAGCGTTCATACGGAAAATGTGCCGATTCGTATTGAGATGTACCGGGACCGTATGGAAATTGTCAACAGCGGAGGTTTGTACGGTAAAATTTCCGTTGACGCACTCGGCAAAGTGCGTCCTGAAACAAGAAATGCTGTTCTTGCAAATATGCTCGAACTTTTAAAAGTAACTGAAAACAGATATTCGGGTATTCCTACTATGCTAAAAGAATTTGCGGATGCCGGACTTCCTGCGCCGGTTTTTTCTGCCGTTCACGGGGAATTTAAGGTTGTAATGAAAAATGGCTTGTTTGCAGAAAGGATGCCTGTTTCTGATTCCCTTGTAGAGTTTTGCTCTGCCCCCCGAACAAGAGCAGAGGTTGTTGCTTTTGTCGGCAAGTCAAAGAATTATGTGATGTCGCAAATAGTTAGCCCGCTGGTAGTAAGCGGCAAACTGAAGATGACAATACCGGATAAACCGAAAAGTCCGAATCAGAGGTTTGTCAAAGCGTAAAGTTAGAAGGATTCCACTCGGCGGGAAGCGAGACGACAGCCGAACTGTTTTGGAAACGAAAATCAGACAGGAGGACAGATCATGCCGCTTGAGATAGTAAGAAATGATATTACAAAAATGAAAGTGGACGCCATTGTGAACGCTGCGAATCAAACTCTGCTGGGAGGCGGCGGAGTCGATGGGGCCATCCACCATGCCGCAGGTCCGGGGCTTCTTGAGGAGTGCCGTACATTGGGCGGCTGCGAAACCGGCAGCGCGAAGATTACAGGCGCGTACCGTCTGCCCTGCAAATATGTCATTCATACGGTGGGTCCCCGCTGGCGCGGAGGCTGGCACGGAGAGCGCGGCAAACTGATTTCCTGTTACCGCACGTCCCTTGCCCTTGCCAAAGAGAATCAATGCGAGACCGTGGCGTTCCCGCTGATTTCCTCCGGCATCTATGGTTATCCGAAGGACAAGGCCCTGAAGGTCGCTATCGATACCATAAGCGATTTCCTTTTCGACAATGAGATGACCGTCTATCTCGTGATCTTTGATAAGACTGCTTATCAGATCAGCGGAAAGCTGTTCAAAGACATTGCCGCGTATATTGATGATAACTATGTCCAGGAGCATACCGACAGTTCCGAGAGGCAGACGCGAAGTATTTTCCTGGAAGAAGAGAGGCTGGCAGACGGTGCCTCTGAAAACATGAAAATGTCCATGCCCGTTATGAATGTGGGCATGGCAGCTCCGGCGCCGGCCGCTTCCTCTCTGGATGAAGCGTTACGCATGCTTGACGAAAGCTTTTCCGAGATGCTTCTGCGAAAGATTGACGAGCGCGGTATCACCGACGCCCAGTGCTACAAAAAAGCCAATATTGACCGCAAACTGTTCTCCAAAATACGGAGCGACAAGCTTTATAGGCCAAGCAAGCCCACGGTCCTGGCTTTTGCCATCGCCCTTGAACTTCCGCTTGACGAGACGCGGGAAATGCTGATGAAGGCTGGATTTGCCCTTTCCCACAGCAACAAGTTTGATATTATCGTTGAATATTTTATCAGCCGTGGGAATTACAATATTTTTGAGATTAATGAGGCGCTGTTTGCTTTTGACCAGAGCCTTTTGGGGGCGTAAGACAGAGCCATTAATTAATATGATATACTGAGCATAATTTAACCGCTTCCAGCTATTGAGATGTCAGAGAAACGCAAAATTTTGATTTGTCGCCTGCCATGCGACCAAAGCGGATACTATTTGGTTTAAAATGCAGCTGTAGGATGAAGACAGACAGCCGCATTTTAGGTGGAGGCAGCGAAAAGGAGGAAAAGATTATGCTTGGAGCAATCATCGGGGATATCGTTGGTTCCCGTTTTGAATGGAACAATCACAGAAGTAAGGATTTTGAACTTTTTACATCGAAGTGTGAGCCGACGGACGATTCGATCATGACGCTGGCGATCGCGAAAGCTCTTATGTCATGCAGCGGCGATTACAGGAACCTTGGAGAGAAAGCGGTGTACTGGATGCGCAGGATTGGTCAGCCCTATCCTTACTGCGGATATGGCGGACGCTTCCGCGAGTGGATGTATTCTGCTAATCCCCAGCCCTATAACAGTTTTGGAAACGGAGCGGCTATGAGAGTCAGCGCCTGCGGATTTATCGCAAAGAGCCTTGACGAGGCAAAAAGTCTTTCAAGGGCAGTCACGGAAGTCACCCACAACCATCCGGAGGGCATTAAGGGAGCGGAGGCAACCACGGCGGCGATTTATCTTGCCAGGACCGGAAGGACAATAGATGAGATCCGCGGCACGGTTCAGGAGACATATTATCCTCTGGATTTCACACTTGACAGTATCCGCGATACCTACCGTTTTAACGAGACCTGCCAGGAAACCGTGCCGCAGGCCATCGAAGCGTTTTTGGAATCCACGGGCTTTGAAGACGCCATACGGAACGCGATTTCCATAGGCGGGGACAGCGACACGCTGGCAGCGATTACCGGCGGGATTGCCGAGGCGTATTACGGTGTGCCCGACGACATCCGGCAGTCGGCGGAAGGATTTCTTGATCCTGAGCTTCTGGCAATCCTGCGTGAGTTTGAAGACGGTATGTGATGTTATTCTCCATTTGTGATCCGCCGGATTGTGATGCCGTTGACTTCCACATTGTCGCTGACTGCGATGACCAGGCACTGGCGGCCGTCGATGATACGGGTCTCCACCATTGCGGCGGCCTCCGGTTTCACTTGAATCACCACATCCGGGGTCTGGATGCGGAAGATTCGCGTGTCTGCGATGTTTGTCGCCATAAAGGAGGCATCCTCGCCAGCCCGCTCATTATAATAGGAATCAAACACCTCCAGCTGCTCATCGGTTACGCCGCTCTCCTCGAAGAGACGGCGGATTTCTTCTTTGCCCAGTTCCAGGGGCTCCGGATCATCTTTGGTCTCCTCCAGATGTTCATTGAGGGTCTCGTGGATGCTGCGGACAATGCTGTAATCGCACTGGTCGCTTAAGGTGTCGGCGATCAGCGTCTGGAAGGTCTCCTTCTGAGCCTTGGCCGGAAGGGGGATTCGGCTGCAGCCAAACATTTCCCGCAGAAAATCTTCCTGCAGCTCCGCCGCATTTTTCGTGTAGTAGACCATGGAGTGGATATCCGTATAGCGCTCGTTGAAGGCGGGGAACAGGAAGCCCTTCATGGGCGGCTCCACTACCCAGTCCTGAATCCGATTTTCAATCCGGTTGGTATCCGTGTTGTAGCCAAGTCCCGGTTTGGACAGGTGGACCGGGCAGATACTGCAGAGAAGATAGCTGTACACATTGTCGGAGGCGTCGTACATCTCCGTGCCGTCGCTTGCCTTTCCCGGCACGTCATAGTCTACATGGATCAGGATGATATAATAGTTTTCCCCATAAACAAAGCGCTCGATGATCCGGTTATAAAATTCTTCGATCAGCGCGTCGTCCTTCAGCTTGCTGTTGCGCAGATTCAGGAGAAATTCCTGTCGCCCGCCGGTTCGTTCTTCTTCCAGAGGAAAGTCCAGATTGATCAGATTCTTTCCCACGGTGCCGGACAGGGTTTTCTTGAAAATATCCAGATATTTGAAGGCATCCTCCTCCGGCAGTGAGAGAAAAGCCTCTCTCATCTGGGTTTTAATATTTTTTTCCGCATCGACGTAGCAGCCGCAGATCCGGGTAATGGTGCAGCGGTCAGGGGTGTACTGCCGGCGGATTTCAGAAATCTCTTTTTTGTTCATGTAATGTCCTCTTTCCTGTATGTTTCGTTTGTATGACACTGCCCATCAGCGGCTGGACAGTGAAAATCAATGGTCAAGTGACATTATGATAGCACAAAAAGAGACGCCGGGCAAAGATTTTCACGGATTTTTTGAAAAATGGGTAAAATTCAGATACAGGTACTTGATTTTCAAAAAAAGTTATGGTAGAATAATTTTCGTCGTTAAAAGAGAACTGATCAATGACTATGCGCGAGTGGCTCAGGGGTGGAGCACCACCTTGCCAAGGTGGGGGTCGCGGGTCCGAATCCCGTCTCGCGCTCTTTCTTTTTGCCCGGATTCGCAGGTTTTTCCTGCGTTTTCCGGGCTTTTTTTAAGGAAAAGTTGAGGACAGTTGAGGACACCCGCCAGAGACTGTTTTATTTTTCTCTGCAGTAGTGCAGCAATCCTTCTTTATCCAACAATACAATTTTGTTCCGGGTGATTTCGATCAGCCCCAGTTCCTTCAGCTGGGAGCAGACGCGGGTCACCTGAACCCGGGAGGCATTGATCGCGCAGCCGATACGGTACTGAGACAGGGCGATTTCGGAGGAATCGTCATCTCTGGAGTACAGCAGCAGGAAATGAATGAGCCGTGTCTTTACATCATTGATGCTTTGTTCCTGTGCATCGTAGCACATCAGCCGCAGAACATCGCCTACATAGATTAGAAAATCCCGATACAGATCCGGGGCCTCTCCGGTCAGGCCGATGATATCCTCGACGGTTAAGGGGATGACCTGAACATCGGTGAGCGCCTCCGTTGTGATCACTGCGTCCTGCCGGCGGTCCAGACTGTCGAGATTGAAGACAGTATTTTTCTGATGGGTGCCGATCAGCCGCGTAAAACCGTCCAGATTGGTAGTGTATACCAGAACGGTTCCCTCTGTGAGATAATACAGCTGGTTTACGGGGAGCCCATATCGGTTAAAAATGTGTCCCTTGGGATACGAAACCGCATCATAATGTTTCAGAAAAAGAGAACGGTACTTTTTTAAATTGTTTTTTAGTTGAAACCGCACTGCTATTTCCAGTTCGCTCATCATTATCACCCCCTTTATTTTAACACAAAATTTAACCGAGTGTATCACAGGATACAGAAAAAGAAAGAATTATTTTTTATAATCGAGTTATCAAACACAATCGAGAAGGGGGTAAAAACTATGACAACATTTCCAAATCTGTTTAAACCCGGTAAGATTCATGATCTTACGCTGAAGAACCGTATTATGAAGGCGCCTCAGTCTTCGGGTATGAGCAACATGGACGGGACAGTCTCGGAGAGGCTGATTCGTTATTATCGGCATCAGGCGGCAGGGGGAGCCGGCATGATCCTTGTCGAGTACGCTTATGTCGATGATATCGGAGCCAAGTCTGCCCATTGCCATCTGGGCATTTCTAATAATGAGCATATTCCCGGATTGTCCTGGCTGGCGGAAAACATCAGGGAGCAGGGAGCTGTTCCCGGAATCCAGATCGAGCACTGCGGCCGGCAGAAGTTTCTGGGGACTCAGCCGATGGTAGCGCCCAGCGCCATTCCCTGGCCCAAGTTGTGGGATCAGTACGGGGTTCAGGCTGTTCCCAAGGAACTGACGATTCCGGAGATCCAGGATATCGTTCACGCGTTCGGAGACGCGGCGAAGCGTGCCCAGACGGCAGGCTTTGAGCTGGTAGAGATTCACGGAGCTCACGGATATCTGCTGACGAATTTCTTCTCGCCCCACACGAACCACAGGACGGATTTGTATGGCGGCAGCCTGGAGAACCGTATGAGAATCTATGTGGAGATCGTGAGAGATGTCCGCAAGAAAGTCGGACCGGATTTCCCGGTTACCATTCGTCTGAGCGGCACGGATTACGAGCCCGACGGGTTCCCCATCGAGGACACCATAGAGCTGGCGAAGGTTCTGGAGAAGGAAGGAATCGACGCGTTCCATATTTCCGGCGGCGATCATCACACCATGATCCATCAGGTATCTCCTATGGCTATGTCGATCTGCCACAATACCTGGGCGGCGGAAGCGGTCAAGAAGGCCGTTCACGTTCCGGTTATCGCTTCCGGCTCCATTACTCTGCCTGAGTATGCGGAGGAGATCATCGCCTCCGGCAAGGGCGATTTCGTAGGACTGGGACGTCCGCTGTGGGCGGATCCGGAGTGGCCCAAGAAGGCCCAGGCCGGTCACCCGGAGGATATCCGTCCGTGTATCCGGTGCAATGAGGGCTGCCTGGAGAGGACCTTCTTCAATTACAAGGCGATTACCTGCGCGGTCAATCCCACCATAAGCCGGGAAGGCGAGCTGGAGATCACGCCGGCGAAGGAGCCGAAGAAGATTGCCGTGGTAGGCGGAGGAGCAGCCGGTATGGAAGCGGCGCGGGTCCTGAAACTGAGAGGCCATGACGTCACGCTGTACGAGGAGAAGGATCTGGGCGGACTGCTTCACGAAGCGTCTACGCCGGAGTTTAAGGCGGATATCCGGCCGCTGATGAAGTATCAGATTACTCAGCTTGAGAAGCTGAATATCCCGGTGGTTCAGAAGCGGGTAACGGCCCAAGAACTTATGGACTATGACAAGGTGGTTTGCGCTACCGGAAGCCGTCCTGTCATTCCCAATATCCCGGGCATTGACGGAGAGAACGTTGTTGACGCTCTGAGCGTGCTGAACGGCGCGGCCAGGGCGGAAGGCCATGTAGTGGTCATCGGCGGAGGCCTGGTCGGCACGGAGACGGCTCTGCATCTGGCAGAGAACGGCCATTCCGTAACTCTGGTTGAGATGCTTCCGGAGATCATGCACGGCGTAGCGGTGACGGATATGCTGGCCTATCAGGAGCGAATCGCCAAGGTTTCCATGGATATTCATACCGGAACCCGCCTGGCTGAGATCAAGCCGGAGGGAGTGGCCGTGGAGAACCGAAAAGGGGCCTTTACGATCCCAGCAGATACGGTAGTGATCGCCATCGGGCTGAAGGCGCAGCAGTCGGTTTATGACGAGCTGGCCGCGGCAGGCAAGGAAGCCTATCTGGTCGGCGACGCCGTGAAGCCCGGCAAGATCTATGACGCCTTCCATACCGCGTACAAGCTGGCGGTTAAGATCTGACAAAAAGAGACGAAAAGACTGAAACAATATAATGTTACATAGCAGTGGCCGCCGCGTTCGGGTGAGATGTCCGGGCGCGGCGGCTGTTTGATGAACAAATTTATTTTGGCTGTATTTTGGAAAGCAAAGCCTCTTGAAGAACCTGAGAAAAATTTATGCCAAGTTCCATGGCTTCTTCATTAAGCCATTGTGGTATGCTGAGGGTCTTTTTGACGGAGTGGGAACGATTTTTCTTTTTATATGTGAGCATATCAAAGCTGATTAAGACAATCAGACAATTTTCTTCCGGTTTAATCCCTTGAAAACCAGCAGCAGGGGGAAGCTGCTGCCCTTCGGTCAGACGGCTGGTGATAGCTAAATCTAACGCCTCCGCAGCCATCCGGTACGCCTGGTCCATATCATCTCCTTCTGTCAGACATTCAGGGAAATCGGGAAATGATATCCAGAATCCACCCTCTTCTGCCGCATGGAATATAGCGGGATAAAATAATTGATTCATATAGAACCCCTCCGTAATTTGCAGTGATGGGATATACTCTATAAAAGTCCGGCTTGTTTCAGGATTGCGTGTTCTAAGCCTTTTTTAAGTTCGCTGGAGTGATAAGGTATGATAACCTGGGCACCTGTCTGTGGATTCCGAAGCTTAATGTGTGAACCATTCTGGCTGACACGTTCAAATCCATGCTTTTGGAGGTGTGCAATAATCTGCTTTGAAGTCATGGGCATTCCTGAAAGCTCCTTCCCTTATCAAATAGTATTATAACACGTAATAATACGTGCGTCAATGCGAGTAACTATTTTGATTACGACTAATTTTAGCTGTATCACGCAACTTTTCCCAGAACCATCCCAATAGGAATAATGGATTCGTCGGCAGGTGTATCAGGATAGGCAGGATTGTGAGCAAGTAACTGTCCGTGACCTGATTCTCGTACAAAAATGTGATTGTCCTGCATATACACCCCTATGCTGCCATATGGGATGTCGCTGGTTTTCTTGATATATATAGCATCTCCATTATGATATGTATCTTCCATACTGTCATCTGTTATTGCCGCTACAATATCAGCATGCTTTGATAATTCGTTATCTGGGACCTGTATTTTTAAATGGGGCTTACTCTTTTCTTCCGAGTCGCACATAGCTGATAAGCTAGTATAATAAGCGAGCAGTCGGGAAAGCGGCGAAGATGACGGCCGTGATTCTACAATAACATTGAATGTACGTTCTTTTTCCCACTGCATCATAATATCGACATGCTGGCGTCCCGGCGGATCAAGGCTTCGATATCCCAAAATGTGTTCGTATTCAGCCGGAGAAACATGCGTGTTTTGAAAATCGAATCCAAAAGCAGTGTCAACAGTTGTGTGATAAAGTCCGCATAATCGGATAAAAGTATCCAAATCCGGCTGCGCGTATCCTGATTCCCAGTGGCCGATGATTTGTTGGTTACGTCCTAATTTTTCAGCAATTTCTTTTTGTGTCATGTTTTGAGCAATGCGCAGCTGCTTCAGAATAGCACCAATTTCCTGCTTCGTCATACCGGGGCCTCCTTTTTCTATTTATTGTACTATAAGTCGCTTAGAAAAGCAATATAAAAACTCAAATATTTAGTTATATTTAATATAAAAACTCAAATATTTAAAATAAGCACACATCAATTCGTTTACAATAAAATTCCCTGAATTATGGACAAACCGGAAAACTTTGGATATAATGAAAAGTAATTGTGCGGCAAAGACACCTGACGAAAGATTGGGTTTTGATGGAGGAAGGGGTATATGGATGATGTGGCAGTTTTAATCCCCTGTTATAATGAAGAAGCTACAATTGCCAAGGTGGTGGCGGATTGGCGGAGGGAGCTGCCGGAGGCGGTTATCTATGTCTATGACAATAATTCTACGGATAATACGGTGTCAGAGGCGGAAAAGGCAGGCGCTGTCGTCCGTTATGAGAGACAGCAGGGCAAGGGGAATGTGATACGCCGCATGTTTCGGGAGATTGATGCCAGATGCTACATTATGGTGGATGGGGATGATACGTATCCTGCAGAGTATGGGCGGGAGATGGCGGATTTGGTATTGAACCAAAATGTCGATATGGTCGTAGGAGACAGGCTGTCCGCCACATATTTTACAGAAAATAAGCGGCCGTTCCATAATTTCGGCAACAGCCTGGTGCGCAGTACCATCAATGCGCTGTTTAAGAGCGATATTCGTGATGTGATGACCGGTTACAGGGCGTTTAGTTTTCTGTTTGTAAAAAGCTTTCCGATCGTGTCGAAAGGATTCGAGATCGAGACGGAAATGACCATACACGCCGTCGATAAGAATATGTCGATTGAGAATGTTATCGTGAATTACCGCGACAGGCCTGACGGCAGCAAGTCAAAGCTCAATACTTATTCAGATGGCATGAAAGTGCTTATGTCTATATTAAGGTTGTTTAAGAATTACCGTCCCTTTGAATTTTTCGGAGCGCTGTCCCTGATCTTATTGTTGATAGCGGCAGTAATGTTTGCCCCGATTCTGGTGATTTATATGGAAACAGGGCTGGTCCCCAGATTCCCGACACTGATCGTCTGTGGTTTTATCGGACTTGCGGCGGTAATATCTTTTTTCTCCGGACTTCTTCTGACTACGATCGCCCAGAAAAGCCGGCAGGATTTCGAGTACCATCTGATTCGGATGCAGCAGGTATTGGATTCGAAAACAGGAAAAGGATAAACGGATTTCCTATGCTGATTCAATGAAACTTTTACGAATTATGGACAAAAAGGTAAAGATTGGTTATAATAAGGAGTGGTTATGCGCTACAAGAAAAGTGTGTTCCGCAGTCTGGCCATGGTAACTCAGCTGGGATTATGTGTCCTGACGCCGGTTCTGCTGGCTGTCATGGCCGGAAATTATCTGGATTCCCGTTTCGGCGTGAAGACTGTGCTGCCCTTATTGGTTCTGGGTGTGCTGGGAGGCGGCCGGGGCGCCTATATGATGGCGAAGCGTCTGATTGATCAGGACGCCAGGGAAGAAAAGGCGGAGCAGGAGCGCAGACGCCAGGAGGTTCTTGACAGGCCTCAGACGGTATCCAGACCGAAACAGCCCAGCCGGATTTTCCGGGAGAACAGCCAGGCAGAGCCGGGAACGGAAGATTCGGATGGAAGGTATGGATCGAAACGGGACGGATCGCTCCGACATCCTCTTGACAAGGAGGCGGATTCATGACGGCTTCTACCAGACATCTGGTTTTTGAGATGTGCGTGGGCATGCTTCTGTATACGCTGTTTCTGGGTATCCTGGCCGCGGTTTTCCGGAATGGCCTGGCGTCCATGGGGTTTTCTCTGGGGCCGGTGATCCTGGGCCTTGCGGCAGGCTTTGCCGCGGATGTGCTGATGCTTCTTCATATGGCGGTCGTCACGGAACGGGCGGCCGACAGTATGGATGAACAATATGCCAATCGGATCACGGTGGTTCAGTCCGTAATCCGAAAAGTAGTTTTTATCGTGGTTCTGGTGTTTCTGGGCAGCCGGCCGCAGGTTGACGCGGTGGCCATGATCATCGGGGCCATGGGACTTAAGGCCGGGGCGTTTCTGCAGCCGGTCATTCACAGGACGTTCTTTTCCCAGAAAGATGGGAATGGGGAAGAACGTATCATGGAAGAAAGGAGGAAGGTGTATGGGGATGATGAAGATTCCGATGGTACAGGCTGAGCCGGATTTCATGATTCACGGCGTGCTGAAATACCACGCCTTCGGGCAGGAACTGTGGATTTCGGATACTACCGTGGGAGCATGGATTATCACGGCGATTCTGCTGCTGATCGGCTTTATAGTCAGCAGAAAGATGAAGCACGTCAGCGAGACGGATACTCCGGGCATGTTCCAGTGCGCCCTTGAGATGGGCATGGAAGCGCTGGAGAATATGGCTCAGGGGATTCTGGGCGCAAACAGCAAGCGGTTTCTGAACTATATCGGAACGATTTTTCTGTTCATTCTCTTCTGCAACCTCAGCGGGCTTTTCGGCCTGAGAGCGCCCACGGCAGATTTCGGCGTCACGTTTCTGCTGGGCATGTTTACATTTTTCATTGTGAACTACCAGGGAATCAAGAACAGAGGATTCGGTCATGTGACCAGCTTGTTCCAGCCGATTCCGGTGCTGTTTCCCATCAATGTGATCGGAGAGATTGCCAATCCCATTTCAATCTCGCTGCGTCTTTTTGCCAACCTGCTTTCAGGCGTGATCATCATGGGCCTGTGGTACGGTATGATGCCCTGGTTTGCCAAGATCGGTATTCCGGCGGCGCTTCACGTATACTGTGATCTGTTCTCAGGAGCGATCCAGACGTATGTATTCTGTATGTTAACCATGGTTTATATTAACGACAAGATGGAATAAAGTTCGCCGGAAGGCGGACGCTGCCCAGACGGAGCGGCGCGCAGCGCCGCGGAGTTCGGGATTCCCGTAAAAAATCTTATTAGGAGGAAATATATATGAACATTTCAGGACAGGACTTTATCTATGGTTGTTCCGCAATCGGCGCGGGTCTGGCGATGATCGCCGGTATCGGCCCCGGCGTAGGCCAGGGTATCGCGGCAGGTCAGGGCGCCGCTGCAGTCGGACGTAATCCGGGAGCAAGATCTGACATCACATCCACCATGCTTCTGGGCCAGGCAGTTGCCGAGACCACAGGTCTGTACGGACTGGTTGTTGCCATCATTCTGATGTTCGTGAAGCCTTTCGGTTGATGAAAGAGAGGGTAACGAAAACAGGAAGGAGGCAATATTTTGGATAGGTTAATAGGATTTGACCCGCAGTTGCTTTCCGAACTATTCTTTACGGCAATTAATATTTTCATCCTGTTCTTCGGGCTGTCGTATCTGCTGTTCAATCCGGTGCGGGACGTGCTGGAGAAACGGCGCCAGAAGATCGCGGGAGAGCTGAAAAGCGCGGAGGAGGACCAGAAGGCTGCCGAGGCGCTGAAGGCGGAATACGAGCTGAAACTGAAGGATATCCACAAGGAGGCTGATGCCATCCTTGAGGAGGCCAGAAGAAAAGGGAAAGCCAGAGAGGCGGAGATCATTGAGGAGGCCAAGGCTGAGGCGGCGAGGATCGTTGCCAGAGGCAGCCGGGAAGTGGAGCTGGAGCGGAAGAAAGCTCTGGACGACATGAAGCAGGAGATTGTCTCCATCGCATCCCTTATGGCCGGCAAGGTTGTCTCTGCGTCCATCGACACGACTGTGCAGGATTCTCTCATTGAGGAGACTCTGAAGGAAATGGGTGAGAGCACATGGCAAAGTTAGTATCGAAAGTGTACGGCGATGCGCTGCTGGAGGCTGCTCAGGACAGGGATTGTCTTGACAGGCTTTATGAGGAAGTGCAGACGCTTACGGCAGTGCTTAAGGAGAACAGAGATCTGATTCAGCTTCTGAATCATCCTCAGGTGGTAAAGGAAGAAAAGCTGCAGATTATCGAAAATGTATTTCGCGGAAGGGTTTCCGACGAGATGATGGGCTTTCTGACTACGGTTGTGGAGAAGGGCCGTCAGAACGACATTTTTGACATCTTTCAGTATTTCACTGTCCAGGTGAAGGAGCAGAAGCGGATCGGGACGGCGTATGTGACTACGGCTGTGGAGCTTACCCGGACCCAGAAAGAGCAGGTCATGGAAAGGCTTTTGGCTACCACTTCCTACACGAAGTTTGAGATGAATTATGCGACAGACCCATCCCTGATCGGAGGCATGGTGATCCGCATTGGAGACAGGGTTGTGGACAGCAGTATTAAGACAAGACTGCAGGATCTGAAACGGCAGCTGATGGACGTGCAGCTGGCGCAGTGACTATATTTTAGGAAAGAGGTGCGAACCTTCATGAATTTGAGACCGGAAGAAATCAGTTCTGTGATCAAAGAACAGATAGAAAAATATTCGACCAAGCTTGATGTGTCGAACGTGGGAACTGTCATTCAGGTTGCCGACGGTATCGCCCGTATCCATGGTCTTGAGAGCGCTATGCAGGGAGAACTTCTGGAGTTTCCCGGGGAGATCTACGGCATGGTGCTGAACCTTGAGGAGGATAACGTAGGCGCGGTTCTGCTGGGCGACACCAGCAGGATCAGTGAAGGCGATACAGTGAAGACTACCGGCAGAGTGGTCGAAGTTCCCGTAGGCGATGCATTGACCGGACGGGTCGTCAATTCCCTGGGCCAGCCCATCGACGGCAAGGGGCCCATCGAGACGGATAAATTCCGCCGTATTGAGCGCGTGGCCCACGGCGTGATTGAGAGAAAGTCTGTGGATACGCCTCTGCAGACCGGTATCAAGGCCATCGATGCCATGATCCCCATCGGCCGGGGACAGCGTGAGCTGATCATCGGAGACCGGCAGACCGGTAAGACGGCCATTGCTATTGATACGATCATTAACCAGAAGGGGCAGGGCGTACATTGTATTTATGTGGCTATCGGCCAGAAGGCCTCTACGGTAGCCAATATTGTAAAGACGCTGGAGGAGTTCGGCGCTATGGATTATACCACTATCGTGGTATCCACCGCCTCGGATCTGGCTCCCCTGCAGTATATTGCTCCTTATGCAGGATGTGCCATCGGTGAGGAGTGGATGGAGAACGGCGAGGATGTGCTGGTGATCTACGATGATCTGAGCAAGCATGCCGCGGCGTACCGTACCCTGTCTCTGCTTCTTAAGAGACCTCCGGGGCGTGAGGCCTATCCCGGCGATGTGTTCTACCTGCATTCCAGACTGCTGGAGCGGGCTTCCAAGCTTTCCGATGAGCTGGGCGGCGGCTCCCTTACGGCACTGCCCATTATCGAGACTCAGGCGGGCGATGTATCGGCGTATATTCCGACCAACGTAATTTCCATCACCGACGGCCAGATTTATCTGGAGACGGAGATGTTTAACGCCGGTTTCCGCCCGGCCATTAACGCCGGTCTGTCCGTATCCCGTGTAGGCGGCGCGGCCCAGATCAAGGCTATGAAGAAGATTGCGGCGCCGATCCGTGTGGAACTGGCTCAGTACCGTGAGCTGGCTTCCTTTGCCCAGTTCGGTTCCGAGCTGGACGCCGCTACTACGGAGCAGCTGGCCCAGGGCGAGAGGATTAAGGAAGTTCTGAAACAGCCCCAGTACCAGCCTATGCCGGTAGAGTATCAGGTCATCATCATTTATGCGGCTACCAGGAAGCATCTGCTTGACATTCCTACCCAGGAGGTCCTGCCCTTCCAGGAGAAGCTGTTTAAGTTCATCGATACCAAGTATCCGGAGATCCCGGCTAAGATCCGGGAGACCAGAGAGATCACGCCGGAGATCGATGAGCTTCTGAATAAGGTGATTGCGGAATGCAAAGCCCAGGCGTAGAAGGCAGGTGAGTATCCATGGCAACCATGAGAGATATTAAACGCAGACGTGACAGCATCCAGAGCACGGAGCAGATTACCAAAGCCATGAAGCTTGTGGCCACCGTCAAACTACAGAAGTCCAGGGTGAAGGCCGAGAACACCAAGCCTTATTTCAACATGATGTATGATACCATCAGTTCCATCATCGCGAAATCCGGAACCATCGACCATAAGTATCTGAAAGCGGGAAGTTCCCCGAAAAAGGCAGTGATCGTCATTACTTCCAACAGGGGTCTCGCAGGCGGGTACAACAATAATATTGTGAAAATGGTAAACAGCGAGCTGCCTTCTCAGGATACGTATGTGTACGCCATCGGCAGGAAAGGCCGCGACGGTCTGTCCCGCAGAGGATTTACAATTAAGGCGGACTGCTCAGAAGTGATCAATGAGCCCATCTATCAGGATGCGGCGGATCTGACTGCGGAACTCTTGGATTCTTTTGCGAAGGGTGAAGTGGGCGAGATCTATCTGGCTTATACCTTCTTCAAGAATACGGTGGTCCATGTGCCTACCCTGGTGAAGCTTCTGCCTGTGGAGATAGAAGCCCGGGAGAAGGCGGAGGAGGATACGAAGCCTCATGCGATTATGGATTATGAGCCCGATGATGAGACGGTGCTGGATTCCATTGTGCCCAAATACATGAGCAGCCTGATCTACGGCGCCCTTCTGGAGTCTGTGGCCAGTGAAAACGGAGCACGTATGACGGCTATGGATTCGGCCACCAGCAACGCGGAAGAGATGATAGAGGACTTAAGCCTTCAGTACAACCGGGCGCGGCAGGGAGCCATCACCCAGGAGCTGACCGAGATCGTAGCCGGTGCCAACGCCATCGGCGGCTGACGCGGTCTGTGCCGGACAGAGGGAAACTGTTACAATGTGATTGTTTATATCATAAACCAATATAATTTTAAGGAGAAACAAGATGGCAGAGCAAAATGTAGGTAAGATCACACAGATCATCAGTGCCGTTCTGGACATTAAGTTCAGCAAGGGCAATCTGCCGGAGATCAACGAGGCGATCAGTATTGCCACCCGGGACGGAGGCAGGCTGGTGGCGGAGGTCTCCCAGCATCTGGGTGATGATACGGTGCGCTGTATCGCCATGGGCAGTACTGACGGTCTGGTCCGCGGCATGGAGGCCGTAGCTACCGGCGGACCGATTTCCGTACCCGTAGGCGAGAAGACCCTGGGACGTATCTTCAATGTTCTGGGAGAGCCCATCGACAATAAAGAAAAGCCGGAAGTAGAGAAATATCTTCCTATCCACCGGCCTGCGCCCACTTTTGAGCAGCAGTCTACGGAGACGGAGATCCTGGAGACCGGTATCAAGGTAGTAGATCTTCTGTGTCCCTATCAGAAGGGCGGCAAGATCGGACTGTTCGGCGGCGCCGGCGTAGGCAAGACCGTCCTGATTCAGGAGCTGATCCGCAATATCGCTACGGAGCATGGCGGATACTCCGTGTTTACCGGCGTAGGCGAGCGTACCCGTGAGGGCAACGACCTGTACCATGAGATGACCGAGTCCGGCGTTATCAATAAGACCACCATGGTGTTCGGCCAGATGAACGAGCCCCCGGGGGCCCGTATGAGAGTAGGCCTGACAGGACTTACCATGGCGGAATATTTCCGTGACGAAGGCGGCAAGGATGTGCTGCTGTTCATCGACAATATTTTCCGTTTTACCCAGGCAGGTTCTGAGGTGAGTGCCCTTCTGGGCCGTATGCCTTCGGCTGTAGGTTATCAGCCGACCCTGCAGACGGAGATGGGCGCTCTTCAGGAGCGCATCACTTCCACCAAGAATGGTTCCATCACTTCCGTGCAGGCAGTCTATGTGCCGGCTGACGACCTGACGGACCCGGCCCCGGCCAATACCTTCGCTCATCTGGACGCCACTACGGTTCTGAGCCGTTCCATCGTGGAGCTGGGTATCTATCCTGCGGTGGATCCCCTGGAGTCCACTTCCAGGATCCTGGATCCCCGTATCGTAGGCCAGGAACACTATGACGTAGCCCAGAGAGTGATCCAGGTGCTTCAGAAGTACAAGGAGCTCCAGGATATCATTGCCATGCTGGGCATGGATGAGTTGTCTGAGGAGGACAAGATCACCGTTGCCAGAGCCAGAAAAGTGCAGAGATTTCTGTCCCAGCCGTTCTTTGTAGCAGGGCAGTTCACCGGCCTGGAGGGCCGCTATGTACCTGTCAGCGAGACCATTCAGGGCTTTAAGGAGATTCTGGACGGCAAGCATGACGACGTTCCTGAAGGTTATTTCCTCAATGCAGGTAATATCGATGATGTTCTTGCCCGCGTGAAGTAGGAGGGAACCCTATGGCTGATATGTTTAAACTGCAGATCATCACCCCTGATAAGATCTTTTATCAGGGGGATGCTTCTATGGTGGAGCTGACCACCAGCGAGGGGGATATTGGAATTTATGCCAACCATATTCCTATGACCGCCATTATAGCCCCCGGTATCCTGAAGATTCATGAGGAGGGAGAACTGAAAAAGGCATCCCTGATCTCAGGATTTATTGAAGTGCTTCAGAATCGGGTTACCATTATGGCGGAAGTGGCGGAATGGCCGGATGAGATCGATACGAAGCGTGCCGAGGAAGCCAGAATCCGTGCGGAACGCCGGATCCGCGACCACATGAAAGGGACGGATATTGCCAGAGCGGAGCTTGCATTGAAGCGTGCGCTTGTCCGTCTGGAAGCGACGGCCAGATAAAGGGAGACAGACGAGATGAGGGATACGACATTGGTGGTCATGGCGGCCGGTATCGGCAGCCGTTTCGGAGGCGGGATCAAGCAGCTTGAGCCGGTAGGGCCCGGCGGCGAGATTATCATGGATTATTCCATCTACGATGCGCTTCAGGCCGGATTTAACAAGGTAGTATTTATTATCCGCAAAGATTTGGAGAAAGATTTCCGGGAGATAATCGGAGAGCGCATCGAGAAAGTGGTACAGGTGGAGTATGCTTTTCAGGAGACGGACGATCTGCCGGAAGGCTTTGTCAGACCGGAAGGCAGAAGCAAGCCCTGGGGCACAGGCCAGGCAGTTCTGTGTACCAAGGGACTTGTGAACGAGCCTTTTATGGTAATCAATGCGGACGACTATTACGGCAAGGAAGGTTTCCACAGACTTCATGACTACATGATCAATCAGGTGGGATTGAAGGATGGGGTTTATCAGATGTGCATGGGCGGTTTTATGGTGACCAACACGCTGAGCGAGAATGGCGGCGTCACCAGAGGCGTCTGCCAGGTTGATGATGACAGCAACATGACCAGCGTGGTGGAAACCTACGACATTCAGATGACAGAGGATGGCCTGAAGGCAAAAGATGTGGAGGGCAATCCTGTGGAAGTGGCAAAGAACAGCCACGTATCCATGAACATGTGGGGGCTGCCTGCCGAATTTATTCAGGAGCTGGAAAAAGGGTTTCCTGAATTCCTGAAGGGGCTGAAGGAGGGGGATATCAAATCCGAGTACCTTCTTCCGTCGGTTATCGACGGCCTGGTGAAGTCCGGCAGGGCAAAGGTTAAGGTTCTTGAAACGCCGGACAAATGGTTTGGCGTCACTTACAGGGAAGACAAGCAGATCGTGGTGGATTCTCTCCGCAGACTGATTGCGGAGGGGGCTTATCCGGAGAAGCTGTACGGTTAATATGATTAAATTTTTGAGACGGTTCGCTATTCTGCTGGCGGTTTTTCTGGCGGCATCAGCACTCTATTTAATAGCAGCATGGAATCATACGGAACAGTCAGAGACGGTGTATACCTCTATGGAGGACCCGTCTCTTCCAGTCGTGTACGCGGAAATGTTTGGCGAGGAGTATAACCGTCTGGCAGGGTACCGGCAGGAGATGAATTCTTCTGTGGCCAGGGATGCCCTGACGATTCTTCCGGAGGACCGCCGGCTGCGTCTGCATATCAGGGAATTCGGCGTGTCGCCGCTGGCTATCGGCTATGATATCCGCAGTCTGGACGGAGAACGTTTGGTGGAGCGGACAGAGCTGGAGAGCTGGTCCAGCGGAGACGGGCAGAGCATAGCGGTTCTTCCCATTCAGAATCTTCTCAATCAGGGAACCGAGTATCTGCTCCATGTTCAGATGGAGACGGAGCAGCACGGCCAGATTCATTATTACACCCGGATTCTTCTGCCGGAGAACGATTATGCCCGGCAGATGCTGGATCTTGCAAAAGATTTTTCCGTCAGGACGCTGGATGAGACGGCCGCTTCCGATCTGGTGACTTATCTGGAGACCACAAGTACCGCGGACAATTCTTCCCTGGGCCATGTGACATTGGAATCCAGCTTTTCCCAGATTACCTGGGCAGGGCTTGACATGATACTGAATGGGGACATGGAGGTAACTCTGCGGGAACTGGACGGTATCATGGGGCAGATCTGTGTGGCGTACCAGCTGAGCCATATAACAGAAGAAGGACAGACGGAACTGTATGATGTGACGGATTACTATACCATGAGGTGGGATGAGAGGAGAATCTATCTCATGGATTTTGAGAGAACCGCCAATCAGGTGTTTGCAGGGACAAGAGAGCAGTATTCCGGCAAACGGATTCTTCTGGGCATTGGCAATGATGATGCGGCAGAGAGGCTGAAAAGCAATAACGGCCGTTACCTGGCCTTTGAGTTCAACCGGGATCTGTGGTGTTATGACCAGTCCAACAGCAATGTTGTAAAAGTGTTTTCTTTCCGAAGCGATACTGATGAGAGCGGAAGAAGCGGTTACGATCATCATGGAATCAAGATTCTCTCCGTAGATGACGAAGGGAACATGGATTTTATGGTGTATGGATATATGAACCGGGGAGTTCATGAGGGGGAGCAGGGCATCAGCGTGTGCCGGTTTGAACAGGGACGAAATGGTTCCATTGAAGAATTGTTTTTTGTGCCTTCGGAGCATTCCTTTGAGGAGATCAGACAGGATGTGCTGCGCCTCAGCTATCTCAGCCCCCAGAATATGCTGTATCTGTATCGGGACAGAGCGGTGTTTGGAATCGATCTGTCCAGTAATGAATATATGGTGGTGGCCCAGAATCTGACAGAGGGCTCCTATGCTATCAGTGAAGATAAAAAATGGATTGCCTGGCAGGAAAAACAGTCGGAAGAGCTGCCGGATGAGATTCATGTGCTCAGCCTGGAGACCGGAGTCAATCAGTCCGTCCGCGCTCCCCAGGGCGTTACTCTGCGGACATTGGGATTCGTCCAGGGAGATTTTGTCTACGGTATGGCGAGAACCGGAGAGGAGTGGATCCTGAACGGCCGGGTGGTGGAACTTCCCATGTACGCCCTTGAGATTGTGGATTCGGAGATGGAGGTTCAGACCCGCTATGAGCAGGAAGGGTACTGCGTGGCAAATGTCAGCGTAGAAGAAGCCAGGGTCCACATGGATAAACTGATCAATACGGGGACCAACACATATGAGCCGGCCGGCAGTGATACAATAGTCTGCAATGTGGCGGCGGAAGAGACTTATATGGAAGGTATCGGCTGGTATGCTTCCGAGACACACAGGAAGGTCTATTTCATTCAGCTGGATCAGGACGTCAGCCAGCGCGGCGCCAGAGTGTCAGTGGCCAGGAGAATCAGCTACGACCGGTCTTCTCAGCTGATTTTGGGATCGGTCAGCCAGCCTCAGGGGATGCTGTTCTACGCCTATGCCAGAGGAAAGCTTCAGGGAATCTATTCGAAATTCTGTCAGGCGGCAGCGGCCGCGTATGACCAGATGGGGATGGTCACGGACCAGTATCAGAGAATCATCTGGGACCGCGTCAACCGGGGCAATATCCGGAATTTGCGTGAGCCTCAGACGCTGGCCTATGATATTGTCAGATATATGGGCGAGTTCACGGACAGTACGGTGACGGACAGCGGGATGCTGCTGCTGGATGCCCGCGGCGCTGGGCTTCGTCAGGTTTTATATTTTATCGGCCAGGGGTATCCGGTTCTGGCGTATGTGGAACAGGGAGATTATCTTCTTCTGTACGGATATGATCAGTATAATGTGAGCATCTGCGATCCGAATACAGGGAATACCTGGAAAATGGGCATAAATGATGCGGAAAATTACTTCTCCGGATTTGGAAATGACTTCATCTGCGGCAGGATTGTTAAAAATTAGTTTGTATTTTCTTTACAATTTTGTCATGTTTGGTATATAATAGATGGAAAAGGAAAGCAGACGCTATTTCCTGACTTGATTTGAGGTACCGAGATGGAACAGTATATTATGAAAGGCGGCAATCCGCTGGCCGGTGAAGTGTCAATCGGCGGAGCGAAGAACGCCGCCCTTGGAATCCTTGCGGCAGCCATCATGACGGACGAGGATGTATATATTGATAATCTTCCGGATGTAAACGATATCAATGTCCTTCTGGAAGCGATCCAGCAGATTGGCGCGACAGTAACCCGTGTCAATCGCCATGCTGTGAAAATCAACGCGGAGAGTATCCACGCGATTTCTGTAGAAGATGAATACATGCGCAGGATTCGCGCTTCCTATTATTTTATCGGCGCTCTTCTGGGAAAGTATAAGAGCGCGGAGGTTCCCCTTCCCGGCGGCTGCAACATCGGAAGCCGTCCCATCGATCTGCACATCAAGGGCTTTCGCGCCCTTGGAGCGAAGGTGGAGATTGAAAGGGGCGTTGTGATGGCCCATGCCATTGACCTGGTGGGGAGTCACATCTATCTGGATAAAGTGTCCGTGGGCGCCACCATCAACATTATGATGGCCGCTTCCCTGGCGGAAGGTCAGACCATCATTGAGAATGTAGCGAAGGAACCCCATGTAGTTGACGTCGCCAATTTCCTCAACAGCATGGGCGCCAATATCCGCGGAGCGGGAACAGATGTTATCCGCATCAAGGGCGTGTCCAGACTTCATGGGACAGAGTATTCCATCATTCCGGATCAGATCGAGGCAGGCACGTTCATGTGCGCGGCTGCGGCTACCAGAGGCGATGTGATGATCAAGAATGTGATTCCCAAGCATCTGGAGTCTATCTCCGCCAAGCTGAAGGAAATCGGCTGCGAGGTGGTGGAGTTCGATGACGCGGTCCGCGTAGTGGGAAAGAACCGGCAGACTCGGACCAATATCAATACTCAGCCCTATCCCGGATTCCCCACGGATATGCAGCCTCAGATGACGGTGACACTGGCCCTGGCCGAAGGCACCAGCATTGTAACCGAGAGTATTTTCGAGAATCGGTTCAAGTATGTGGATGAGCTGGCCCGCATGGGAAGCAATATTCAGGTAGAGGGCAGCGTGGCAATCATCACCGGCGTCAAGGGTTTTAAGGGCGCCCGGGTGAATGCGCCGGATCTGAGGGCAGGAGCCGCCCTGGTGATTGCCGGTCTTACCGCGGAGGGCTGTACGATCGTGGATGAGATTGGATACATACAGAGGGGCTATGAGCATTTTGAGGAGAAACTGAGAAGCCTGGGAGCGGTGATCGAAAAAGTCGATTCGGAGAAAGAAGCACGGAAATTCCGGCTTCGCGCAGGCTGACAGGAATCCTGCTGTATTTGTGAAGTCCGCAGTTCGCTACGGACTTTTCTTTTTCTACATGGACAGGCGGCCCGGGGCCGCTCACAACAAGAGGAGGAAGTATGGAGAAACGGTTATTTACGTCGGAATCAGTTACGGAAGGCCATCCGGATAAGATGTGCGATCAGATATCGGATGCGATCCTGGACGCCCTTTTGGAGCAGGATCCTATGAGCCGGGTTGCCTGTGAGACCGCGGTTACCACCGGCCTGGTGCTGGTCATGGGAGAGATTACCACCAGCGCTTACGTGGACATTCAGAAGATCGTCCGGGAAACGGTCCGGGAGATCGGCTATGACAGAGCCAAGTACGGGTTTGACTGCGACACCTGCGGCGTTATCACATCCATCGATGAGCAGTCCGCAGACATTGCCATGGGCGTCAATAAGGCTCTGGAAGCGAAAGAACACAAGATGAGCGACGAGGAGATCGACGCCATCGGGGCAGGAGACCAGGGCATGATGTTCGGCTACGCCACCAATGAGACGGAGGAATATATGCCCTATCCCATCGCTCTGGCCCATAAGCTGGCACGGCAGCTGACCAGGGTGCGCAAGGATGGTACGCTTAACTATCTGCGTCCTGACGGCAAGACCCAGGTGACTGTGGAGTATGATGAGGACGGCAGGCCCTTCCGCCTGGAGGCGGTGGTTTTGTCTACCCAGCATGACGAGGCGGTCAGCCAGGAACAGATTCACAGAGATATTAAGAAGTATGTGTTTGATGAGATTCTGCCGCCTCATATGGTAGATGAGAACACGAAATTTTTCATCAATCCTACAGGGAGGTTCGTCATCGGCGGTCCCCGCGGAGACAGCGGCCTGACCGGCCGCAAGATTATTGTGGATACCTACGGAGGCTATGCCCGCCACGGCGGCGGAGCCTTCTCCGGGAAGGACTGCACCAAGGTGGATCGGTCCGCGGCCTACGCGGCCCGGTATGTGGCCAAGAACATTGTGGCGGCGGGACTGGCGGACAAATGTGAGATCCAGCTTTCCTACGCCATCGGCGTCGCGCATCCTACCTCAGTGGAAGTGGATACCTTCGGTACCGGAAAGGTCAGCGACGAGAAGCTGGTTGAGATCATTCGGAGGCACTTTGATCTGCGGCCGGCAGGGATCATCAAGATGCTTGACCTGAGAAAGCCGATTTACAAACAGACAGCCGCTTACGGACATTTCGGGAGAAATGATCTGGATCTGCCCTGGGAGAGACTGGACAAAGCAGAGGAACTGAAAGGATATCTGTAATTATGTATGAATTCAGAGAAAAACCGGCGCCTGTGGTAAAACCGGGAGAATTTGTCTTTGCTGTGATCGGTTTAAATCATGGCCATATCTACGGTATGTGCAGAGGACTTCTGGAGGCTGGCGCCACTTTGAAATGGGTGTATGACCGGGACAGGAAGAAGATGGAAAAATTCTGTCAGACATACCCCCAGGCGCAGATGGCCGCTTCGGAACAGGAAATCCTGGAGGATCCGGAGGTAAAGCTGGCAGCCGGCTGTGAGATTCCTTATCTTCGGTGTGCTCTGGGTATCCGGGTTATGGAGGCGGGAAAAGATTATTTCTGCGACAAGGCGCCTATGACGACTCTGGAGCAGCTTGGGCAGGCCAGGGAAGCGGTTGGGCGCACCGGCCGGAAATACATGGTCTATTACAGTGAACGGCTTCATGTGGAGGCAGCTGTATTCGCGGGATACCTGATTGAGGAGGGAGCCATCGGGAAGGTGTATCAGGTGACCGGTTTCGGGCCTCACCGGCTGGGTTCCGAGCCTCGGCCGGACTGGTTCTACGACCAGCAAAAATACGGCGGCATTCTCTGCGACATCGGCAGCCATCAGATCGAGCAGTTTCTGTTTTATACCGGAGCTAAGGACGCCCGCATCGCCCGGAGCCAGGTGGCGAATTATGCCCATCCGGAGCATCCGGATATGGAGGATTTTGGAGACGCTCAGCTGGTGGGGGATAACGGGGCCTCTCAGTATTTCCGGGTAGACTGGTTCACGCCGGACGGCCTCAGAAACTGGGGCGACGGAAGGACGTTTATTCTGGGTACGAAAGGGTATCTGGAACTTCGCAAGTACATCAACATCGCGGAAGAGCCCAAGACGTCGAACTGCGTCTATCTGGTCAACGGCGATGGCGAGTTCCGCTACGATGCCGCGGGAAAGGTGGGATATCCTTTCTTCGGTCAGCTGATTTTGGACTGTATTAACCGGACGGAGAACGCCATGACTCAGGAGCATGCGTTTAAGGCGGCGGAGTTGAGTATCAGGGCCCAGATGCAGGCGGAGAAGATATTCCCTGTCTGAGGATGGTTCCGTATTTTGCTTACAATGGCAGCAGCGTCTTCCGTTGCAGGAGGACGCTGCTTTTGTATTACGTCAGTGTGCAAAAAACGCGCCAGTGACGCTCTGCTCGCATTCAGGCGGCGGAATCAGCCCCGGCTCAGAGAAAGGCGCCGGTAAGCAGATTGGCGGCTATACACAGGAGGATTCCCAGAGCGGCAGGAAGAGCCGCCGCGGCGGCAGTCCACCGGAGGCTGCCGGTTTCTTTTCGAATCGTCAGGCAGGTGGTGGAGCAGGGCCAGTGAAAGAGGCAGAAGATCATCATGCAGAGGGCCGTCCTCCAGGTCCAGCCGTGACTGGTCAGAAGACGGAACAGGGCGGAAGAGTCTGTCATCTCCACCAGCTGGCCGGTCTGGAGATAGGCCATGAGAATGATGGGGATTACGATTTCATTGGCCGGAAATCCCAGGATAAAGGCGGTCAGAATGACGCCGTCCAGTCCCATGAGGCGGCCCAGGGGATCCAGAAATCCGGTCAGGTGCTGAAGGAGACTTAACTGTCCCAGCCGCACATTGGCCAGAAGCCAGATCAGAAGGCCTGCCGGCGCTGCCACGGCGGCTGCCCTTCCCAGGACGAACAAGGTGCGGCTGACAATGGAACGGACGATGACCCGGCCGATCTGGGGCCGGCGATAGGGGGGAAGTTCCAGGGTGAAAGAGGAAGGAATTCCCTTCAGCAGGGTATGAGACAGGATCCAGGAGCAGGCCAGGGTGGCGAATACTCCTGCCAGGATAGCCAGGGTCATCATCAGGGCGGACAGAAGAGAGCCGGCGGCGCTTCCGTGGATTCCTGCCAGGAAAAACAGGGTGATCAGGCTGAACAGGGTGGGCAGCCGGCCGTTGCAGGGAATCAGTGAGTTAGTCAGAATGGCGATCAGCCGCTCTCTGGGAGAATCGATGATCCGGCAGCCGGTTACGCCTACGGCATTGCAGCCCAGTCCCATGACCATGGTAAGGCACTGCTTTCCGCAGGCTCTGCACCGCATGAAAGCACGGTCCATATTAAAGGCTGCTCTTGGAAGGTATCCGAGATCTTCCAGAAGTGTAAACAGCGGAAAGAAGATCGCCATGGGAGGCAGCATGACGCTGACGACCCAGGCCAGAACCCGGTAGCCTCCATAGACGAGGAAATCCACCAGCTTTGCCGGCAGGCGGAGCCAGAGAAGAAAAGAAGCCAGTTTTTCTTCCAGAAAGAAAAGGATATCCCACAGCACGGCTCCGGGCAGGTTGGCTCCGTACATGGTCAGCCAGAAGACGCCCAGAAGGAGCAGGATCATGATGAGATTGCCTGTGACGGGGCCTGTGACGATCCGGTCAATCATTTCCTCCTGTTTCCGGTAATTGATTTTTGTGTACCGGGTGGTCTCCCGTGCCAGCTGTTTCGGCGAGAAATCCAGGCATTCATAGGTATTCCTGGTGCCGGTTACACTGTGGACGGCCTGTTTCAGCCGGTCAAGGCTTTCCGGGCGGCGGGCGCAGCAGGGAATAACCGGAAACTGGAGGACATCCTGCAGAAGTTTAAAGTCGATGACAATGCCTTTTCGCTCCGCTTCATCGCAGAGATTGATACAGAGAATGACAGGCGTACCGCTGTCCAGGACATGATCGAGAGCCAGAATCTGTTTGAGGAGATACAGTCCCCGTTCTATGCAGGTGGCGTCGCAGACAGCGATGATCACATCTGCCTGACCGGAGCAGAGAAAATCCCTGGCGACTTTTTCATCCTCGGAGCGGGCGGACAGCGAGTAGGTGCCGGGAAGATCTACCAGCATATACTCTTCGCCCCCGGCTTTAAAATAGCCGCAGGCAGATGTTACTGTGACTCCGGCCCAGTTGCCGGTGTGCTGTTTCAGACCGGTCAGATTGTTGAAGATCGTGCTTTTTCCTACGTTAGGGTTGCCTGCCAGCGCCGCTTTGTATGGTCTGTGTTCCATGGAAGCCTCCATAATGGCGGATTCATCCTTATGATTACTCTATGAATGGCAATAATATTGAGTGCCTGGGTATTTTCTTTTTGAAAAAAATGTGGTAAACTAGAATCTGATGCGATGACGCCATGGGCGGGAGTTCACGGCGAAAGCGGAAGAGCGAAAGGCAAAGAAGGAGGATATTCCCATGAGATATATAAAATATATGCTGGCGGTTCTGATGATGAGTTTCTGTCTGATGTTTGCGGCGGCCCCGGTTCCGGCGGCTTATGCCGCGGCAGCCCAGGGGACGGAGATTCAGACGGAGGAGGCTCAGCAGGAGGAAGGGACTTCGGAAGATCAGGATCAGGAGACATTTTTCTTCATCATGATGGGCGGCGCCCTGCTGATTATCATTGTGGCCGTAGTGGCGGCAGTATCCACGGTTTCTTCTTCGATTGCAGTAGCCGCCAATATGGATGTGGATGGGGAATAGTTCAAAAGAGTGGATGAAAACTGTTTGAGGCTGCCGCAAGGCAGCCTCTTATAATGATATCGGTATGCAGCGGCAGGGGACCGGATATCTGACGGCGGAGCAGGCAGGAGGCAGCCGGCTACGGATCTCTTCGGACAAAGATTTCCCGGCTGTTCTGTTCCCGCAGGCCGATGACGGCGTTGCGCACCAGGTAGGCGCGCATGCCTCCCGGACGGCCTTTGAGGACGCAGGAGATCTCTTCTTCAGGGACGAACCCCAGGTCTGTCAGCCGGTCTGCCATACTGTCCCGGCTGGCAACCCAGACGATCTGAGCGGTTTCGCCTACCTCGATTTGACTCAGCGGCAGTACCATGTGATTCCTCGAAACAGTACTTACAGCTATTGTATGCGCGGCGGAATGGGTTGGTGCCGGCAGGAAGGGACGGAAGACAGGATATGATCAGCAGAAACCGCAGATGACAATATACAGAGCAGGGATGAAAGAGGAGCGAGATGAGATACGGAGAGATTGCCCGCGGGATTTTTTTAAGCCGGCCGAACCGGTTTATTGCGAAAGTGGAAATTGAGGGCAGAGAGCATACGGTTCATGTGAAGAACACGGGGCGCTGTAAAGAGCTTCTGGTTCCGGGAGCGGCGGTGATTTTGGAGCGCTGCGCGGATTACATCCGCCTCGGCAGAAAAACAGAATATTCTCTGGTGGCGGTTTACAAGGGGAAGCTCCTGATCAATATGGATTCCCAGGCTCCCAATCAGGCGGCGGAGGAATGGCTGCGGGGCAGTGAAAACTGGCGGATAAAAGATATCCGCAGGGAAGTAACCTACAGAAATTCCCGGTTTGATCTGGCATTCACTGTGGAAGAGACCTGCGGATCATCGGCGGAGCCCGGCGGCGAATCCGCCGGGCAGGGATTCTGTCCGTCTTTTTCAGGTGCCGGGCAGGACTCCTGTCTTGATATCCCGTGTGGCGGGCAGAACTTCCGTTCCGCCTTTATGGAAGTGAAGGGAGTGACTCTGGAGAAGGACGGGGTGGTTTTGTTTCCGGATGCGCCTACCGAGAGGGGCGTAAAGCACCTGCTGGAACTGGCGGAAGCGGCAAAAGAAGGATATCTGGCCTATGTTCTTTTTGTGATTCAGATGAAGGGCGTGAGTTATTTTACGCCTAATCGGGAGACTCATCCGGAGTTTGCGGACACTCTTCGGAAGGTATCGCAGGAGGGCGTGCAGGTGCTGGCTTACGACTGTCTGGTGAGGGAGGAAGGGTTTTCCATTGACTCCCGCGTACCGGTTGTTTTGGATTAGATGGACGAAAACGACTTCCGGCAGTTCACATTTTTTTTACATTGTAACGATTGCGGCGCATACACAAATATGTTAAAATCCATGTTTAAAGATAACCCATACACAATCACGGAGGAAACCGTATGAAGAAACTGACATATCAGAGTACAAGAGGAGGAGAGAGCGGAATCACCGCTTCCCAGGCTATATTAAAGGGAATCGCGTCGGACGGCGGCCTGTTCATGCCGGAGGAGATTCCCCAGCTGGATATGACCATGGAAGAGCTGTCCCGGCTGTCCTACAAGGAGATCGCCTATGAGGTGATGAAGCTTTATCTGACGGATTTTACGAAAAAGGAACTGAAGGACTGCATCGAGCAGGCCTATGACAGCAAGTTTGATACAGAGCAGATCGCGCCTATCGTGAAGGTGGCAACGGCCTATTTCCTGGAGCTGTTTCACGGCAATACCATCGCCTTTAAGGATATGGCTTTGTCCATCCTGCCCCGCTTTATGACGGTGGCGGCGAAGAAGAATAAAGTGGATAAGGAGATTGTGATCCTTACGGCCACTTCCGGAGATACCGGTAAGGCGGCGCTGGCGGGATTCGCGGATGTGCCGGGAACCAGGATCATCGTCTTCTATCCCAAGAACGGAGTCAGCCATATGCAGGAACTGCAGATGGTGACTCAGAAGGGCGGCAACACCGCTGTGGTGGCCATTCACGGTAACTTTGATGACGCCCAGACCGGCGTAAAGAAGATTTTCGGAGATCCGGAGTTCGGCAAGAGGCTGGATGAAGGCGGTTTTCAGCTGTCCAGCGCCAATTCCATCAATGTAGGCCGTCTGATTCCCCAGGTGGTTTATTATGTGTACGCTTACGCCGATCTTCTGGCCAGAGGCGAGATCGAAAACGGCGAGAAGATCAATGTAGCGGTTCCCACGGGAAATTTCGGAAACATTCTGGCCGGTTATCTGGCCAAGCAGATGGGTGTGCCCATCAATAAGCTGCTGTGCGCCTCCAACGACAATAAGGTGCTGTATGATTTCTTCACTACCGGCATCTATGATAAGAACCGGGAGTTTGTGCTGACCATGTCACCTTCTATGGATATTCTGGTGTCCAGCAACCTGGAGCGGCTGATCTATTTAAGCTGCGGCTGCGACGCCAAAAAGACGGCGAAGCTGATGAAAGATCTGGCGGAGAAGGGCAGCTACAAGGTGACAAAAGAGATGCAGAAGCGCATGAAGGACTTCGTCGGCGGATATGCTACGGAGGAGGAGGACGCCAAAGCCATCCATTTCCTGTACAAGAACCGAGGCTACGTGATCGATACCCATACCGGCGTGGCGGCGGCCGTGTGGAAGAATTACCGCGACAATACCGGGGACGATACGAAGACGGTCATCGTGTCTACGGCCAGTCCCTATAAGTTCTCCAAGAGCGTTCTGGAGGCGATCCAGGGGCCGTCCATGATGGAGGACGAGTTTGCCATCGCCGAAGAACTTCAGCGGATTTCCATGGTGCCGGTTCCCGCGGCCATCCAGGAACTGAAGAATGCTGAAATCCGCCATACCGCGGAATGCGATGTGGAGGATATGGAAGCGGCCGTTGGAAAGATTTTGGGGATTTAATCTTTTCAAATGGAAAGATATGGTGTATACTGATAGCAGATTTTGGCGCGGCAGGGCTGAATGAGGGACTGCCTGCGCGCACATTATATCTATCAAGAAAACGGAGGTTATTATCATGTTAGTATCTGCAACAGAAATGCTGAAAAAGGCAGTTGAAGGCCACTATGCCGTAGGCCAGTTCAACATTAACAATCTGGAGTGGACCAAGTCCATCCTGCAGACAGCGCAGGAGCTGAACTCCCCTGTGATTCTGGGCGTGTCCGAGGGCGCAGGCAAGTATATGACCGGTTTCAAGACCGTAGCCGCCATGGTTGAGGCCATGATCGATGAGATGGGTATCACGGTTCCCGTTGCCCTGCATCTGGATCACGGCACCTACGAGGGCTGCTATAAGTGCATCAAGGCAGGCTTCTCTTCCATCATGTTTGACGGCTCCCACTATCCCATCGAGGAGAACGTGGCCAAGACCAAAGAGCTGGTTTCCATCGCTCACGCCATGGGCATCTCCATCGAGGCTGAGGTAGGCGCCATCGGCGGTGAGGAAGACGGCGTAGTGGGCATGGGCGAGTGCGCGGATCCCGACGAGTGCAAGATGATCGCCGATCTGGGAATCGATTTCCTGGCGGCAGGCATCGGCAACATCCACGGCAAATATCCGGCTAACTGGAAGGGCTTAAGCTTTGAGACTCTGGCCGCTATTAAGGAAAAGACCGGCGATATGCCTCTGGTTCTGCACGGCGGTACCGGAATTCCCGCTGACATGATCAAGAAGGCCATTGATCTGGGTGTCGCCAAGATCAATGTAAATACAGAGTGCCAGCTGTCCTTCGCGGCCGCGACCCGCGAGTATATCGAGGCCGGAAAAGACAACCAGGGCAAGGGCTACGATCCCAGAAAGCTCCTGGCTCCCGGCGCAGCCGCCATCAAGGAAACCGTGAAGGAGAAGATGGAACTGTTCGGTTCTGTGGGCAAGGCCTGAGCAGTGAGATAATTCCGTGAGACAATTCATAGCTGTTTTTTGAAAAAAGTGCTTGCATTTTTTCTGTAAATGGTATATCTTAGTGTAGAACGAAGGCGTTCTTCCCGGATGGGAGGGACGCCTTTTTTGGTATGACGGAGTCGTACCAGGGCCTTCGGCGCGACAGGAAAGAGATGCCGCTTTGCGGTGAAAGCCGTGCCTTCACTGCGGGAAGATTCTGCCGCCGGCAGGCGATAACAGGGAAAGTGAGGATAAGATTATGAGTGAAGTTGTGAATGTTGCCGAGATTTTTGGCAAGAACGTGTTCAATGAGACGGTTATGAGAGAGCGCCTTCCCAAGAGCGTGTTCAAAAAGCTGAAGAAGACCATTGAAGATGGGGCCGAACTGGATCCCTCCATCGCGGACGTGGTTGCCCACGCCATGAAGGATTGGGCTATCGAGAGAGGCGCTACCCATTATACACACTGGTTCCAGCCGCTGACCGGCGTTACCGCCGAGAAGCATGATTCCTTCATCTCCACGCCGGACGCTTCCGGCAAGGTAATCATGGAATTTTCCGGCAAGGAGCTGATCAAGGGCGAGCCGGACGCGTCCTCCTTCCCTTCCGGCGGACTGCGCGCTACCTTTGAGGCCAGAGGCTACACTGCCTGGGATTGTACTTCTCCCGCGTTTCTGCGTGAGGACGCCGTGGGCGTGACCCTTTGCATTCCTACCGCGTTCTGCTCTTACACAGGCGAGGCCCTGGACCAGAAGACGCCTCTTCTGCGTTCCATGCAGGCCATTGACAAGCAGGCCCTGAGAATCCTGAGGCTGTTCGGACATACGGACGCCAAGAGAGTGGTTCCTTCCGTGGGACCGGAGCAGGAATATTTCCTGGTAGACCGGGCCAAATATCTGCAGAGAAAAGATCTGATCTATGCCGGCCGCACCCTGTTTGGCGCTATGCCGCCCAAGGGCCAGGAGCTGGAGGATCATTACTTTGGCGCTATCCGCGAGCGGATCGGCGCGTATATGAACGAAGTGAACCAGGAACTGTGGAAACTGGGCGTTACCGCCAAGACCCAGCATAACGAGGTGGCCCCGGCACAGCATGAGCTGGCTCCTATTTACGATCAGGCCAACCTGGCAGTGGACCACAACCAGATGGTCATGGAGACCCTGAAGAAGGTGGCCGGCCGTCACGGCATGACCTGCCTGCTTCATGAGAAGCCCTTCGCAGGCGTCAACGGTTCCGGCAAGCACAACAACTGGTCCCTGACCAGCGACACCGGGATTAACCTGCTGAATCCCGGCGATACGCCTCACGAGAACATTCAGTTCCTGCTGGTTCTGGGCTGCATCATGAAGGCTATTGACAAACATGCGGATCTGCTTCGTGAATCCGCCTCCGATGTGGGCAACGATCACCGTCTGGGAGCCAACGAGGCCCCGCCGGCTATCATCTCCATCTTCGTAGGCGATCAGCTGGAGGATGTGATCAACCAGCTGTGCAGCACCGGCGAAGCCACCCATTCCAAGAAGGGCGGCACCCTTTCCACGGGCGTTGCTACTCTGCCTAACCTGGATAAGGACGCTACCGACCGCAACCGGACATCGCCATTCGCTTTCACCGGCAACAAGTTCGAGTTCCGTATGGTAGGCTCCTCCGATTCCATCGCTCCGCCCAATGTGGTGCTGAACACTATCGTAGCCGAGGCATTCAAGGAAGCGGCCGATGAGCTGGAACAGGCGGAAGACTTCGACGAGGCTGTCCATGATATGATCAAAAACCTGCTGGCCGATCACAGAAGAGTTATCTTCAACGGCAACGGCTACTCTGACGAGTGGGTCGCCGAGGCGGAGCGGAGAGGACTTCCCAATATCCGTTCCATGGTAGACGCTATTCCGGCCATCACCACCGAGAAGGCCGTGAAGCTGTATGAGACCTTCGGCGTGTTCACGAGAGCTGAGCTGGAGTCCCGTGCCGAGGTAGAGTATGAGACCTACGCCAAGGCCATCAACATTGAATCCAGAACAATGATCGACATGGCCGGCAAGCAGATCATCCCGGCTGTGATCAAATACACGACTGAGTTGGCTGAGTCCCTGTGCAAGGTGAAGGCCGCCTGTCCGGATGCGGATGTGAGCGTCCAGACGGAACTTCTTCAGGAGACCTCCGCGCTGCTGTCTGAGATGAAGGCTGCCCTGGCAGACCTGATCGACATCACAGAGAAGAGCCTGGCCATTGAGAACGCCTGCGAGTGCGCTCATGCGTACCATGACAAGGTAGTTCCCGCCATGGCGGCCCTTCGTGCCCCGGCAGATAAGCTGGAAATGATCGTTGACAAGGATCTGTGGCCCTTCCCCAGCTACGGCGATCTGATCTTCGAGGTATAAGTGATGAAGATGGCGTTTTAACACGTCTGTTAGAGAAATTGGCAAATGTATGTAATGAAGCCCGGTTCCGTATCCGACAGGGGATGTGGAGCCGGGTTTTTTTTGTGTGTGCGGCGGCAGGTCTCTGGGTATTCTGCGAAATATCTTAAAATAATAAAAATTACTGTTTTTATTTTGCAGAAAATATGTTATGATTGCTGTACTGATAATGGATATAACGAACAAACCACATGATTACAGAGAAACGGAGAAGAAAGGAGTAAGGTTATGGCAGTGTGGAAGTGCAGCGTATGCGGGTATGAGTACGATGAGGCGAAAGAGGGGAAACCGTTTTCTGAACTGGATGTGTGTCCCATGTGCAGGCAGCCAGTCTCCGTATTTGAGAAGGTATCCGGGGATGTGACTGATGAGAAATCGGAGGCAGACTGTTTCCTGAAGGAGAACGGAGCGGCCGCCGGACAAGCCGGCGGCGCGGAAAGTCCGGCCGAAAGATCCGCCGCATGCCAAAAAACAGGCAATCCTCTGGATTATCCGGCGGAGTATGCCCGCCGGGACGAATCGATTCGCTATATGAAGGAAATCCATCAGATGGCAGTTACCGGAAAATCCATCATCGAGGCTATGGGAACCAGAATGCCCATGCCTTCCTGGGATGAGATTTTGATTCTGGGAGCTCAGCTGAATCCGCCGCCTCTCATGGAACATGATGCGGTAGATACGACGACGGTTATTGGAAAACATGCGAAGAAACCTATGATTCTGCGGAATCCGGTGTATGTCTCCCATATGTCCTTTGGCGCGTTGTCCAGAGAGACGAAGATAGCGCTGGCGAAAGGGACAGCTATGGCAGGCTCTGCCATGTGCAGCGGAGAAGGCGGCATTCTTCCGGAGGAAATGGCCGCGGCTGATAAATACATTTTTGAGTATGTCCCCAACAAATACAGCGTGACGCCGGAAAATCTGCGCGGCGCGGATGCCGTAGAGATAAAGATCGGTCAGGGAACCAAGCCGGGTATGGGCGGTCATCTTCCGGGAGAGAAGGTGACGCCGGAGATCAGCAGAATCCGCAACAAACCTATGGGAAAAGACGTGATCAGCCCGTCGAAGTTCGAGGAGATCAACAGTAAAGAGGATCTGAAGGACATGGTCAACTGGCTGAGGATCGCATCGGAAGGGCGGCCCATTGGAATCAAGATTGCCGCCGGGAGAATCGAGAAGGATATGGAATACTGCGTGTACGCGGAGCCGGATTTTATTACCATTGACGGCCGGGGAGGGGCCACGGGAGCCAGCCCCAGGCTTGTCCGGGATGCCGCCAGCGTTCCCACCATCTACGCCCTTTACCGGGCCAGAAAATATCTGGACCAGGTGCAGGCGGACATTCAGCTGGTGATCACCGGGGGCCTGAGGGTGTCGTCGGATTTTGCCAAGGCGATTGCCATGGGAGCGGATGCGGTTGCCATTGCGTCGGCGGCCATGATCGCGGCAGGCTGCCAGCAGTACCGTATCTGCGGAAGCGGCCTTTGCCCGGTGGGAATGGCCACACAGGACCCGGAACTGAGAAGGCGCCTGGATGCAGACGCAGCGGCAAAACGGGTAGCTAATTTCCTCAACGTCAGCCTGGAAGAGCTGAAGACCTTTGCCAGAATCACCGGTCATTCAAATCTTCATGATATGAGTGTGGAGGACCTGTGTACCATCAGCCGTGAGATATCGGAGCACACAAATATTCCTCATGCGTGACGTTCGTTTCAGGAGAGGTCAGAGAACTTGGGAGGACGGCAGCCGCCCGGTCAGTCCTCCGGATACCGCAGCCTCTCATCGGTCAGGTGGTCCATGACCTCATTGAGAAATTTTCTGGCATAGTATTTTGCCATATTCAGATTCATATCCAGATAATTGCCGCAGTCCCTGGCCGCCGCGCCGGGGACTGCTTCGTTCCATCCGGCGATGAAGAGAAACATTTCGCGGATCAGAGTCACGATATCTCTGGATTCGTAATCACCGGCCAGCAGAAGATAGAATCCGGTACGGCAGCCCATAGGGCCGAAATAGAGGACCTTGTCCTGCCAGTCCGGTTCATTGCGCAGGAAGGTAGCGCCCAGATGTTCGATGGTGTGTACCTCGGCTGTGTTCATGACCGGTTCATAGTTTGGGCGGGTCATGCGGATATCAAAAGTGGTGATAGTGGAATCTCCGGCTTTGTCCCTGCGGGATACATAGATGCCGGGGAGAAGCTTTAAATGGTTGATGGTGAAACTGGTAATCTTTTCCATGGAACATCCTCCTTTTGAAGGTGAGTGAAAATGCGAAGCGGAAATCAGACGAAAGCGCCGGGCAAAATCGGCCGCATCCGTTTTTTGGCCAAAGCCGAAGCCCGATCACCCTCAGTATAACGAAAATCCGGCGAAAAGACAATCTTCTTTTCATTCTTTTTCATCCGGCGCATAGATATGAAAAGAGTGAGAGAAGAGGAATCCTGCATGAAGGAATGGTATCGGTGTCAGGTCCGGGAGGTTCTGGAGGGTCTGCAGACAGGGAAGGGCGGCCTTGCGGAAAAGCAGGCTGAAGAGCGGCTGGAAACGTGGGGAGAGAACCGGCTCAGACAGCGGAAAAAAGAATCGGCCTGGGCCGTGTTTCTGGGACAGTTTAAGGATCTGCTGGTGATGATCCTGATCGGGGCCGCCGTTATCTCCATGCTGACGGACAACATGGAGAGCACGGTGGTTATTTTTGCTGTCATCACGATGAACGCGGTGCTGGGAACCGTACAGCACATGAAAGCGGAGAAATCCCTGGAAAGCCTGAGAGCCATGTCAGCTCCCGCTGCCAGGGTGATCCGGAACGGAGTCCGCAGAGAGATTCCATCTGCCCTGGTCGTGCCGGGAGACATCCTGTGTCTGGAAGCGGGAGATCTGGTGGTCGCGGACGGGAGACTCCTGGACTGTGTATCCCTGCAGGTAAATGAAAGCTCGCTTACGGGAGAATCTTCCGCGGTGGAGAAGTCGGCGGCGGTCATAGGAAGGGAGGTCCCATTGGCGGAGCGGACCAATATGGTCTATTCCGGCGCCCTGGTGACTGCCGGCGTGGGAACGGCAGCGGTAACGGCTACCGGCATGAATACAGAAATCGGAAATATTGCCAGGCTGATGGAGGATGCCGGGGAGCGGAAGACCCCGCTGCAGGTAAGTCTGGATCAGTTTGGCAGCAGACTGGCGGCCGTCATCATGATAATCTGCCTGGTGATATTCGGTCTGCAGGTCTGCCGCGGAGAGGCGGTGCTGGACTCCCTGATGTTTTCCGTGGCTTTAGCGGTCGCGGCCATTCCCGAGGCGTTAGGCTCTATCGTAACCATCGTCCAGGCTATGGGAACCCAGAAGATGGCCAGGGAGAATGCAATCATCAAGGATCTGAAAGCAGTGGAAAGCCTGGGCTGTGTGTCAGTCATCTGTACAGACAAGACAGGAACCCTGACCCAGAACAGGATGAAGGCGGAGCAGGTGGTACTGGATGACAGGATCATGGGGACGGAAGAAATTCAGCCTGATGTCCGTCATCACAGGCTTTTTCTGGAGGCCTGCGCCCTGGCCAATGACGCTGCTTCCGGTATCGGCGATGCCACAGAACTGGCCCTTCTGGAGCTGGTTCAGGCATGCGGCCTTTCACAGGAGCGTATCCGCAGGCAGTATCCCAGGATCAGCCAGATTCCCTTTGACTCGGAACGGAAGATGATGAGTTCCGTCAATCGGGCGGGGCAGGATAGGATACTGTTCTGCAAAGGAGCCCCGGATGTGCTTCTGGGGCGATGCAGCCGTATATTGCAGGGAGAACGTATTCGAAAATTAACGCCGTATGAGAAAAAGAAACTTATGGCGCTGAATCAGGCCTGCTCGGAGAAAGGTCTCCGTGTGCTGGGGCTGGCGTATCGGCCGCTGATAAGGAAACCGGACGGCCAGATTCCGGGTGCGGACCAGACAGAGACAGGATATGAAGGGAACGGGATTGGAGAAGAGGAAAAAGATTTGATCTTTCTTGGCATGGCAGCCATGATGGATCCTCCCCGGCCGGAGAGCGCCCGGGCAGTAGAGGAAGCGAAGCGGGCCGGGATTCTTCCGGTTATGATCACAGGCGACCATAAAGTGACGGCTATGGCTGTCGCCAGAAAAATCGGGATCCTGGGAACCGGGGTGCCGGCAGCCGAAGGAGAACTGGCGGTCTCCGGCGAAGAACTGGACGCCATGCCGCCTTCCCGGCTGGAGGCTGATCTGGAACGGATCCGGGTCTACGCCAGGGTGACGCCGGAGCATAAGCTGAGAATTGTAAAAGCATGGCAGAGACGGGGAAGGATCGTGGCTATGACCGGAGACGGCGTCAATGACGCCCCGGCCCTGAAGCAGGCGGATATCGGCATATCCATGGGAATGACGGGAACGGAAGTTTCCAAGGATGCGGCGGATATGATCCTGGCAGACGACAATTTTGCCACAATCATCAAGGCGGTGTCCAACGGCCGCAATGTCTATCGGAATATCTGCAGCGCCATTCAGTTTCTTCTGTCCGGAAACATGGCAGGGATTCTGTGCGTCCTTTACACTACGGTTATGGGCCTTCCGCTTCCCTTTGCGCCGGTCCATCTTTTGTTTATCAATCTGCTGACGGACTCTCTGCCGGCGCTGGCCATTGGCATGGAGGAGCCGGAGCCGGGACTTCTCAGCCTTCCCCCGAGAGATCCGAGCCGGGGAATCCTGAGCGGGAAGGTCATGGGAAGCATTGTAATCCAGGGAGGAATGATCGGGTTTTGTACCATGCTGGCGTACAGGATGGGATTGTCCGGCGGCTGTGGGGGAGTCGCCAGCACCATGGCCTTTGCCACGCTGACTCTGGCGCGGCTGTTTCATGGCTTTAACTGCAGGAGCAGCCGCTGCCTGGCGCGCGTCGGAGTGTTCAGCAACCGGTATACGGTCCTGGCGTTCCTGGCCGGAGCCGCGCTTTTGGCTTTGGTTCTGTTTGTTCCGGGCCTGCAGATAATGTTTGCGGCGGCGGACCTGAACCGTCTGCAGACAGGCGCGATAGTGATACTGGCCTTTTTGCCGACCGTTCTGATCCAGGCGGCCCGCATGATAAGAGACCGTTGAAGATTTAACACAAAATCCAAAAGATTTTTAACAAATTTCAACTTGTAAAAACGACCATTTTGTGTTATGATAATTTTAGTCAATAAACCTGGGGGGAGACGAAGAGCAAGGGAATACGGACTATCCGTAGTTTACCCCTGCTCTTTTTTTAGCTAAGGAAGCAAAGGAGGGTGTTAATTTATGGGAAAATACGTTTTAGCGCTGGATCAGGGCACGACCAGTTCCCGGTGTATTCTGTTTGACAGGGCCGGAAATATCATCAGCGTGGCCCAGCAGGAATTTACCCAGTTTTACCCGCAGCCGGGCTGGGTAGAGCACGATCCGCAGGAGATCTGGTTTTCTCAGAAGAAGGTCATGCAGGATGCCGCTGCCAAGGTAGGAGCCACGGCGGAGGATATCGAAGCGATCGGCATCACGAACCAGCGTGAGACTACCATTGTGTGGGACAAGGCTACCGGCAAGCCGGTATACAATGCCATCGTATGGCAGTGCCGCCGCACGGCAGACCGGATCGAGAAGCTGAAAGAGGATGGCCTGTCAGAGATGGTCAGGAAGAAGACCGGACTGATTCCGGACGCATATTTCTCCGGAAGCAAGATTGCCTGGATCCTGGATCATGTGGAAGGCGCCAGGGAGAAGGCGGAGGCAGGAGAACTGCTTTTCGGTACAGTGGATACATGGCTTATCTGGAATCTGACCGGAGGACAGGTTCATGTGACGGATTATACCAATGCCTCCAGGACCATGCTGTATGATATCCGCAGGCTTCAGTGGGACCAGGAGATTCTGGATTACTTTAAGATTCCGGCGTCCATGCTGCCGGAGGTGAAGCCGTCCAGCTGTGTGTACGGCTACACAGAAGGAAGCATCCTGGGCGGTCAGATTCCCATCGCCGGTGTGGCAGGCGATCAGCAGTCGGCTCTGTTCGGTCAGTGCTGCTTCAATCCGGGGCAGGTGAAGAATACATACGGAACCGGCTGTTTCCTTCTCATGAACACCGGAGACCAGGCGGTTGAGTCCGAGAACGGGCTGCTGACTACCATTGCCGCCAGCACAGGCGATAAGGTGGAATACGCCCTGGAGGGCAGCGTGTTTGTGGCCGGAGCCGCCATTCAGTGGCTGCGGGATGAGGTGAAGCTGCTGAATAACGCGGCGGAATCCGAGGAGTGCTGCCTGAGAGTGGATGATACGGCCGGAGTTTATGTGGTTCCCGCCTTTGCGGGACTGGGCGCCCCCTATTGGGACCAGTACGCCAGAGGAACCATTGTGGGACTGACCAGAGGCGCCGGCAGAGATCATCTGATCCGGGCTACGGTAGAGTCTCTGGCCTATCAGGTCAGCGATCTTCTGGAAGCCATGCAGAAGGATTCCGGAATTACCCTGAAAGAGCTGAAGGTAGATGGCGGGGCCAGCGCCAACAATTTCCTGATGCAGTTCCAGGCGGATATTCTGGGAACCGGGATCGCAAGGCCTCAGTGTATTGAGACGACAGCCCTGGGCGCCGCTTATCTGGCGGGACTGGCAGTGGGATACTGGAAGGACAGGGAGGATATTATCCAGAACTGGCAGATCGGACGCCGGTTCAGCAGTCATATTGACGAGGAGAAGCGGACAGAACTTCTGAAGGGCTGGAAGAGGGCCGTCAGATGTGTACTGGCGTGGAGCCAGGATCAGTAAAAGGGGGAGGTTACATGCTGCAAGCGATCGTATCCGCTGCGGAAGGGTGGTCTTTGGAGGCGATGATCCTGCGGCTGCTTCTTGCATTGATCATTGGAATGGCCATAGGAATTGACAGGGGACTGAAGCGCAGAGGAGCGGGGGTAAAGACCCATGCGCTGGTATGTATGGGTTCGGCGCTGGTTATGATGACGGCGCAGTATATGTACGTTCACTTCGATCCGTCCAAGCTGGATCTGTCCCGTATGGGGGCTCAGGTGGTCAGCGGCGTCGGTTTCCTGGGAGTAGGCACGATCATCGTCACCGGCAAAAACCAGATCCGGGGACTGACGACAGCGGCCGGATTGTGGGCTTGCGCCTGTCTGGGGCTGGCGGCCGGAATCGGTTTCGTGGAAGGCGCGTTTATCGCGCTGATCCTGGTGGAGATTACACTGAAACTTTTGACCAAGATGGATACATGGCTGCTGGCGTATGCGAGGGTGTTGGATATTTACATTGAATTTCCTACCAACAAGTGCGTGACGGTATTTATGGACACGCTGCGCTCTCAGGGAATCAAGATCAACAGCCTTCAGCTGGGTAAGAGCCACATAAAGGGGGAAGGCCCCAACGCCATTCTGTGTATCGAGGTGCCGGAACGGCAGAAACGTGCCGTCATCGTGGAGAATATCCGCAGCATGGACTGTGTCAGGTTCGTGGAAGAGTTGTAGAAACAGCAAATATATCAATTAAGGAGAGACACTATGAGTGGATTACAGTATGATGTAGTGATTATTGGCGGCGGCGTAACCGGCTCCGCCATAGCCAGAGAGTTGTCCCGGTATCAGCTTAAGACGTGTCTGATCGAGAAGACAGAGGATGTGTGTTCCGGAACCTCCAAGGCGAACAGCGCCATCGTCCACGCGGGATTTGACGCGGCGGCAGGTTCCATGATGGCAAAGATGAATGTGGAGGGCAACCGCCTGATGGGCCAGCTGGCCGAGGATCTGGACTTCCCGTTCCGCAGAAATGGTTCCCTGGTGCTGTGCTTTTCCGAGGAGGACATGCCCAACCTTCAGGCTCTCTACGACAGAGGCGTTACCAACGGCGTTCCGGAGCTGAAGATCATCTCCGGCGACGAGGCGAGAGCCATGGAGCCCAATCTTACGGATGAAGTGGTGGCGGCTCTGTACGCGCCTACCGGCGGTATCGTATGCCCGTTCAATCTGACCATCGCCATGGCGGAGAACGCCTGCGATAACGGCGTGGAGTTCAAGTTCCTCGAGGAAGTTACGAATGTGAAGAAGATTGACGGCGGATATGAGATTTCCATCAAAGACAAGGAGCCTGTTACCGCCAAGTATGTAGTCAATGCCGCCGGTGTTTACGCGGATGAGATCCACAATATGGTAAGCGAGAAAAAGATTGCCATCGTTCCCAGAAAGGGCGACTACTGCCTGCTGGATCAGGAGGCCGGCCACCATGTGGACAAGACCATCTTCCAGCTGCCGGGCAAGTACGGCAAGGGAATCCTGGTTACGCCTACTATTCACGGAAACCTTCTTCTCGGTCCCACAGCTACGGATATTGAGGACAAGGAAGGCACTTACACCACAGCGGCGGAGCTGGCTGAGGTCATCAGCAAATCAGCCCGGGGCGTGAAGAACATTCCTTACCGTCAGGTGATCACCTCCTTCTCCGGACTGCGCGCCCACGAAGGCAACCATGAATTTATTCTGGGCGAGCCGGAAGATGCCAAAGGGTTCTTTGATGCGGCAGGAATTGAGTCTCCGGGACTTACCAGCGCGCCGGCCATCGGCGTATACATCGCCGAGATGGTAGCCAAAGAGGCGAAAGCCGCGAAGAAGGAGAACTTCATTGCCACCAGAAAAGCGATCCCTCATGTGTCTGCCATGGACAAGGAAGCCCGCGCCGCTCTCATCAAGGAGCGTCCGGATTACGGTACCATCGTATGCCGCTGCGAGAATGTCAGCGAGGGTGAGATTGTGGACAGCATCCGCCGTACTTTGGGAGCCAGGTCACTGGATGGAATTAAGAGAAGAGTGCGTCAGGGCATGGGCCGCTGCCAGGCCGGATTCTGTACGCCCAGAACCATGGAGATCCTGTCCCGGGAGACCGGAATCCCCATGGAAGAGATCTGCAAGAACCAGCCGGGCTCTGAGATGCTCATTGGAAAACTATAGGAGGAGGATAATAGGATGACACATCATGATATCGTAATCATCGGCGGAGGCCCCGCCGGATTGGCGGCAGCGGCGGCTGCAAGAAAAGCCGGAGTTCAGGACATCCTGATCCTGGAGCGCGACAGAGTGCTGGGCGGTATTTTGAACCAGTGCATTCACAACGGCTTCGGTCTCCATACATTCAAAGAAGAGCTGACAGGCCCCGAGTACGCAGGCCGCTACATCGATATGGTGGAAGCGGAGAAGATTCCTTACAAGCTGAATACCATCGTGGCTGACATAAGTCCCGCAAGAGAGGTAACTTATATCAATAGAGAAGAAGGTCTTGTGACCATTCAGGCAGGAGCCGTGATCCTGGCTATGGGCTGCAGAGAGCGTCCCAGAGGCGCCCTGAACACGCCCGGCTATCGTCCGGCAGGAATATACTCCGCGGGAACCGCCCAGAGGCTGATGAACATCGAGGGATACCAGGTAGGCAAGGAAGTAGTGATCCTGGGTTCCGGCGATATCGGCCTGATCATGGCAAGGCGTATGACTTTGGCCGGCGCTAAGGTGAAGGTGGTTGCGGAGCTGATGCCATACTCCGGCGGCCTGAAGAGAAATATCGTACAGTGTCTGGACGACTACGGCATTCCGCTGAAGCTGAGCCACACCGTAACCCAGATTCACGGCAAGGAGCGTCTCACCGGCATCACCATCGCCGAGGTTGGACCGGACCGCAATCCGGTTCCGGGAACGGAAGAGTATTATTCCTGCGACACCCTGCTTCTCAGCGTAGGCCTGATTCCGGAGAACGAGCTGTCCAAAGGCGCCGGCGTCTCCATGAACCGCGTCACCTCCGGCCCCAACGTGGACGATCGTCTGGAGACCGAGGTGGAAGGCATCTACGCCTGCGGCAATGTGCTTCACGTTCATGACCTGGTAGATTTTGTGTCCCAGGAGGCTACCCTAGCAGGCCAGAACGCGGCGGCTTATGTGCTGCGAGGAAGAGAGGCAGACAAGGGCCGTCAGGTACCGCTTCTGGCGGAGAACGGCGTCCGCTATACCGTGCCCCAGACCCTCAATGTGGACACCATGGAAGATGCGGTTACGGTGCGTTTCCGTGTGGCAGACGTCTACAAAGACCGTTATATTGCCATTTATTATAACGATAAGCTGATTTCCAGAAAGAAGAAGAAAGTTCTGGCTCCCGGAGAGATGGAGCAGGTGATCCTGAAGAAGAGCAGCTTTGCCGATTACCCGGATATCAGCCGGATCAAGATTTGTACGGAGGTGGAATAATGGAGACGAGGAATCTGATTTGCATCGGCTGCCCCCTGGGCTGCCCCTTAACCGTGAATATCGAAGGTGAAGATATCAAAGTGACCGGAAATACCTGCCCCAGAGGAGCGGACTATGCCAAGAAAGAAGTGCTGAGTCCTACCCGAATCGTAACCTCCAGTATCCGCGTGGACGGCGGCGACATCGCCATGGTTTCCGTAAAGACCAAAAGCGATATTCCCAAGTCCAAGATATTCGACATCATGAAGGAGATTCGGGCGGCCAGAGTGGACGCTCCGGTAGCTATGGGCCAGGTGCTGATCGAGAACTGTGCCGATACCGGTGTGGATATTATCGCGACGAAGAATGTAGCAAGGGCCTGATTCCTGTAACCGGACACAGAATGGTGGGATTGGAATGATCATGCATGGAAACTCTGCGCCCGGTGCGCAGGATAGAGACCGAGCAGCCCTGCTGGCGGAGATCCGGCTGTTTGTTCTGGATATGGACGGGACCTTCTATCTGGGGAACCGCCGTCTGGACGGCGCTTTGGAATTTGTCCAGTATGTACAGAAAAAGGGACGAAAGATCCTGTTTTTTACCAACAACTCATCGCGCTCTCCGGAGGTATATATGGAACGGCTGGCCGGTATGGACTGCCGGATCAGCCGGGAACAAATCATGACCTCCGGGGACGTGACCATCGCTTACCTGCAGGAGAATTATCCCGGCAGGACGGTTTATCTGGTGGGAACCGCCGCCCTGATTGAATGTTTCCGGGGCGCGGGAATCCCTTTGTGGGAGCCGGGGGACGCCAGACCGGATATTGTAGTGGTTGGATTTGATACGACGCTGACTTATGAGAAGCTGGAGCATGCGTGTACCTTTATTCGTGAAGGGGCGTTGTTTCTGGCGACTCATCTGGACATCAACTGTCCGACGGAATCCGGATTCATCCCGGACTGCGGTTCCTTCTGCGCCGCGATCTCCCTCTCCACGGGTGTGGAGCCCAAGTATCTGGGCAAACCGTTCCAGGAGACGGTGGACATGGTGCGGCTTCGGACAGGCGTAGAACTTGACAAGGTGGCATTTGTGGGGGACAGACTATATACAGATGTGGCCACCGGCGTCAATCATGGCGCCAGAGGATTTCTGGTGCTGTCCGGCGAGACCAGGCTTGAGGATGTGGCTGCGTCCCAGGTAAAGCCGGACGGAATCTATCTCTCTCTGGGAGAGATGAAGGAGCTGCTGGAGACGGTCCTTTAGAACCGGGCAGCAAATATGTGTGGGGAGATACGTTATTGTTTATCTCATAGACATTTTTATGTCAACGAAAGAAAGGAGAAAAGGTATGAAGAAAATTATGAGTGTATTATTGGCGGGTGCAATGATAGCATCTCTGACGGCATGCGGCGGCGGAAGCAGCGGCGGCGGCGGGGGGGGCAACCCAGGCAGCCCAGGAAACTCAGGCTGCGAAGCAGGAGGCGGCTCCTGCGGAAGCGGCAGCTTCTGACGGCGCGCTGGAGCTGACCATGTACTTCCCGGTATCGGTAGGCGGCGGCCCCGATGCCCTGATCGACGCCCTCTGTAAGCAGTATCATGAGGAAAATCCCAATGTGATCGTCAACCCGGTGTACGCCGGAAGCTACGCGGACACCCGTACCAAGGTCCAGGCGGCCATCAAGGCGGGCAATATCCCGGATATGGCCATCCTGTTCTCCATCGACCTGTATTCCCTGCTGGCCATGGACGCGGTGATCGATATCAACAGCATGTGCGTCACTCCGGAAGATCAGGAGTGGCTGAACGGGTTCTATGACGGCTTCATGATGAACAGCCGCGCCGGCGATATCACATACGGTATTCCGTGGCAGCGGAGCACCATCGTGCTTTATTACAACAAAGAAGCGATGGCAGCCGCGGGACTGGATCCGGAATCCCCGCCCACTACCTGGGATGAGATGAAGGAGATGGCCAAGAAGATGACCATCGTAGAGAACGGACAGACCACTCAGTATGGCATTGAGATTCCGTCTGACGGCTATGCTTACTGGATGCTGCAGACCTTCTGCGTGCAGCAGAACGGCTTCAACCTGATGAACGAGACCGGTACCGAGACCTATTACAACGATCCCAGGACGGCGGAAGGCATGAGATACTGGAAGAGCCTGGCGGAGGACGGCTCCATGCCGGAAGGCATCGTAGCCTGGGCCACCACACCCTCTGACTTTATCGAAGGCAAGACGGCCATGATGTACCATACCACCGGCAACCTGACCAGCGTGAAGAACAACGCCAAGTTCGACTTCGGCGTCGCCATGCTCCCGGCCAAGGATTCTCCCGGATCCCCCACCGGCGGCGGTAACTTCTACATCTTCAAGGGCATTTCCGAAGAACGCCAGAAGGCAGCCTTTGAATTTATCAAATGGATGACCGACGACGAGCGTGTCGCCCAGTGGAGTATCGATACCGGATATGTGGCCACCAGGCCCACTGCTTATGAAACCGAGCGCATGAAAGCGTACGCGGAAGAATTCCCGTACTGCCTGGTAGCGAGAGACCAGCTTGAGTATGGATACGCGGAGCTTTCCACCTACAACCAGGCGGAGGTTCAGAAGGCCATCGACGACGCGATCTCCTATGTGATGACCAACCAGCAGGAGATCGAGCCTGCGCTTGAGACAGCTCAGCAGACAGCAGAGGGTATTTTGCAGGCATATCGATAAGGAAGGGACGGCTATGAAAAATCAAACTGTTGATACATCAATGCAGAGTACTGTCGCGCGGGCAGTACGGATGAAGTGGAAACGCAGCATAAAGGCGTGGCTTTTGCTGGCCCCGGCCCTGTTTTTCCTGTTCGTGTTCACCCTGTACCCCGTAGCGCAGAGCTTGTACAGCAGCTTGTTTCGAGATAACCTTTCCACAATAAAGCCTGTATTTATCGGTTTGGACAACTACAAAGCGCTCCTGAAGGACCCTGTCTTTCGGGAGTGCTTCCGAAACAACCTGCTGATCGCGGTGGTGACCATTCCCCTCTGTATGGGGCTGGCGGTGATCCTGGCCACCGTATCCAACCGGCTCACCCGCGGCGTGAGCCTGGTGAGGCTGGGGTTCATCTACCCCACCTTTATCCCGCTGGTAGCGGCCGCCAATATCTGGATGTTCATCTACACGCCCATTTACGGGCTGCTGGGTTATATCAACCCCAGCTGGAGATTCCTGGCTGATGGCAAGACGGCCATCTGGGCCCTGATTGTCATGCTGATCTGGAAGAATACCGGATATATCATGCTGTTCTACATCGCCGGACTCCATGGGATCGACAAGGAACTGTATGAGGCTGCCAGGATCGACGGAGCCACGGAAGTGCAGATGTTCACCAAGATCACCTGGCCCATGCTTCAGGCCACCAACATTTACGTGCTGATCATTGTGCTGACCAACGCCTACAAGATGGTGGACCACCTTTACATCATGACCAAGGGCGGTCCCGGCAACGCCACCAATATGCTCCTGTTCTATATCTACCAGACAGGATTTGACTATTGGGATACGGGCAAAGCCTCGGCCATCACGGTCATCCTGGTGCTCATGATGCTGATCATTACTTCCGTGAACTTCTTCACAAGCGACCGGAAGGCGTTTTATAACGATTAGGGGGTGGGATGATGAGAAAAAAGTCAGTGGCGAATTATATTGTTAATGTGCTGTTGTTCGCACTTATGTTCATCTGCATGATCCCCGTCATATGGATGATCCGCACCGCCTTTATCCGCCAGGATGTGGCGCTGGATCTGTTCGCGGTCTCCGTGCCTACCCTTGATAACTTCAAGCGGGTGCTGGACGCGGCGCCGTTCTTCAAGTATTACGGGAATACCCTGTTCATTACCGTGGGCGTGCTGCTGGTCCAGTTCGTGCTGATCACCATGGCCGGCTACGTGTTTGCCCGCATCGACTTTTACGGATCGAACTTCCTGTTCGTGCTGTTCCTGTCCCAGATGATGATCGCGCCGGAAGTGCTGATCCTGCCCAACTACACCCTGATGAGCCGTCTGGGGCTGACGGATACCCGTATCGGGATCATGCTGCCCTTCTTCACCTCGGCCATGGGGACCCTGATCGTGCGTCAGACCATCAAGACGATCCCCTATGAGCTGGAGGAGGCGGCCAGGGTAGACGGGGCCAACCTGCTGCAGATCCTGGTGATGGTGTACGTGCCGCTTTTGAGATCAGCCTACCTGACCTTCGGCATGATCTCTGTGTCCTATCAGTGGAACAACTTCCTGTGGCCGCTGGTCATGACGGATTCGGTCGCCAACCGGCCATTGTCCCTGGGACTTGCCATGTTTGCCATGTCCTATGAGACCGGCGCCCAGTGGAGCGATGTGAGCGCGGCTACCCTGCTGGTATGCGCTCCGCTGCTGATCGCCTTCGTCCTGTTCCAGAGACAGTTCGTGGAAAGCTTTATGCATTCCGGAATTAAATAATGATCTGTACTATTCCAGTTCGAACGCGTACCGCAGGAATTTCACGATCATATCCTTGTGCTCCGTGTAGGAATAGACCATAAGGTAATGGGGGGCTTCCTTTTCCGATTCCGAATTCTTCGTGAAGCGGGAGCCCTCCATACTGATGCCGCAGGCCTTCGTCCTGCCGGTACTGTCAGCGGCGTAGAGAAGACGGTCCTTGAAGAGCGCCTTCAGATCGTCGGGAAGAAATTCCTCCAGGTCCTGAACCGGAAAGCTGGGGGCGTAGGTTTTCACCAGATCCCCCGTGGTGATCAGAAAATCCAGTTCCCGGGCGGAGACGTAGGCCATGATCTTGCCCTGGCTGGCGGTATTGTAGTCGGCGGAAGAACCGGTTATCACATAGAGGCTGTCGTCGAAGATCACCTGCTGGCCCCTCTTCAGACCCGCGTAAGCGGAGAAATCTTCAGCGATTTTCTGGGCCGGAAACAGATTTTCGTCATCATTGGAGAAGAAGCCTTCCAGAACAGTGTCCCTCTGGGTCTGCAGCCACAGATCGCCTACGTAGTAGCCCAGGAGGCACAGGCACAGAAAGATGAAAAAATAACCCTTGTAGTAATCCAGAATGAAACGGATTTTCTGACGGAAGGGCAGGGACTTCAGAGTTGCCCGGTCATCTGCGAAATTTCTTTTTAGTTTACGAAAAATTTTCATAAAAATCCCCCTTCTTTGCCAAAAATGTGATACAATATATGAAAAGGCTGCGTGACAGACGTCTGATCTGTTGACGGCTGCCGCCGGGAATACGTGAAATGGAAAGGAGCGTGCCCTGTGAATCTGAACGGCATTTTCAATCCGGAAAATAAGTTCTGGAGCTTTATGGAAAAGATAACGGATGTGTTCTTCCTGGGAATTTTGTGGTTCGCGGCCTCACTGCCCGTCTTCACCATGGGCGCCGCCACTACCTCCCTGTATCAGTTTACGCTGAAGCAGGCGGACAACGAAGAGGGTTATGTGTGGAGGAGCTTCTGGAAAGCCTTTCGGAAAAACTTCCTTCCGGCTACCATCCTTTGGCTGATCCTTCTGGCTGTGGGAGGCTTTCTGGCCGTGGATCTGTGGGCCTGCATGAATATCTCCGTCCCCCGGCCGGTCCGGACCCTGTGTTTGGGGGTGCTGCTCTGCCTGGCCCTTGTGTACGCGCTGACGGCCCTGTATGTATTTCCGATTTTGTCCAGATTTCATCTGCCGGTGAAGAAGATCCTGACCAACAGCTTTATCATGGCGATGGGCAATCTCTATGTATCCGTGACGGTTCTGGTCATTTACGTCATATTCGGGGCGCTTACTTATTATATTACCATCCTGTTTCCCATCTTCATGGCGCTGGCGGCTTTCGTCAGCTCCTACCTGTTCCGCTCCGTATTTGCCCGGTATCAGGACGAGGCGCCTGAGAACGCTGATGAGGTCTGACGGGGGATCAAATGAAAAAGTTTAAAACTGGGAGCCTGCGCATGTCAGGCTCCCTTTATCGTGGTCTATTGGTTACGTAGTCCCTGCAGGTACCGGGCCGGTGGTATCGCCGATAAGCAGATCGCTTTGATATTCCATCCGCGTGATGGCCTTGCCGTGGCTTATATCTTCCTGAGCCTGAATCTTATCGGTCAGGAGACGGATGCTGCTGCGGCCCCTTCCTACAATGGCGTGTTCGATGGTAGTCAGATTGATGCCTTCGAAGCGTGACGGATAGATGTTATCGAATCCGCAGAGGCTTATGTCTTCCGGAATGTTCTTTCCGGACTCCAGGAGCGCTTCCCTGGCTCCGTAGGCCACCATATCATTGACGGCGACGATCGCGGTGATCTCAGGGTGCTCTTTCAGGCATTTCTTTGTCAGTTCGTAGCCTACTTCCCGTTCTACAGCAATGACGTACAGCTCCCGGTGGGGAGATACCTCCTGGCTGAAAACGGTGACGCTGCCATCGGGACAGGAATGAGCGTATTCGTCTTTCAGTCCGTTGCAGCGGTTAACGCGAGAAGAATGCTCGCTGTTCAATGTGGTAGATACATACGCGATGTGCTTGTGTCCCAGCTCGATCAGATGCGCGGCTACCATGCGCCCTGCGGAGTAGTTGTTGACATCTACGGTATCAATGTTAATGTTGTAGGTTTTATCGCCCACAGTCACCATGGGGACCAGCTTGCTGACCTCCTCTGCCAGATGGGGCTGCTGAGGAATCATGGCGAAAATAACGCCTACCACCAGGGGTCTGGCGGCCAGTTCCAAAATCTCACGCTCGGCGTTCTTATTCCAGTAGGTGGCGAATACCAGCGTCAGATAACCGCGGACCCGGGCTTCCTGTTCCATGCTCTGGATCAGGGTGGTGTAGTAAGGGTTCATAAGTGACGGGCAGACGATGAGGATAACGTCTTTTGCGCTTTTGCCACGCTGCTTTTTGGGCAGATATCCCAGTTCGCGGGTAGCCTGATACACATTCTGGATAGTCTGCTCTGAGAAACGCTGCAGGTTCTTGCCGCTGAGGATCATCGATACGCATGCCGGCGATACTCCTGCGATAGTGGCAATATCTTTGATCGTAGGTTTCTTCATACAAACTTCCTCCTGAAAACAGCAGTTCTATGTCTTCATTCTCAAAGTTTAGCATTTTTCAGCAAAAAAATCAATCTTTTTTTCTCGTTAATAATCAACAAGATTAAGTTAAAATCCATGTAAAAAATGCTTAAAAGAGAAAATAGTTTTGATAAGTTGTTGACAAATAGTGCTAAACAGTGGTATTCTAAAGAAGCTAGATATTATGGCATTTGCAGCGGGCGGGATGAAAAACAAATGTTGAAAAAATAGGTAAAACAATGTGCAGTACGGGGACAAATTTTACCAAAATTTAACACATCATTCCCGCCAAAAACAGTTTAAATGTTTATTTATGAATGGAGGGTATGTATCAAATGAAAAAGACGTTGGCAATTCTTTTAACTATGGCCATGGCTGCCGGCCTGCTGGCAGGCTGCAGCGGCGGCGGCTCCACAGGCGGCGGCGCGGTACAGCAGACCACGCAGGCTGCAGCGGCTGATTCCGCGGGAAGCAGCGAGACGGAGGCAGCGGAGACCGAGGCCCCAGCGGAAGTAGACGCTTCCATGTATGAGGTGACCGAGCCCATCACCATCCAGTGGTGGCATTCCATCGAGGATCAGCACAGCTGGATCGTGGAAGAGGTCGTGAATGATTTCAACAATTCACAGGATCTGATTACAGTGGAGCCGGTTTATGTAGGAAGCTACGCTCAGGTGAACGAGGCTCTGGTGGCGGCTCATGCCGCGGGTACCGGACTTCCGGCCGTGACGGTAGCCAACACGCCCTATGTAGCTGAGTACGGCGCGGGCGGACTGACTGAGGATCTAGGCCCCTACGCGGCGGCTACCGGGTATGACCTGGACGACTTCTCCGCTGGTATGCTTCTGGCTTCCCAGTATGAGGGCAAGCAGGTGGCTCTTCCCTTCCTGATCTCCACTCAGGTTATCTATTATAATAAGGATATCGCCGATGCGGAAGGCATCGAGGTTCCGGAAGACTGGAGCGGAATGGACGCTTTCCTGGAGAAGGCTGCAGCTAATGGCCGTACCGGTCTGAGCATCCCCGGCTGGGATCAGTGGTATTTTGAGACCTTCTATCTGAACAGAGGCCTGAATATCATTAACGACGACCAAGTCACCACCGACCTGGGCAGCGATGCCGGCCTGGAACTGGCGCATCAGTTCAAAGACTGGTATGACAAGGGCTGGATTTACTGGACTGATAACGGCAGCGACGCTTCTTCCAACATGAGACAGAGCTTTATCGACGGAAAAGCTTTCGCGGTTTCCCACACCAGCTCCCTGTACACCACCTATGTGGATTCCTGTGATTTCGAGGTTGGCATGGCATGGCTTCCCGGCTACAACGGCAGCAAGGATCAGGAGATCGGCGGCTGCGTACTGCTGATTCCGTCCAAGAACGATCAGGCCACCAAGAACGCGGCATGGCAGTTCCTCTGCTATCTGTGCGGTAAAGAGACCAACATGAAGTGGGCCAGCGCTACCGGCTATATGCCCACCAGAAATTCTGTGCTGACCACTGACGAAGGCAAGGCGTTCCTGGAAGAGAAACCTGCGTTCCAGTGCATTTTCGATAACCTGAACCTGATTTATCCGAGAATCCAGCATCCCGGCTGGAACCAGCTGGCGACCATCTGGAAGAACTACATGATCGAAATCATGTATGAGGATGTAGATATCGACAGCAAGATTGCCGATATGGCGGAGGAGATCGACGAGGTCCTGGAGGATGCTGTCGGATAATAATATGAGATAACAGCGAGATACGGCCTCCGGCACTGGCCGCCGGAGGCCGGCCATTTATCTTAAAAATTACGATTAAGAAGGAGGACAACGTGGAGAAAAAACCATTAATAAATCCCAAGACAACGTCTGCTATTAAGGATTTCGTCTGCGTCCTGCCGTCGCTGATCCTCATAGCAATATTTACCTATTACCCGATCTGCAAGCTGGTTCAGATCAGTTTTACTGACTGGAACCTGCTGAATGATACCTGGAATTATGTAGGGATGAAGAACTGGGTGTGGCTGTTTAACGGTTCGGGAACCAAATACCTTCTGAACTCTCTGAAGGTTACGATCCTGTACTCCATCGGCGAACTTACTATCACTCTGGTAGGCGGACTGATTTTCGCCCTGATCTTCAACCGCATGAACGGAGCCTTCTCCATCATGCGAGCCATCGTGTTCATGCCCAAGTACGTGGCCATGTCATCCGCGGCTGTGGTTTTTCTGTGGATCCTGAACACCGATACCGGTATCCTGAACTATCTTCTTGGCTTCTTCGGCGTTGCTCCGGTAGCGTGGCTGCAGAACCGTCATACCGCACTGTTCGCGGTGCTGATGGTTACCGGGTGGAGAGCCATCGGTTACGGCATGATGATTTATCTGTCCGCCATGATCGGCATCTCCAAGGACTATTATGAGGCGGCTTCCCTGGACGGAGCCACCGCGTGGCAGAGATTCTGGAAGATTACGATTCCCATGCTTTCGCCCACAACCCTGTTCCTGTTTGTGACGACCTTCCTTTCTTCCATGAAGGTATTCCAGTCCATCGATATCCTGACCAGCGGCGGACCGTATCGTTCCACCGAGGTGTTCGTGTACAAGATTTATCAGTACGCTATGGAGGACTTCCGTATGGACCGGGCATCGGTTATCGCGATCGCGTTCTTTGTGTTGCTGCTGGTATTCACGGCGCTGACCTTTAAGGTATCCAACAACAGCGTTCACTACGATTCATAAGGAGGGCGGATATGAGCGAAGCGAAAACCACTACCCGTCTGGAACGGGAGATGGCGGCGAAGAGAAAAAGAAAGATCATAGCCGCCGTTCAGTATACCCTGGCCATCCTCGTCACCCTGATCGTACTCTTCCCGCTGTACTGGATGATTTCCTCGTCCGTGAAATCCCAGGAAGAGATTCTTCTGGCGGTGCCGACGTTGTGGCCCCATGAGATCCATCTTGAGAACTATCTGAGCGTATTTAAGAGAGTTAATTTCGGAAAATACTACTATAACACCATTGTCATGACGGCCGGGATCCTGATTTCCCAGATCGTCACCGGCGTGTTCGCGGCCTATGGTTTTTCCAAAGGCAAATTCAAGGGTCAGGGCGTGTGCTTCCTGTTCGTTCTGGGCGCGCTGATGATTCCCATCCAGGTTACGTTCATTCCCATCTACATCATGTGCGCTAACTGGGGACTGAATGATACGTTCCTGGGCCTGATCCTTCCGGAGTGTATCTCTCCGTATTATATTTTCATGCTGCGTCAGACCTTCATGGCCATCGACGACAGCTATATCGATGCGGCCAAGGTAGACGGCCTGGGCAGAATCGGCGTCATTACCAAGATTTTGACGCCCATGTGCAAATCCACATTGTTTACAACGACCCTGGTTACATTTACCAACGGCTGGAACAGCTACTTCTGGCCCAAGATTATCGCCAAGAACGAACAGCGCCGGGTGCTTACCGTAGGTCTGGCGCAGCTTAAGAATACGTTTGCCGGGCAGGCGACCATGAATAACCATGAGATCATGGCCGGCGCCGTGATGGCAATCCTGCCGGTAGTAGTTATGTTCTTCATGTTCCAGAAATACATGCTGACCGGTTATTCCAAGGCGGCAATGAAGTAAGGAAGGCGACATTATGAAAGTGATTGCTCATAGAGGCTATAGCGGAAGATATCCGGAGAATACCATGCTGGCGTTTCGCAAGGCGGTGGAAGCCGGGTGCGACGGCATCGAACTGGATGTCCAGACAACAAAGGACGGAGTAGTCGTAGTAATCCATGACGAGAAGGTGGACCGGACTACCGATGGGACAGGGTCTGTAAAGGACTATACGTTTGAGGAGCTGAAAAAGCTGAACGCGGCAAAGCTGTTCCCTCACGTGACGGATTTTGAACCCATCCCTTCTCTGGAAGAATACTGCGCGTGGATGGCGCAGACCGATATCTTTACCAATATCGAGATAAAGACAGGCGTTTACTATTATGAGGACATTGAGGAGAAGACGGTAGAGATCGTCAGGAAATATGGACTGGAGAATCGGATTCTCTTCTCATCCTTTAACCTGCTGTCCCTGGTCAAGGCTAAGAAGCTGGCTCCGGAGATTCCCTGCGGGGCGCTGATGGGCGGCAACGGCCTGGGCAATGCCGGATACTGCTGTAAAAGCAGCGGTCTCGAGTATTATCATCCGGGCTACAAGACCTTAAGCGATGCGGCCATTGAGAACTGTAAGGCTCACGGGATCAAATTAAACGTCTGGACCGTCAACGATATGGCGGAGCTGGAGCAGCTTTATCTGTGGGGCTGCGACGGCGTGATCACGAACTTCCCAGAGGTGTGCAAAGCCTATGTGAAGCATAAAGAAAAAGCCAAATGATAACAGTCAGGTATAAGTTTTCCTCTCCGCTTTATGAACAGAGGCTATGTGTGGGAGTGTTTCGCGGGGGTATCATAGGCGGAGAGAAAATTTATATAGAAGCAGTAAATTTAAAGAAAAGAGAGGAGAGGTAGTGAAAATGAAGAAACTCAGTTTAGTATTGGCGGCGGTTCTGGTTGCAGGCAGCGTATTGACGGCCTGCGGCGGCAGCAGCTCCAGTTCCGGCGGCAGCGCGGATACGGCAGCTCCGGCGGCGACGGAAGCAGCCAAGGAGACAGAGGCTGCCAGCAGCGACGAGGGGGGGTAACGGCAAGCGGTGACACCGTAGAATTAGAACTGTTTTTATCCAAACCGGAGATCGTGTCCATCATGGAAGAGCTGACGGCAGCTTTCTGTGAGGAGAACCCCGGAGTGAAGATTGAAGTCGTCAGTTCCGACGACGCGCGTACCGTACTGCAGACCAGGGCGGCCAGCAATAAAATGCCTGATATCCTGAATTCCTATCCTGCGGAGGATTTCTATAAGAATATGTTCCGTGAGGGATATTTTGAGGAGATTACGGATCAGGACTACTTAAGCAAGGTCAACAGCACTGCCCTGGGGATGACAGACTGCGACGGCGGTTATTACGCGGTTCCCATGTCTTTAAGTACCTATGGCATCTATGCCAATATGGACGTTCTGAATGCTAATGGAATCGAGAGCACGCCTGCTACCTGGGACGAGCTGATTGAGGATTGTGAGATCCTCAAGGCTAACGGCGTGACCGGATTCCTTCTTCCCAACAAGGATATCGGCAATGTTGCTCAGAGATTTGAGCGTACCGCCGGTATCATCAACAATGATTCCGATTCCGAATTCCAGAAAATCGCAGACGGAGAGATGGAAGCGAAAGATTCTCCCACACTGCAGACCTGGTGTGATTACAATGAGCAGCTGCTTAACTATACCGTAGAAGATCATATGGGTATGGACTATGATATCGCGGCAGCTGAATTCAGCAACGGCAATGCAGGCTTCATGCTGAGCGGCACCTGGATGCTGGCGACGGTTCGTCAGAACAATCCGGACGCCAATGTAGAACTGTTTGCATTCCCGCATCCCAGAGGGGAAGCCACCAAGGTTCCGGTTAATGTGGATACCGCTTTCAGTATTTCCTCTACCTGCGCTGACAAAGAGATCGGCCTTAAGTTCCTTGAATTCATGACCAGGCAGGATATCGCCCAGAGATATTGTGATGTAGACGGCAATGTAAGCACCATCGAAGGCGTAGAGTACAATATTCCTGAGCACGCGGCCATGAAGACCGCTGTAGATGAGGGCAACATCTTTCTGACCGCAGTTAACTTCTGGCCCAACGGACTGAGAGAAGAAATCCGCGACTGCTGCCAGACGTTCCTTGGAGACCTGGACAGAGATACCTTCTTTGAGTCCGCACAGGAAGCAATCGAGACGATCTACGCCGATAATCAGTAACCGCGGCGGCAGACGGGGAGAGTCGTCTGCGTGAATACAAATAAAGCGTCACTGGCGCTTTATTTGCATACTGACGTATGAAAGGGGCGGAGGACCGCCGGGCGGTTCTCCGCCCCTTTAACTGATGGAAGGTTCTTTTAGGAATAGGAGGAGGATTCTTGATGGGGAACAAGAAGGAGAGCGGCAGCACATCCAGGAGGCAGAAGAGCAGGGACAGGGCTTTTCTCCTGTTTACAGCGCCGGGCTTCCTGCTGTATTTATTCTTTTTTATCACGCCTGTTCTGATGGGTATCTATTACAGCCTGACAGACTGGGATGGAATCAGCAAGAAATATAATATTATCGGTCTGGGAAATTATGTGAAGATCTTCCGGACCAGCCAGTTTATGGATTCTTTGATTTTTACGCTGAAATATACGATTTTGCTGGTCGTATTTACCATTGTCCTTGGAATTATTATCGCCATGCTGCTGAACCGAAAGATCAAAGGAAAAGGCTTTTTCAGGGCAATCTACTTTATTCCGGCGGTTTTGAGTTCCATGACCATCGGTTTGATTTTTAACAAGCTCTGCTATTACATTATTCCGATCATAGGAAAAGCGCTGAACATCGCCGCTTTGAGCCAGAATCCGCTGGCAGACAAAAAACTGGCCATGTGGACCATTCTGTTCGTCAATCTGTGGCAGGGATTATGTATTCCCACACTGCTGTTTCTGGCAGGACTCCAGAGCGTTCCTACGGATCTGTATGAAGGAGCCGTTCTGGACGGGGCCACATCCTGGGATGTGTTCCGCTACATAACGCTGCCGTTCCTGCTTCCGGTAGTAAGCGTGGTATTCGTGCTTACGCTGAAGAGCGGCCTGATGGTATTCGACTATATTATGGCAATGACGGGGGGCGGTCCCGGAAGCGCTACGCGAAGCGTGGCAATGCTGATCTATAAGCACGGGTTCACCCAGAATAAATACGCGTTCAGTATCGCGGAGGCAATCGTGATGGGAATCATCGTTGCCGCCATATCCGCGGCGCAGATTTATTTCACTGATAAGAAGAAGGCGGTGTAAGGTATGATAGAAGGAAGAAAACAGAATAACGTACTTACTTACATCATTTTGATATTTGGACTTCTGCTGATCGTATTTCCTTTGTATATCACCATCGTGACGGCATTTAAGTCCAATGTACAGAGTTCCCAGAGCTTTTTTACGCCGCCAATTCCCATTTATCTGGACGGTTTTAAGGAGGTTCTGTCAAACGAAAGATACTGGCGGGCCTTTTTCAACACGGTTTATGTCACAGCCATCGTACTGGCAGGAAATATCGTTATCATGCCGGCCATGAGTTACGCGGTGGCAAGGAAAATACCGGTCAGCAAGGCGTACCGGATCGTATATTATTTCCTGCTTCTGGGAATTTTCATTCCCTTCCAGGTGAAGATGATGCCGCTGGTAAAGCTGCTCAGTTCCCTGAATATGATGAATCCTACGGGACTGGGCATCCTGTGTATCTCCAGTTCCACCTGCGAGAGCGTGTTTTTGTTCGTAGGATTTATGGGAGCGATACCGCCGGATATGGAGGAGGCTGCCTGGATCGACGGAGCCAGCACGCTGAAGACCTATACTTCCGTGGTGTTCCCGCTTCTTAAGCCCATGCTGGCTACGGTGCTGATCAAACAGGGCCTGTGGATGTGGAACGACTTTATGCTTCCGCTGATTACCCTGAACCGAGGCTGGAAGGATTGGACCCTTACGCTGTTCCAGTACAATTTCCAGACGGAATATACGATCAACTACAGCCTGACCTTTTCAACCTTCCTGGCGTCCATGCTTCCGCTCCTGATCTTCTACTGCATTATGCAGAAATCCATTGTAGGCGGACTTACGGCCGGGGCGGTGAAGAGCTGATATGAAGATACAATATCTTGGAACCGCCGCCGCGGAAGGGTGGCCGGGAATATTCTGCAACTGCGAGTCATGTAAGGAGGCGCGGCGCCTGGGCGGAAAAAATATCCGGACCAGGTCCCAGGCCGTGGTTGACGACAGGCTGCTGATCGATTTCCCGCCGGATACTTACGCCCATATGCTGGATTACGGGCTGAATATGCCTGCGATCCGAACGCTGATCGTCACCCATTCCCATCAGGATCACTGGTATCCGGAGGAACTGATGCTGCGGCGGAAAGGATTTGCCGTGGATATAGCCGGAACCCTGGACATCTATGGAAATGACGCGGTGGGCAGGAGTCTGGAACAGTTTCTGAAAGAGGTATCGGAGACGGCATCAAACAGACCGCAGGTCGCGTTCCATGAACTTAAGGAGTTTTGCTCTTATTCCGCGGATGGGTATACGGTGACGCCCCTGAAGGCAGCCCACAATCCGCTGGAAAACTGTTTTATCTATATCATTGAGAAGGACGGAAAGCGGCTGCTGTACGGCAATGATACGGGGGAATTTCCGGAAGAGACCTGGGAATTCATGAAAGGGATCCGCCTCGATCTGGCAAGCCTGGACTGTACCATGCAGAGACTGCAGATGAAAACAGGACATATGGGCCTTGCCAATGACGTGAATGTGGCGGACCGTCTGCGCAGGATTGGCTGCGCGGACGAGAATACGAAATTTATTCTCACCCATTTTTCCCATAACGGGGGCTGGCTCCATGAAGAGATGGAGCGGCAGGCAGCAAAATACGGATTCTGCGTGGCGTATGACGGGATGACGGCGGAAGTGTAAGCGGAAGCCGAAGCAGGCGGATATAGCGGAAGCCGAAGGAAGCGGATATATAGCAGAAGCCGGAGAAAGCGGATATATGGAAAGAACGAATACGCGGGTATGAGAACTGCAGGACGGCGGGAGACGAAAGTTTTCCGCCGTTTTCGGCATATATTTGATTTTTCTGACAAATTGGTGTATGATAGTACAAGAACCATTTTAGGGGGATGATTATGGGACTTGAAGATATCTTCGGGGCTTCTCCGATTATCACGGCAGTGAAGGATGAGACGGGCCTGGAACATGCGCTGCAGACAGAATCCTCCGTTGTGTTTATTCTTTTCGGGACGGTATGCAGTATTACAGGTCTTGTGGAGAAGGTGAAAGCAGCGGATAAGCTGGCGATCGTTCATGTGGATTTGATTACGGGACTCAGCCAGAAAGAGGTGGCCGTAGATTTTATCAGGGAAAATACCCGTGCAGACGGAATCATAAGCACCAAGCCGGCGCTGGTGAAACATGCCATGGAACTGGGACTGATCGGCGGCCAGCGGACATTTCTCATTGACTCGATTGCTTTTGAGAACACCCGGAAACAGCTGGCTTCTTTTGAGCCGGACTTTATGGAGATCATGCCGGGAGTGCTTCCTAAGGTGCTGAAACGGATTCGGGAGCATACATCGGCTATCCTGGTGGCCGGCGGCCTGCTGTCCGACAAGGAGGACATCATGGTTGCCTTCCGTGCGGGGGCCGATGCGGTTTCTACGACGAGAGAGGACTTGTGGGAGGTATAAAGGCAAAATGAAACTTGTGACCTATATCGTGGAGAAAAAGCAGAAGCTGGGGGTTCTCAGCACAGACGGCCAGTGGGTATTCCCTTTTGACGGCATGGATATCGATTATAAAGATATGGAGACCGCGGTGGTAAAGCTGTGCGAGTCCGAGATGCAGAGACTGGCCTATGCGGCCGATCATGATCCTTACCGTGTGAGAGGGACAGTGCGCCGTGAGGAAGTGAAGATTCTGGCGCCGATTCTGGAGCCGCGGCAGGATATCATCTGCCTGGGCATCAACTACATGGCTCACGCGGAGGAGTCCGCCCGGTATCGTGGGAAAGAATTCGATGGGAAACGGCCCTACGCCGTGTATTTTTCCAAGAGGGTGAACCGGACTACCGGCGATGGGGAGAACATCCCCAGTCACCGGGATATTACGGACCGGCTGGACTATGAAGTGGAGCTGGCGGTGATCCTTGGAAAGGATGCTTACAAAGTATCAGAGGAGAATGCCCGAGATTACATATTCGGATATACAATCCTCAATGATGTCAGCGCCAGGGATATTCAGAACCGTCATCAGCAGTGGTATTACGGCAAGAGCCTGGAGGGTTTCTGCCCCATGGGACCTTGTATCGTCACCGCTGATGAGATTCCATGGCCGCCGAAGCTGTCGGTCCGCTCTTACGTCAACGGAGAGCTGCGCCAGGACAGCAATACGGAGCTTCTGATCTTTGGAATCGACCATATTATCAGCGAGCTGTCTCAGGGAATGTGCCTGAAGGCCGGAACCATTATCTCTACCGGTACTCCCGCCGGAGCCGGGCTGGGATTCGATCCGCCCAGATTCTTAAAGCCGGGCGACGAGGTGGTTTGCGAGATTGAGGGAATCGGGCGGCTGAGAAATGTGGTGGAATGAGATTACAGGATGAAAAGATACAAAAGGGGGCTGCTGCAGAATTTCACTGTAATATTTCTGCAGCAGCCCCTTAGCATATGTCTCAAAAAGATTTAGACGAGGTAAGTATTATTTGAAGTACCGATCAAGCAGTCCCTTGAAGGCCTTGCCATGTCTTGCCTCGTCGCGGGCCATCTCGTGAACGGTGTCATGGATCGCATCCAGGTTCAGCTCTTTCGCTCTCTTGGCCAGGTCAACCTTGCCGGCGGTAGCGCCGTTCTCAGCGGCAACGCGCAGTTCCAGATTCTTCTTGGTGCTGTCGGTGACAACCTCGCCCAGCAGCTCAGCGAACTTGGCTGCATGCTCAGCCTCTTCCCAGGCGGCCTTCTCGTAGTACAGGCCAACTTCCGGATAACCTTCTCTGTGGGCAACTCTTGCCATAGCCAGATACATACCAACCTCGGAGCACTCGCCCTCGAAATTAGCTCTCAGATCCTTAATGATGTCTTCGCGTACGCCCTTGGCAATGCCGACTACATGCTCGGCGGCCCAGGTCATCTCATCTTCCTGCAGTTTGAACTTCTCGCCGGGAACCTTACATACCGGACATGCCTCGGGGGGAGTATCTCCCTCATGAACGTAACCACATACTGGACAAACCCATTTTTTCATAGTGAATATCTCCTTTTCTTTTTATAGATTCCCATATCGCAGCTCCTGTCAGCAATAATAGGAATGATTACTGATTTGCAATATTAATTTACCACAGATAAAGAGTCTTGTCAACCGGATTATGATGTTTTTTCATACAATCTTCGCACACCCCGTAAAAATAGGTGATGTGGCTGTCGATCTGGCCTGGGCAGTGCTCCTGGGCAATGGCGTTGATATGCTCGGAGATGTCCATGGGAAGGTCCTGGACCTGTCCGCACTCCCGGCACACAAAATGATAGTGAGGGTGGGTGTCGGCGTCGAAACGGTCGGGTCCGCTGCCGCAGCTTAGTTTTCTCACCTCGCCCAGTTCCACAAGAAGGTTCAGGTTCCGGTAGACGGTGCCCAGGCTGATATTGGGCATCTGTTCACGGATATCCGTGTAAATGGTGTCAGCGGTCGGATGGTCGTGCCGGTTCATCAGGCATTCCATAATGGTGTCCCGTTGGCGGCTGTGTTTCAAAGTCTTCATAACCACTCCTTAATATTGATAATTGTTATTAATATTTGCAAGGACATCATATCATACCGTAAGGTATTTGTCAAGAAAACGTCCCGGAGATTCTCCCTTGTCTCCCTTGGATCCGTTCCTCAGCCTATTTCTTAAGAAAGCTTCTCGAAGCGCTCCTCAAATTCTCTCTTTGGCGATCCGGATAAATTCCCGGGTGGCCTGGGACAGATAATGGCCCTTGTGATAGCCGATGCCCAGAATGCCGTGGGCCCTGGGAGAATTCAGATGATACAGGCTGACTCCGGCGGCCTGTTCCATATTAGCCTGTGCGGCCTGCCGGTTGGCGATGAACATTTTGGGATAGAAAGTGATGCCCATACCCTTGAAGGCCAGAGCCAGGACCGTCTCAATATTTTCCGTCTCCAGAACGATCTCCGGGGTGATCTGGGCTTCCGCAAACATCTCGTCAGCCAGGGTCCGCACCCGGTTGCCGGGATTGATCAGGAGGAAGGGGCAGTCCTTGACCAGGGACAGATCGGCATTGTCCTGCAGCTTGGCTTTCAGCTCTTCCGCCTGTCCGGGATAGGTTTTTTCCAGAAGGCTGTCCGGCACCACCAGAAGAATCTCTTCGTCGCAGATGGGCACGGTTTCCACGTTTTCTACCTGGAAGGGAAGCATGCCGATGATCAGGTCCACCTGGCCGTGGAGAAGCTGGGCATCCAGCTCGGAGGAATTGCCCTCGCGAAGGACCAGGTCGATGTTGGGGAATTCTTCCTTGTAAGCAGGGAGAATCTCCGGTAGAATGTTCCGGCCTCTGGTGTGAGACATGCCAATGATCAGCTGGCCTTTGGAAAAATCCTTGATGTCGGCGATTTCCTGGTAGGTTTCTTCCCGAAGCTGGAGAATCTGCCGGGCCTGCCGGGACAGCACCTTGCCGGCATAGGTCAGAGTCAGGGGAGAAGTCCGGTGAAAAAGTTCAATGCCGAATTCCTTTTCCAGGTTGGCAATATGGCTGCTCAGAGACTGCTGGGAGATTCCCAGACGGCGCGCGGCCCTGGTAATATTGGACTCCTCCACCGCAGCCAGAAAATATTCCAGATTGAGAAAATTGATCATAGGTTCCTCCTTGCAGGTCAGAATCCTGCCATATGGGGCGTGTTCAGCTCCAGAGACGGAATGTACGGAATCAGTTTTTCCACGGAAGTGTTGACGATCAGTTCTTCCGGGAAATGCATCTCTTCAATCAGTTCCCAGGCGGCCTGGTGATTGCCGACTTCCGAGGCGACGTGAGCGTCGCTGTCGATAATGATAGGCGTATGATAGTGGACGCAGCGCTCCAGCATCACCTGATAGGTCTCTCTGGCGCCCTTTCGCGATGAGAGCGGCGAGAAGGAGGAGCTGTTGACTTCCAGAAGAACATGATGTTCCTTGGCGGCGGCGGTCAGCGTATCGATATCCATAGGGAACCGGCCGTCATCTGGATGGCCGATGATTTTCACATAGGGATTTTTCATGGCGCCCAGGTAGGCGGCGGTGTTCTGAGCCACGGTGCCGCCGGGATAGCAGGGCTGATGGATGCTGGCGATGGCATAATCCATCTTCTTTAACTGGTTCGGCTTAAGGTCTACGCTGCCTTCATGATCGAGGATGTTCAGTTCGCAGCCCATCAGAAGCCGGAGTCCAAACAGTTCATTGGGGATGAGTTTAAAGTTGATAAAGAACATCGGATTGGCAGAGCCGGGCATCTGGGGAGCGTGATCCGTAGAACCGAAAAGCTTCAGCCTCTTGTCGGAAGCTGCCTTTGCCATCTCGTAGAGTGTGTTATATGCATGCCCGCTGGCGATTGTGTGGGTGTGCAGGTCCATAATATCGGTCATTTTAAGGTTCCTTTCGGGGCAAATCTTTATTTTTCCTCAAATATAGCATATTTTTTTAAAGAAAACTATAAAAAATGAGGTAGAAATCGAAAAAATATAGTATAATGAATTTATAGCGCTAATCAACGGGTGGATGGCGTATAGAAGAATGCATAATGGAGGAATGTGACATGAACGAAGAACTGACGAAGGTAGTTGAGGCTGTGGAAGAGAAAGCGGAAGCAGTTGTGGACGCCGCGGATGAGAAGGCGGAAGCCGCAGCAAAGAAGGTTGAGGCAAGTCCCGTGACGGAAGCTGCAGCGTCTGCCAGTCTTGCGGAGGAGTCCCCGGCAGCCGCGCCCGCGGAGCCGGTGGAATCTATGGATGATCTTAAGGCGGATCTGGAGAAGTCCTATCAGGAGTATGACAAGAAGGATACCCGGAAATTCGTCGAGAATGACTCCCCTGACGCGGAGAAGTGGCAGGAGCTGAAACAGATGCAGGACGATAAGACTGTGGTAAAGGTGAAGATCAAAGAGATCGTCAAAGGCGGAGCCATTGCCTTTGTGAATGATACCAGAGCCTTTATCCCGGCATCCCAGATTTCCCTGGGATATGTGGAAAAGCTGGAAGACTGGGTAGGCAGGACGCTGGAGACCTACATCATTACCGTAGATCCGGAGAAGAAGCGCCTGGTGCTGTCAGCCAGAGAACTTCTGAGAGAGCGCAGAGACGCCGAGCGGAAGGCCAGGATGGAAGCTTATAAGCCGGGCGCCATCGTAGAAGGCGTAGTTGAGAGCCTGAAAGATTACGGCGCGTTTGTGAAGCTGGATGAAGGTGTGACCGGCCTGCTTCATGTGTCCCAGATCAGCAGGCAGAGGATCAAGCATCCCAGCGTGGTGCTCCAGGAGGGCCAGACGGTGAAGGTGAAGATCCGCGACGTTGCCGACGGAAAGATCAGCCTGACTATGAGATCCCTTGAGGAGGAAGCTCCCCGTGAGGAGAAGAATGATTTCCATTATAAGAACTCTGCAGCCGTGACTACAGGGCTGGGAGATCTGCTGAAAGGTCTGAAGCTGTAATATAACTGAGAAGGAGGGATAATCATGCAGTATATCCCCAGGACCTACGATCAGATTGACCAGTGGAACTCGCTGATGTTCATCTATGGCTCCGCCTTAAAGCAGATGCAGGTGAAGATGACCGTGCTGAACGGCGAGTTCGTACACATATACAATTATAATCCCATTGAGCATGTGAAGGCGAGGCTGAAGACGCCGGAGAGCATTGTGAAGAAGCTGAAACGTCTCGGTTACGAGGTGACGACCTCTAACATGACGGAGAAGCTGAACGATATTGCAGGCGTCCGGATCATCTGCTCTTTCACATCGGATATTTATCAGATAGCCGAGATGATCTCGAAGCAGGCTGACGTCACGGTGCTTTATGTGAAGGATTACATCAAGAATCCCAAACCCAACGGTTATAAGAGTTATCACATGGTAGTGACCATACCCGTGTATCTGTCGGAAGGACCGGTGGAGACCAAGGTGGAGATTCAGATACGGACCGTGGCCATGGATTTCTGGGCCAGTCTGGAACATAAGATGTATTATAAGGTAGGCAGAAGCGTACCGGATGATCTGAAGTCGGAGCTGAAAGCCTGCGCTGATGTAGTAGATATGCTTGACGCTAAGATGTATTCTCTGAATGAGGCGCTTATGAAATGGAACGCCCAGGAGGACAGTAAGGAACGGGGTACACGAGAAGAAGGTTTGATGAATGAGAGATCTGATCCGGAAGGTCTGTCAGATTCTGAATCGGAACAGGAGAACGCTGCTGATATTTGAGGTATCCTATCGCTTGGTGTCCGGTGTCATATATCTGTGGCTGGCCAATGCGGGACTTCGATTTTGTCTTGGCAGGGCCGGTTACAGTTATCTGACGCCGGGCAATGCGGCGGATTTTTTTCTGCGGCCATGGACGCTTTTGGCGCTGGTTCTTATGGCGGCGCTGACATTTGTTCTTTTGACATTGGAGATAAGCGGCCTGCTGACCGTATATTCGGCGGCCGCTTCTTCTCTGCGGCTGACAGATGTGTATACGGGCGCCGTAAGAAAGACGGCGGGGCTGATCCGACGGAAGAATTTCCGGATATTCGGAGCGGCAGCGCTGTGGTCTCTGATGATCAATCTGGTTTGTATCAGCCGCCTGCTTACCCATGTCAGGCCGCTGGTGTTTATCGTGCGTGAGCTGTCAGGCAGCCGGCTGGCCCTGTATGGGGCGGTGCTGGCGGTGGCAGTCTGCGCTGTGTGGGCCATTCAGGCAGTCTATACGTTTCATGAATGTATCCAGGAACAGAAAAGCTGGAAGGAAGGATTCAGCCGCAGCAGGGAGCTGGCCAGGAACAGCTGGCTTCAGGCTGTTATTTGTCTGCTCTTTTTTCATGGGGCCGCGATTGGGACCGCGGTGATATTATATCTGGCGGCTGTTACTATAGCCGTGATTCTGGCGGATCCGTTCGTGGCAAGCGATCTGGAGACAGCGTTTCTCATGGAGGCGGCCGTGCGGATAGAGGCGGTTGTCACATTTGCGGCGGTGATATCCTGTACGGCCGTGCATTTTGCCGCGGTATCCGTGCTGTATGAAGAGGAAAAGGGCAGGCTGTATGTTTCGGGCGAACCGCGGAGAGAGATTCCGGCAGAAGCGGAGGAAGAGAAAAAGCCGTTTCAAAGGGGAGATTTTTCCCTGAACCGGAAAAGGCTGCTGGTGTTGGGAGCCGCAGTAGCCGCGGCCGCCATTGTGTGCCTGATTGATACGGCTTATAACGGAAATTATATCACCAGGTCGGTGGCGATGGGGACTACGATTACGGCCCATCGGGGAAGCTCCCTGGGAGCGCCGGAGAATACGCTGTCGGCGCTGGAACTGGCGGTGGAGGAACTGGCGGATCGGATCGAACTGGACGTGCAGGAGACAGCCGACGGCGTCCTGGTGATTTATCATGACAGCAATATGAACCGGCTGACGGGCGTAAACCGCAGGCTGGAGGACATGACTTATGAAGAACTGGAGCAGATGGATGTGGGAAGCTGGTTTTCTCCGGAATACGCGGGGGAGAAGGTCCCCACCCTGGAGCAGGTCATGGAGCGGGCCAAGGGAAGGATCGACCTGAATCTGGATCTGAAGAATATGGGCAATGACAGTATGCTGCCGGAAAAGGTTCTTGACATGGTCCGCAGGTATGATATGATGGACCAGTGTGTGATCACTTCCGCTAACAGGACATATCTGAAACGGCTTAAGGAACTGGAGCCGGAGATCCGTACCGGATATATTCTCCCGGCGGCCTATGGCCTTTCCTATGATGATGAAGCCTTCGATCTTGTGAGCATACGGTCTGATTTTGTGACGGCAAGGCTGATCCATAGGGTACATGAAGCCGGCAAGACGGTACATACCTGGACGGTCAATGACCGGAGGGAACTGGAGCGGCTTCGGGCCCTGGAGGTGGATGATATTATCACGGACGACCCTGTTCTAGCCCGGGAAGTGCTGTTCGGGGAGGAAACAGGGGCCACCCTGATTCAGTATCTCAGAGTTGTGCTGAAATAAGATTTAAAAGAGCGAGGGCGAAGATGAGAGTAGTATTGCAGCGTGTTTTGGAGGCCGGCGTCGCTGTGGACGGACAGGTTGTGGGCCAGATCGGCCGCGGATTTTTGCTGTTGCTTGGAGTGTCAGACCGTGATACAATAGCTGTTGCCGACAGAATGACGGACAAAATCTGCAGGCTGAGGGTCTTTGCGGATCAGAACGGCAAGACCAATCTGTCACTGGCCGATGTAGGGGGAGAACTGCTGGTAGTCAGCCAGTTTACGCTCTATGCGGACTGCCGCCGCGGCAACCGGCCGGGCTTTACCGGAGCGGGGACGCCGGAGATGGCGAATCGTATATATGAGCATGTGGTGGAGCGGTGTAGAAGCTATGCGGATAAGGTAGAGCACGGCATATTTGGCGCGGATATGAAGGTCAGCCTGGTCAACGACGGACCGTTTACGCTGATATTGGACAGCGAAGAACTGGGAATCCGGTGAACCGAACCGGATTCCGGAACCGGGGCTTGAGCTGGCAAGAGAAGGAGGCATCGCGGTGACAGGAAAGGAACTGCAGAAACAGCTGACATGGGAATTTCCCAATGCGGCGAGGAAAACGCCGGAACAGATTCCGCAGGCAGAGGAATTCTGCAAAGGATATAAGGAATTTCTGAACCATGGGAAGACGGAAAGGGAGTGTGTAGATGCGGCGGTAAGGCTTCTTAGGGAGGCGGGCTATAGGGAGATCGATTTTTCCGAGACCTATAAGCCGGGCGATAAGGTGTACCGGGTGAACCGGGGGAAGTCGATCCTGATCACGACATTCGGCCAGAAGCCGGTCAGAGAGGGACTTCGCATCAATGGAGCTCACATCGACTCTCCCAGGCTGGATCTGAAGCCTAACCCTCTTTATGAGAAGGATGAGCTGGCTTGCTTTAAGACCCATTATTACGGCGGCCTCCGCAAATACCAGTGGGCGACGATACCGCTGGCCATGCACGGAGTCATTATAAAAAAGAATGGGGAAAAGATAGAACTGAATCTGGGCGAAAATCCAGGAGATCCGGTGTTCTGCGTGACGGACCTTCTGCCTCATTTGTCAGCGGAGCAGAATGAGCGGAAGCTGAAGGACGGAATCAGGGCGGAGGAGCTGAACATTGTGGTCGGTTCCATTCCCTACGCGGATGATGAGGTCAAAGAGCCGGTGAAGCTGAAGGTGTTGGAGCTGCTTCATGAGCGCTATGGCATCACGGAAGGCGATTTCATGCGTGCGGAGATTGAATTTGTTCCGGCGGCGAAAGCCAGGGATGTGGGATTCGACCGCAGCATGATCGGGGCGTATGGCCAGGATGACAGAGTCTGTGCCTATACGGCTCTGATTGCGGAGATCGAGTGCCGGAATCCCGCCCATACCACTGTTACGGTTCTGACGGATAAGGAAGAGATCGGTTCCCAGGGAAGTACAGGCATGGATTCCAATTATCTGTATGATTATATGGGATATCTGGCGGATATGGAGGGGGCCGACATCAAGGATGTGGCGGCCAATACGTGCTGTCTTTCCGCTGATGTGAATGTGGCTTTCGACCCGACCTTTCCCCAGGTGTCCGATCCCCGCAATTCCTGCTATATGAATCACGGCTGTGTGCTGACGAAATATACCGGTTCCAGGGGAAAGAGCGGAGCAAGCGATGCCAGCGCCGAGTATATGGCGAAGGTAATCGGCATTATGGAGGATGCCGGCGTCCTGTGGCAGATCGGCGAGATTGGCGCTGTGGATGTAGGCGGCGGCGGAACGGTTGCCAAGTTTGTGGCGAATCTGAATATTGATGTGGTGGATCTGGGCGTGCCGATTCTGTCCATGCATTCGCCGTTTGAACTGTCTTCCAAGCTGGACATCTACAATACATACAAGGCGTTTGCGGCATTTTACAGATGAAAACAGGCAAAAAACGGAAGGGATTCTGAAATTTTTGTGAATTTGCGAGGAATCTCTTTCTTTTGACTTTTGAATATGCTATGATACTAAAGGCAAATTCCTATTATCCCAATATTGCATGATATGCGGAAAATACATTAAATATTAGAAAAGGGAAGAACGATGAGAAAATTTATCACAATCAGTTTATGTGGTCTTCTGGCGGTTGCCGCCATGACAGGATGCGGAAAGAAAGACGGAGATACGAATACAACGGTTGCCGCTGTATCCGAGGACAAAGTGAAGCTGGGAGAATATAAAGGCGTTACCTACACTCCGGTGAAAGCGGAAGTGACGGATGAAGAAGTGGAGACAGAGATTCAGTCCATGCTGGATGCCTATCCTACGGTCAATGAGGTTGACCGGGCAGCGAAAGAAGGAGACGTGGTCAATATTGATTACGTGGGGATGAAGGACGGAGTGGCCTTCGACGGAGGAACCGCTGAGGGTTATGATCTGAAGCTGGGTTCCGGCAGCTTTATCGATGGCTTTGAGGACGGACTGATCGGTGCCGTCAAGGGTCAGGAACTGAGCCTGAACCTTACGTTCCCAGAGAATTATGGCGCGGAGGACCTGGCAGGTCAGGATGTGGTCTTTGATGTGACGGTCAATGCGGTCAAAGAGTCTATTCCGGCTGAACTTAATGATGAGTTTGTACAGAGCTACACGGATTATGATACGGTTGACGCGTATCGGGCCGGCGTCAGAGAGGATCTGCAGGAGGCAGCGGAGAATGCGGCGGAGAATCAGAAGGAAGCGGATGTATTCCTGAAGGTAGTGGATGAAGCTACAGTGAATCTGACGGATGATGAGATCAAGGCGGTCTATGACGAGCAGTATGCCATGTATGAGGAGCAGGCGACGGCCTACGGCATGGATATGGATGCCATGGTGTCTCTTTACGGCATGGATCTGGAGACATTCCAGTCCCAGCTTATGATTCAGGCCGAGGAAGCGGCCAAGCAGCAGGCTGTGGTCGATGCGATCGCGGCTGCGGAAGGGATTACCGTAACCGATGAGGACCGCCAGGCGCTGGCGGATGAGTTCGGATTTGAGAGCGTAGAGGACATGAACGAGCAGACCAGCGAAGACATGGCTGACGATTATATCCTTTCTCAGAAGGTTATCGATTTCCTGGTGGAGAACGCAGTGGCAGAGTGACAGAAAGCAGCAGGTATATGAGCAGAAAAGCACTGTTTTTCGATGTAGACGGAACTTTATCAAGCGATATTACACACACCGTGCCTGACAGCGCGGTGCGTGTTTTATCTGAGACAAGAAAAAGGGGAAATCTGGTGTTCGTCAATTCGGGACGGACGCTGTATGCGCTCCAGGAGATTGCGAAAAAGTTTGAGGCAGACGGCTATCTGTGCGGCTGCGGTACAAATGTAATTGTGGAGGGACAGACGCTGCTGGCGTATCAGATTCCTCACGATAAGGGAATTGAGATAAAGAAAAGGGCCCATGCCTGCGGCCTGGATGGGGTTTTGGAGGGAATTAACGGCATCTATTACAGGAAGGATATTTCTCCGGTGAAGAAGGCCGAATGGCTGCGGCAGCAGTTTATCCGCTCCGGAATCTTTACCTGCGGCGGATGGTATGATGAGGATTACGATTTTTCTAAATTCTGTCTGTTTGCGGATGAGAATAGCGACAGGGAAGGGTATTTCAGGTGGCTGGCCCCGGATTTTCAGGTAATCGACCGCGGGAATGATTTCTATGAGATCGTTCCGTCCGGTTACAGCAAGGCGACGGCGGTTGATCTTGTGCTTAAACATTATGGCATCCGGCGGGAGGACAGTTATGCCTTTGGTGACAGCAGCAATGACCTGGATATGTTCCGCACAGTATGCAATACGGTTCTTATGGGGAACCACGATGCGGTTCTGGAACCCTACGCCACATTTGTCACGAAGACGGTGGAGGAGGATGGAATCGCTTTCGCCATGGAGCAGCTGGGACTTGTATAGGCCAGGATGAACGGGGCGGAATGAATGCTCGGATTGAGTTTCTTGAATATATTACGGTTATTTTGGGAGAAAACGGTTATGCATCGGGATACATATTTTCGGGGAGTCCGGGAAGGAATCCCTGTGATGCTGGGATATTTTGTGGTATCTGTTACGATTGGGATTGCTGCCAGAAAAGCGAATCTTACAACGGCGCAGGCGGCGTTTATGTCGCTGACGAATCTGACAAGCGCCGGTCAGTTTGCGTCCTTCGCTATCATAGCATCCGGAGCGCCATATCTGGAGATGCTGATTTCTCAGGCAGTGATTAACCTGAGATACTGTCTGATGTCGTGTGCCCTGTCTCAGAAGGTGGACACCAATCTGCCGTTCCGCCACAGACTGATTATGGCCTTTGGTATCACCGACGAGATATTTGGATTGTCGATCCGCCAGAAGGGGAAGCTGGATCCATGGTATTGCTATGGGGTTATGACTGTGGCGATCCCCGGCTGGACTTTGGGAACGGTTCTGGGGATTCTGTCTACGGGAGCGATGCCGGACAATATTCTTAACGCTATGAATATGGCAATCTATGGAATGTTTATCGCCGTGTTTATGCCTGCGGCCAGGGACAATAAGATTCTTCTTCCGATTATTTTCGTGTCCATGGGGGCCAGCGCCCTGTTCCATGCACTGCCGTTTTTTGATTTTATCTCGTCAGGAATGAAGATTATCATTCTGACACTGGTGATTTCCATGGCGGCCGCGTTATTATTCCCGGTGGATGAGGAAGGAGGTTCCCAGGCATGAGAAATTATATCTACATTCTGGTGATGGCCCTGACGACCTATTTTATCCGGGTGATTCCCCTGACAATTTTCCGAAAGGAGATCACCAACAAAACCTTTCGGTCGTTTCTTACCTACGTTCCATATGTGACTCTTTCGGTCATGACGTTTCCGGCCATTCTGGAGATTACGGATTCAGTCTGGATTGCCTGGGTAGGATTTCTGACGGCCATGGTTCTGGCCTATAACCGGGTAAGCCTTTTTATTGTTTCTCTGGGCTGCTGCGGTCTGGTACTGCTGCTGCAGATGATTTAGACAGAGAAGAAATGATGAAGAATCGGCAGATGAAAGAAGGGGCTGCTGCAGAAATATTACAGTGAAATTTTGAATATCCAAGTGTGCGCGCTTTCGAGACATCTGTCCGCTCAGGGGCGGATTTTATCCGACATTGGCGGACAGGTGTCAGAGAACCGCGCGCACAACGGATATCAAATATTCACTGCAACATTCTGCAATAGCCCATTCTCTTTGTGTGCTTCAATCGGATGAAGCCTGAGATATGCCGCGCAGATTTGCGCTGCGGTCATTAGGCCTTGTTTAGATTCATTTTCATGATGTTGCGATACCGCGACCCGGGCGTCCGCTCCAGTGTGAAGGGCTCACCTTCCGGCGTTGGGTACTGGGAGATAAAATCCCGGATGTTCTGAATTTCTTCGTCTGTCAGGTCAAATTCTGCCAGTCTGGCGTTATCCTCTACATGTCTGCTGTTGCGGCAGCCTACCATGACGGCGCCGACGCCCGGCTGGTCCAGGATATATTTGACCGCCACATTGGAGATGCTGACCTGATGCCGGTCGGCGATATCCTTCAGGAACAAAAGCAGCTTCTGGTAGCCGTCCCAGCCCATGGAATCCTCGATGATCTGCAGGTATTTTACATGAGAACGGGTCTCCGGTTCAAAATCCTCCCGTTTTACGCCAATCCACCGCTCTGCCAGGAAACCGCCGGACAGGGCGCCGTAACAGAAGCAGTAAACGTCATGCTGCCTTGAATATTCCAGAAGGGCCCGCTCCGGTCTCCGGTCAAAGAGGGAGTACTGGGTTTGGTTGGAGACCACATGGATACCGGCGTCAAGCATCATTTTCAGGTGCGGCGTGTCGAAATTGCACATGGCGATATTGCGGATCTTGCCTTTCTCCTGAAGTTTTACCAGATTGAAGGCGGTCTCCATCATCCCGGGCACATCATAGTCCCACCAGTGGAACTGCACCAGATCCAGGCAGTCCCGGTGCATGCGCATAAGGCTCCGGTCTACTACCTTTTCTGTGTAGGCGAAATCCACCTGGTCCAGGATATTTAAATCCGGGACAAATTTAGTGTGGATCTGAATCATGTCGTGGGTGTAATTGCCGGCGGCCCGCAGTTCATTGACGAAGCGGCCCAGAATCTCTTCCACGCCGGTGTAGATATCCGCGCAGTCAAAAGTTGTCAGCCCCCGTTCTCGCAGCATGTGAAATGCCTTTACTGCGTCGTCGATGTCCAGCTGCCCTTTCAGGCAATGCTCGGCGGACAGCTGCCAGCCGCCGTTGATCACCCGGCTGAAATTGTAACCGTTATCCAGGGTGATGCGTGACGATGTGATTTTCCCTATCATCGTGTGTTCTCCTCCTTGTTACTTATATATAGAAGAAAGTCTCTGCCGGCATTGGCCGGAGTCAGCTTATTTCTCAGTCCATCTGTCTGAAATCTTCAGGCTGCAGGTGCTCTTCGCCTATGGGAACCGCTGTACATTTGCCATGGCTTTGAATCCGTTTCCGAATCCTGGTAATCCTGAACTTTGCTCCGCAGTTGGGGTCAGGGCAGGCAATCAGGCTGTCCGACAGCATCCAGTCGTTGCCTTGAAGGGGCCGCTGTTTAGCCGGCAGAAGGGGCAGCAGGGCTGCCAGGGAGTACATGGAGAAGGAATGGGTCTGAGGAAACACCAGGTTCTCTCCCTCTACCAGAAAATAATCGCCAGCCTTGTGACTGCAGACCATAGGTTTGTCTGTAGCGATTACCTCTACTTTCAGATCGTATAAGGTGAAGTTATCGTTCATAAAAATCCTCCTGCCTTGGCCGCGGGCGTTGTTTTAATGCCCGCTCTCACGGATTTCACCATTCCGGACTCTTAGGCCGTTAAAAAATGCGGCTTTTCTTCACTGGTTCAAAGTAATTCTATCACGAATAAAGGAAATGTCAAAGCATAAAAACATTCTTTCAGGAAAGAGAGAAAATGAAGAAGTGTCAATATTGACATATTTTTCAGTCATGAAACCATCTAATCGCCCTATCAGGATTGTGATACCATAAGATTACCAGAAGGGAAGACGCAAGTCAGATTCAGCTGGACGATAAAAAGAAAAGGAGATGAAAAATGTTGAAGAAGGTAAGAAGAGGTTATCGGGGTTTTGTAGCGTTTGTGTTGGTGTTGTCAATGACTGCCGCTGGTGCAGGTGCCAATGCAGGGATGGCATTTGCGGCAATAGAAAGTACGGCTGGATCTGAAAGCATTACCGAATCCTCCGGTCCAGAACTTCAAGTGCAGTCAGACGGCTCAGCTTTTTCAGAATCTGAAGGAAATTCCCTGCCGGGAACGGCCGGCGAAGAGTTAGAGGAGGGCGAATCCGCGGACAGCGGAGAAGAGCAGAAGGAAAGCGAATCCGCGGACAGCGGAGAAGAGCAGAAGGAAAGCGAATCCGCGGAAGACGGCGAAGAACAGGAGGAGAGTGAATCCGAGGAAGGCGGCGAAGAGCAGAAGGAAAGCGAATCCGCAGCCGGCGGAGAAGAGCAGGAGGAGAGCGAATCCGAGGAAGGCGGCGAAGAGCAGGAGGAGAGCAAATCCGAGGAAGGCGGCGAAGAGCAGAAGGAAAGCGAATCCGCGGAAAGCGGCGAAGAGTCAGAGGAAAACGAACAGCAGGAAGAATCTGCCGGAGAAGTCGGAGAGCAGAAAGAAGAGCAGCAGGAAGAGATGGAGGGTCAGTTGAAGGCCGTAGAACAGCAGCCGGCAGTAAGCCCTCAGATGCCGGCAATGAAGATGGGCAGTCAGCCGCAGGGGAATCCCGGAATGGAGGAAGAGCCTCCGGGGATCGCGCTTACGGCAGTTTATGAGGGATTATTTGACGAACTGATTATCGACCGTGTCGAGCAGGTGTCTTTCAACGTGATGGTTGAACTATATCGTGGAAAACAGAAGAAGTACGAATTAGTCAGCGTGGAGCAGATTTCCGTTGAGGGAGAGGAAGAAGATGGAGAAATCGTCTATAATGTTTACTATCAGCTTCCTGAGGAGTATGCAGGGTATACGAAGGGCAGCGTGAAAGCTGATCCCGAAATAAGTCTAAATTATAAAGATGGTGTTGTGTCCGGAAAGGTTCGGAATCTGGAAGATGGAGGAACTTACGATATCAAGGTTACTTTGACTCCACAGGAGGAAGGATACGGAGTTAAGCATGTACGTGTAGGCGAAGAAGAGGAGGGGAAGGCACTTAAAGAAACGACTCAATATGGTTACATTGGAGAGATGACGGATGCGCATCCGGTAGAAATAGAAGGTTACGTTGTATCAGAGATTCGCAATGAGAAGCTGACAAAGCAGGGACAGATCATTATCATCACTTATGAACTTGAAGAGGAAGCTTTGAATTCCCACTATACGGTGAGATATAAAGATAAGGCAACGGGAAATGAACTGGCATCTTCGGAAACCAGAATTGGACTTGCGGATATGCAGGTGACGGTGAAAGCGAAAGGATTTAAGGGATATATTGTTGATGAGGTCAGTAAATCCATCAAGCTGGAGGAAGGAGATAATGAAATCATCTTTTGGTACACCAAAATCGATGGTCTGACCTACCGGGTCGTATATCAGCGTGATGATGGAAGCGTAATCGATGAGAAGGAGGGTCTTCCGGTTCTGAGTTCCAGATTTGTGGTCAATGCGGATGAGAAGGTACTTTATGATCAGTCCAGAGAAGGATATCGGCTGGCCGGGGCTTCTCACCAGGAGTTCTCACCGGATCCCGAAAAGAGCGGGGACGCGCCGGAGAACACGGTAACATTTGTCTTTGTTCTGGAAGAATATAGAATTACCTATGAAGGCTTGGAAGAAAGCGGGTGGTCAAACCCCAATCCAACGGTCTATACGGTGGAAGACGAGATTAGGCTTGCCAATCCGGAGAAGGAGGGATATCTTTTCACAGGCTGGGTAATGGAAAATGGGACAAAGGTTAAAATAGCGGATGAAAGCGGCCATCAGGAGATGGAAACGGTAATCGAGAAAGGAACTATGGGGAATCTGACCTTCCGGGCGACATGGAAAGAAACCAAGAAAAGGGATGAGAAACCATCAGTAAAAAGCAGTGACCATAAGGAACCCGAGAAAGAAAATCTGCCCGAAGGAGATAACGGAAAAACGGATGATGGAAATCCGTCTGAAGCGGGCAGCGGAAAATCAGATAGCGGAAACCAGGCCGAAAGCAGCGGCAGAAGATTAGGCGGCGGAATCCGTTCCGGAGGCAGCCGCAGCAGGGCAGGCGTGAATGTGAGCGCAGAAAGCCAACCCGAAGAGGGCCAGTCACGTTTAGGGCAGGCTGAAGAAAGTCAGGCCGGCAATGTCGGGGGTTCCTTAGAGGCAAGCGCCAGCTATCGTCAGCCGCGGCAGGAGAACTTAGAGGGCAGAGCGCTGCAGAAGGAAAGCGAAGCGGATGCCGATAATATGAAAGACGCTGCGGGACAGAACGAAAAAGTGTCGGAAGCAGTTAGAAATCAGGCTGGTTCAGGAAAGCGTGAGGAGGTGAAAGAGCAGGAAGAGAAGAAATCGGTAATTGTGAGAGCTGAAAATAATGGAAACCATTCAAGCGGTCAGAACGCTTTAGGCGGCTCTCGTTCGATCGGCAGACAAAGCAGAAGCAGCAGTATCCGGCAATTCAGATTGTTCCGTGCCATCGGCGTATGGCTGCGGGGAGCGCTGCTGATGTTCGCCGCGTCAGGCGCGCTGGTACTGGGTTACTGGAAATACCGCGGATATCGCAGAATATTTGGGAGGTGGTAAAAGAGTCATAACCTGATAATCCCCCTCATAGAATGTAAAAAACATTCTCAGGGGTACGCCCATGAAGGAATATATCGAGGAACGGGCGGTAGATATTGCCAATTACATTATAGACCATAATGCCACGGTGAGGCAGACGGCAAAGCGTTTTGGGATAAGCAAAAGCACGGTGCATAAGGATGTCACAGAACGCCTGGAACATATCAACCCGTCCCTGGCAGCCAGGGCCCGGCTGGTGCTTGATGTGAACAAGTCGGAGCGCCACATCCGCGGCGGATTGGCGACAAGGGAGAAATATCAGCATAGACTTCAGATGTGCAGCAAGGAAGAATAACAAAAACTGGTCGGATGACAGGTCCGGCCGGTTTTTTATTGATCCTGCGGATGTAATTAGGCTCTCTGTATGGATGGGATTGAGAAAGATTTGATAAGAATCCATTTGAATAAAATCGTAAATGTGCTATACTCAGGGAAATGGCGCGATCAGCCGGAAAGGCGCAGATTCTCAGGGAGGCGGGAAGCGTGAAAACATTGATATTCGGAGGCACGGTCATTGACCCTGCCGGCCATGTAAATGAAAAAAGAGATTTGCTGATAGAAGATGGTACCATTGCCTGGACAGAAGCAGCCGGGCCGGACAGAGCCGGCGGGAAGATGGAAGGACAGCCCCGGACCGGCGATACGGAAGCGAGGCTTTCGGATCTTCCTCAGGCGGACCGTGTTATTGACGCTTCCGGCAAGATAGTCTGTCCCGGTTTTATTGATATCCATATGCATGAGGATCCGGTAGGAAAAGACGGGAAGATTATTCTGGATGAGGACAAGTCGATCTATTATTGTATGCTGCGGATGGGCGTTACTACGGCTGTCGGCGGCAACTGCGGCACCAATGTGTATGATCCTTCGGCATATCTGAAGCTGGTGGAACGGGACGGCGCGCCGGTGAATGTGGCAATGATGGCAGGACACAATTATTTTCGGCGGCAGGCAGGATGCGCAAACAAATACGCTTCGGCGACATTTGAACAGATAACGGCGACGGCATGGCAGGTGCGGCAGGCTTTGGAGAATGGCTGTATCGGCGTCTCTTATGGTATCCGCTATGATCCGGGAATGGACTTGTGGGAGATGATGGCGACAGCCAAGGCCGGTGCGGAAGCCGGGAAGATCGCTTCGGCACATATCCGGGATGACGGGGAAAAGGTATTTGAAGCGGCAGAGGAATTTCTGGAGCTGGGACGGACGCTCCATGTACCGCTGGAGATTTCCCATATCGGCAGTATGGCCGGATTTGGACAGATGGAAAGATTCTTGAAGCTGGTGGATCAATGGAGAGAGGCCGGGACGGACGTGAGCTGCGATTGTTATCCCTATGATGCCTTCTGCACCGGAATCGGGGAAACGACTTATGATGAGGGATGGATGGAGCGGTACAATTGCGACTATTCCGTTATCGAAGCCTGTGAGGGAAAATACAAGGGTCAGCGGCTGACGAAAGAGAGCTTCGAGGAATTGCGGAAACATCATCCGGAGTATTTGACGGTCTGCCATGTAATGGACGGCAGGGATATCGAGATGGCTCTCAGGCATCCGCATGTGATGCTGGGAAGCGATGGAATCCTGGATGGCGGGCAGGGACATCCCAGAGCGGCGGGAGCATTTCCCAGGCTGATCGCTTCCTATGTAAAGACTGGGAAACTGTCTCTTATGGAAGCGGTCGCCAAAATGACGGTCATGCCGGCAGAGCGTCTGAAGCTTAAGAAAAAAGGGCGCCTATCGGTGGGTGCCGATGCCGATGTGGTGATATTTGATTATGATAAGATAAAAGATAATTCCGACTTCGAACAGCCTCTGACACCGCCGTCCGGAATAGATTATGTAATGGTAGGCGGAGGACTCGCTGTAAAGAACGGCCGTGTTATGGCAGGCAGACTGGGGAAGGCCGTATATTAGCCAACCTCTGATACATAAGATGGAATAAAGTCTTATGTAAAAGGTTGGACTATATGAATTTACGTGTAAAACCAAGGATGGAAAAACATGGTTGGAGATCGCTGCTTTTGGGCCTGCTGATTGCGGCCGCGGCGCTGATCGCATCCGGCTGTACAGCAGACAAGGCAGAGAAGGAAAAAGTACGTGACCTGGAATATACGGTAATCGGTGAAGCCGATGCGCCCCAGGAACTGCAGCAGATATTAGCCGAGAAGCGAACACAGCCGTTTAAACTGACTTACAGTGATGACAGGAATCTCTACATAGTGGTAGGCTACGGGCCTCAGAATACGGGTGGTTACAGTATTGCCGTGGAGGAATTATACCTGACGGATAATTCCATCGTAGCGGATACAGAGCTCCTTGGCCCACAGAAGGGAGAGGCAGCGGCGCCGGAAACCTCCTATCCCCTTATCATCATTATGACGGAATATCTGGAATCACCTGTTATTTTCCAATGAAATGCCCGTAACATGCACTTGCCAGCTTCTATTAACATATGATAAAATAGCGAGGAAAGTGTCGATGGCGCTTGCGGCGATCGACATTTGACGAGCACTCTCATCGAGACGCTAGTCGAGATGATAAAATAGCGAGGAAAGTGTCGATGGCGCTTAACAGCAGACAATATAAGAGGAAATGATTATGATATTTAAAGATATTTATCTGGACATCAAGGCAGTCCAGGAGAGGGATCCGGCGGCCCGCAGCGCGCTGGAAGTGCTGCTTCTGTATCAGGGGGTTCATGCGCTGATCTGGCATCGGTTTGCCCATTGGTTTTATAAGCATCACATGTTTTTTATCGCCAGGCTGATTTCTCAGATTGCCAGATTTTTTACGCTCATTGAGATACATCCGGGGGCCCAGCTGGGGCATGGGATTCTGATTGATCATGGAAGCGGCGTGGTAATCGGTGAGACAACGGTGGTGGGGGATAACTGCACTATCTACCAGGGCGTGACCCTGGGCGGCGTCGGAACTCAGAAAGGGAAGCGCCATCCTACCCTGGGCAATAATGTGACCGTTGGAGCGGGAGCCAAGATCTTGGGCTCCTTTGAGGTAGGCGACAATTGTACTATCGCTGCCAATGCCGTACTTCTCAAGCCTTTGGAGGACAACGTGACCGCCGTCGGGGTTCCGGCCCGGCCGGTGAAAAAGGACGGCATTCCGATTCCAAGAGAAGATAAGAAGCAGGTTACCCTGGAAACCTACTGCAGAATGGAAGATCAGATCCGGCAGCTGCAGGGCGAGGTCAGAGAACTTCGGGCACGGCTGGATGAGAGGAATCAAACGGAGTAGGAATCAAAAAGAATAGAAGCAGGTGAATCCCCCTTTGGCAGGCGTGGCCGTCAGAGGGGGATTCTTCTGCCCGGAGAGACAATGCATTCGGTCATTCGTGTGACTACCAGGTGATCATCTTATCCAGTATCCGCTGCTGCTCCTTGCCCGATTTGGTCAGATAGATTCTGGTGGTTTCAATGTTCTCATGTCCCATCAGATCTGCCAAAAGGGAGATGTCGTTGAATTCCGCGAGAAAATTGATGGCAAAACGGTGGCGGAAGGAGTGAGGATAGACAGTGTCCGCATCGATGCCGTATCGCAGCGCGTAGGTTTTCAGCTGGCTTCGTATCCCTCTGGCGGTTATGGGCTGTCCCCGGCGGTTGACAAAGAAAAAACCGCTGGTTTTTCCCTGCGCTTCACACCATGCGAGGGCCTCCTGACACAGACTGTCGGGGAAATAGACCCGCCTTAGTTTTCCGCCTTTCGCGTACAGGTCAAGATAGCCGGTCCGCAGATGTTCCACCTTGATCTGAATCAGTTCACTGACGCGGGCGCCGGTGGCTCCGAGAAATCGAACGACAAAATACCAGAGCATTCGATGCTCCTCTTTCAGCTTTTGTTTCATCAGGCTGTAATCTTCGTTGGAAATTGTGGAGTCTGAGAAGGATTTCTTCTGAAGTTTTACGGAGCGGAGCTGGAATCCACTGAGAAATATCCAATCTTCTTCCCGGTATGCCAGCAGAAACCGGATGTACTGGTTGATTCCGTGAATGCGCAGATTGACGGTTGCCGGACGATAATGCCGGATCAGATAAGAACGGAAGCGGCGGAGACCGCCGATGGTCAGTTTGGGTTCCTGTGAGTAATACAGCTTTACGCTGCCCAGATAGGCTGTGATGGTATGCGCGGACAGATTGCGCTTTTTCAGATAATTTTCAAATTCCGTCAATTCCATAAGCGTCACCAATTTACAATCTGATTGACCAGCTGTTTCTGTTCCATGGAACTTCTGTGAAGGTAGATTCGGGTGGTTTCTATGCTTTCATGTCCGAGAATATCTGACAGCATGGAGATATCTCCGCAGGTTTCGATGAAATTTTTGGCAAAAAAATGCCGGAAGGAGTGAGGATGAAGAATTGCCGGCTCCAGGCCATAGAGAGCGTTAAACTGTTTCATGCGCTTGCGGATCACATCGGGAGTGATCGGCTCGCCTGACCTGTTGAGAAAGACCGGACCGCTCGTCCGCTCCTGATGGTTTAGCCAGGTCTGACATTCTTTCCGCACCTGTGCGGGAATGTAGACTCTCCGGGCTTTGTTTCCTTTGGAATATAGGTTTATGTAACCTCTGCAGATGTCGGAAACCTGCAGCTGTACCAGTTCGCTGATCCGCATGCCGGTGGCGGCCATGATCCGTATGATGAAATAGTACAGCCGGTCGCCGTCCCGGAGGAGACAGCGCTTCAAATATTCATAATCGGCCTGGCTGATCACGTTTTCCAGAAAGGATCTCTGCTGAATATGAACCATGGTCATCCGGCTGCCGTCCATATGGAGTGATTCCGTAAAACAGTTCATGGAGCGTATCCGCTGATTGACGGTCTGAGGCTTATAGTGCTCGAGAAGATAGCATTTATAGAGCTTCATATTGTCGTGACTGATGGTTTTGTACAGACTTAAAAACTGTTCTACCCCTCTGGTGTAGGCGGCGATGGTGTTGTCGGCCATCTGTTTTTCTTCCAGATACCTGCGGAAGTCGGCAAGCATCTGGTCGCTGACGGGAATGGGATCTGTGATCATTGTCTTTTGATGGGTGCTTTTTTTTCGCATAATAATTCCTCCTCTTCTGTAATTGTGCAAGTTTATACCAAAATGGTACTCATAGTTTATAGATTCAAATGTCGAAAAGCAAGAAATAAGCAATAATTCTGTCGAAAAATATATATTTTCAGGCGATAGGTTATACAGAAGGAGAATTTTACATACACTGATAAAAAAACAGGCAGAAAGGCGTGTGTAGTATGCTGGAATTGATAAAGAAAAATATTCGCATGAGCCGCTGGAAAAACCATGCGGCAGTGCAGATTACGCTGGATGATGATTTTATCGTGCCGGATTCCATGGATGACGTGGCGCAGATTGTCATGAGCACCGGTGATGTTTTGGTGGAATCGGTGAAAAATCAGGGGGAGAAGGTGACGGTAAAAGGGAAACTGGCCTTTCAGATATTGTACAGGAAGGAGGAAGGAGGTTTTCAGACACTGGCAGGTTCTGTCCCATTTGAAGAGCCGATCAATGTGCCGGGGCTGGAAGAGAAGGATTATCTGACTGTAACCTGGGATCTGGAGGATCTGAGCGCGGAGATTATTAATTCCAGAAAACTCAGTGTGAAAGCCATGGTAACGCTGAAGGTGCGGGTGGAAATGCTCTGCGATGGGGAAGCGGCAGTCGATGTAGAAGGCGCCAATCTTCAGGTGCAGAAACGAAACGCGGAAGCGGCCGCGATAGCCGTTCGGAGAAAGGATACCTATCGCATAAAAGAGGACATCTCTCTGACCGGCAGCAAGCCCAGCATCGAGCGCATCCTGTGGAGTCAGATGAAACTGCGGGACGTGTCTGCCAAACCGCTGGATGAGCAGGTCCATGTGGAAGGCGAACTGGAAGTGTTTTTGATCTACGACGGGGAAGGGGAAAATACTCCCGCTCAGTGGATGGAGGAGACCATATCATTTTCCGGTCAGGTAGAACTTCCGGAGTCCAGGGAAGGTATGATTCCATCTATCGGAATCCGTCTGGTACATAAGGAGGCAGAGGCGAAACCGGATTATGACGGAGAGATGCGGGAACTGGAAGTGGATGCGATCATAGAACTGGATATGAAACTGTACGAGGAACAGCAGATGGAACTGCTGGGAGATCTGTATGCCACAGACAGGGAGATTGAACTTAAGAAAGGGCAGGTTTGTTTTGACCGTCTTCTGACCAAGAATACCGGCAAGTGCAGAATTGCCGAGAAGATCGATCTGAATGGCGGAGGAAAAATCCTGCAGATCTGTCATAACGACGGCGCCGTGCGGATTGATGAGGTGGAGATGAAAGAAGATTCCCTGTTGATTACGGGAACGCTGGATGTTACATTATTATATATGACATCTGATGACAGTGAGCCGGTAAAGGCCGTGACAGAACCGGTGCCTTTTGAATATACGGCGGAAGCGTCGGGAATCGATGAAAACAGTGTCTGGCAGCTGAACACGGGGCTGGAGCAGATGTCGGCGGTAATGGTCGGCGGAGACGCCGTGGAAATCAAGGCTGTGGTAAGCCTGGATATTCTGGTGCTGCAGCCGGTCTGTGAACCGGTCATTGAGAGCGCGGCGGAATCGCCTCTTGATATGGCCCGCCTTCAGGAACTTCCCGGGATTGTGGGTTATATCGTGCAGCCTGGGGACAGTCTGTGGAATATTGCTAAAAAATTTCACACTACGTCAGATCAGGTTATGGCGGCCAACGGCCTGACAGATGAAGAAGTCCGGCCCGGCCAGAAATTGATCCTGGTGAAAGAAGTAGCGGCAGTTCCGGGACAACCGGAACGGTGACGATTCAATTTTCTGGTGAAAGCTGGATGCACAAAAAGCGGATTGTAGGATATAATGTATTATGAGCACCTACCATATTGCATTCGCATCCAGCTGGTGCTTCAGATAGATCAGGGCAACCTGGGCGGCGCCGCGTCCTGCTAACGTGACTGCCGTCTACATATATGCGGCGAAAGGACCGGCAGAAGGGACTTCAGCGGATGCCGGTACAGGGGAACGAAAGATGAATTATACATATATTGTGCGGTGTGCGGATAATTCCCTTTATTGCGGATGGACAAACCATCTGCAGGAGAGGGTTGAGGCGCACAACAGTGGAAAAGGAGCAAAATATACCAGAAGCCGGCGGCCGGTGGAACTGGTCTATTATGAAGAATTCGGGACGCGGGAAGAGGCTATGCGGCGGGAGGCGGAGATCAAGAGGATGAGCCGAAAAGAGAAGCTGGAACTGATGGAAGGAGAGGCTGTCACAGAAATTTCACTGCAGCATTCTGCGGCGGCCGCCCCTTCAGGAAACCATATACCGTAATCGGGAAGCCGGCCATAAACTGTCCAAGCAGTCCATGGCCGGCTTCCCGGCTGTTACGGAAGAGTTGACGTTATTCTACATCCTGCAGGGCGGCGAAATCTTCTTCGCCGGTGCGGATCTTCACTACCTTCTCTACGCCGTAGACGAAGATCTTGCCGTCTCCGATATGGCCGGTATAGAGAGCTTTCTTGGCGGCTTCGATGACAGTGTCCACCGGAATCTTGCTGACGACCACTTCCAGTTTCACCTTGGGAAGCAGGGTCACGTCCATCTCAACGCCGCGGTACATCTCGCCGGCGCCCTTCTGTATGCCGCAGCCCATGACCTGAGTAACCGTCATGCCGGTGACGCCTAAGTTGTTCATGGCGGTCTTGATCTGTTCATAGCTGGACAGCTTGGTGATGATAACAACCTTATGCATGGAGTAAGCATCCACATCCGGCATCTTTACAACCTTGACGGCGGCTGCTTTGTCAGCCGGTGTAGCCGCGGTATAGTCAGCTACGCCCAGATCCGTGTTCTCATTGACATCCATGGTCATAGTGTTGGAGATATCAATAATGGAGAAGCCGGAATACGCGGACGGAAGGCCGTGTTCCGTGGTGTCCAGGCCGGTGATCTCTTCCTCGCGGCTGACGCGGAGGCCTACCAGCTTGCGGATTGCCATAAATGCCAGGGTCATGGTAACGACGGTCCAGGCGGCTACGGTGAAAAAGCCCAGAAGCTGAAGTCCCAGCTGATGGAATCCGCCGCCGTAGAACAGCCCGGAGATGGTGTCGTTGCCGGGAGCGGAGGTGGTGGCAAACAGACCTACCGCGATGGTCCCCCAGATACCGTTGCAGCAGTGAACAGCCACGGCGCCCACAGGATCGTCCACGCGGAGTTTGTTGTCCAGGAACCATACGCCGAAGACTACCAGCAGTCCGGCTACGGCGCCGATGATGGAAGCGCCCAGAGCATCGGTCACATCACAGGGAGCGGTGATGGCGACCAGACCGGCCAGGGATGCATTCAGACACATGGATACATCAGGTTTGCCGTATTTGATCCAGGTGAAGATCATGCAGACTACAGTGGCTACGGAAGGAGCTACTGTGGTAGTCAGAAATACGCTTCCCAGCTGCTCCACAGAGGTACAGGCGGCTCCGTTGAAACCATACCAGCCTAACCACAGGATGAATACGCCCAGGCAGCCGATGGGAAGGTTGTGTCCGGGGAAAGCATTTACCTTGGTGATCTTGCCGGATTTGTCTTTTACAAATTTACCGATACGGGGTCCCAGCATCCAGGCGCCGATAAGTGCCGTGATACCGCCTACCATATGGATAGCGCAGGAACCGGCAAAATCATGGAAGCCAAGCTGCGCCAGCCAGCCGCCGCCCCAGATCCAGTGAGCCTCGATGGGGTAGATGACCACTGAGATCACTGCGGAGTAGATACAATAAGATAAGAATTTGGTCCGCTCCGCCATGGCGCCGGATACGATGGTCGCCGTAGTGGCGCAGAACACCAGGTTGAACACAAAGTTGGACCAGTCAAAGTTGGCGTAGTCCGTAAAGATCGCGAAGCTTGGTTTTCCGATAAAGCCTCCGATGTCTTCGCCAAGGAGAAGGCTGAAGCCGATGGGTACAAATACCATGCACCCGATGCAGAAATCCATCAGGTTTTTCATCAGGATGTTGCCTGCGTTCTTGGCTCTGGTGAAGCCTGTCTCTACCATGGCGAAGCCGGCCTGCATCCAGAATACCAGGGCCGCGCCGATCAGAAACCAGACGGCAAAGACTTCACTGTTTACTGCGTTTAGAATTTCTTCTGTCATAATCAATTTCCTCCTGCCATTCCATGAAAAAAGCGGAGCCTCGGGTGTCTTCCCTAAAAGCACCCTTGCTCCGCCTTCCTCATTATGATTTTATAAAGTGAAAGGGACTATGGATTACCATAGCCCCTTCGCTTATGTTCCATATGATAACACCGGAAAAATCAGAAGTCAACGACATATTTCGTTAAAATTGCGGGGGAATTTTCAGAAAGGTTTGGCAATTTTTCATAAAAAGTTTTTCGACAAAATGTAAAAAAAGACTTGCATTATTTTGCGTACAGTATATAATATACAGTATACAAAATGCCAAACGGAAGGAATGAGCGGGATGGTAAGACACCTGGGCCTGAAAGCTTACGGGAAAGTGAATCTGGGACTGGATGTGCTTCGCCGAAGAGAAGATGGTTATCATGAGGTGCGTATGGTTATGCAGACCGTAGGCATCTATGACAGGGTGGATCTTCTGTATCGTGAAGAACCGGGCATTACGGTGGAGACCAATCTTTTCTATCTCCCGGTCAACGAGAATAATCTGGTCTATAAGGCGGCGGCTCTTCTGATAAATGAATTCGGAATCCGGGGCGGCGTACATATCCGGCTGAAGAAGATGATTCCGGTGGCAGCCGGCATGGCGGGCGGCAGCAGCGATGCGGCGGCGGTGCTTTTCGGGGTGAACAAAATGTTTGGCCTGGGACTTACCGGGCGGCAGCTTCAGGAGAGAGGCCTTAAGATCGGAGCGGATGTTCCCTACTGCGTCATGCGGGGAACGGCTTTGTCGGAAGGCGTGGGAGAGATATTGACGCCTCTTCCGCCGGTGCCCCAGTGCCGGGTACTGATTGCCAAGCCCGGGATCAATGTCTCCACCAAGAGCGTTTATGAGAACCTTCATGTGGAGAAGCTGGGACCGGAGTGTCATCCGGATATCGATGGTCTGGTGGAGGCGGTCCGCCAGAAGGATATGGTACGGGTGGCCGCATGTATGGGCAATACCCTGGAGGCGGTGACGATACCGGCCCATCCGGAGATTGCGGCGATCAAAGAGATGATGATGGAGACCGGCGCGCTGAACGCCCTCATGAGCGGCAGCGGCCCTACGGTGTTCGGTTTGTATACGGATTCCAGAACAGCGGAGGCGGCATACAGACGGCTTCGCTATGGAGATGGTTCCAGAATCGTCCGCCAGGTATTTCTGACCGATTTTTTTAACAGAAGAGAAGCAAACGATTGAAAAGAAACTGAGAATGAGGAGAAGGCAAGCTATGGAGTACAATCTGAATGTGAGAATGAATGAGTATCTGCCGCTTCGGGACGTGGTGTTCAACACCCTGCGCCAGGCAATTCTGAGAGGTGAACTGGAGCCGGGGGAAAGGCTGATGGAGATTCAGCTGGCGGAAAGGCTGGGGGTCAGCCGGACGCCGATCCGCGAGGCGATCCGTAAGCTGGAGCTGGAAGGGCTGGTTCTGATGATTCCCAGAAAAGGCGCGGAGGTAGCCAAGATTTCTGCCAAGAGTCTTCGGGACGTGCTGGAGGTTCGCCGTTCTCTGGAAGAGCTGGCCAGCGAGCTGGCATGTCAGAGAATGACGGAAGAGCAGGTACAGGAACTGGAGGAAGCCAAGAAGGCGTTTGACGCGGCTGTGGAGAAGGGCGATATCATGGAGCTGGCTGAGACGGACGAGAAGTTTCACGACGTGATCTTCAACGGAACCGGCAATGCCCGCCTGGTGCAGATTCTGAATAATCTCAGGGAGCAGATGTACCGTTACCGCCTGGAATATATCAAAGAAGAGGACAAGCGTCAGATCATTATGCTTGAACATGAGAAGATACTGAGGGCAATTAGGGCCCATCATGTGACGGAAGCCAGGGAGGCCATGAGAGAGCATATCGACAACCAGGAGATCACAGTCTCAAAGAATCTCCGTGAAAATGATAAATAATAAAATTTATTAATAAAGTATAAAATTTCATGGAACTGTGTTGACATGGTGACAAGTTGTCATTATAATAAATGACAACTTGTCACTTACGTCAGTATACAAAAAACGCGCCAGTGACGCGTTTTTTGTATTTTCTTTAAAAAAGAGGCGTTTGCGAGATTATCGTAAGGGAGGCGCGTTGCATGCCCAGTGAGCGTTTCATGCGGCTGCCGGAAGAGAAACGGCAGGCCATATGGGAAGCGGCCATGGATGAATTCCTGCATCAGCCCTTTGAGAAGGTATCCATCAATAAGATCATCAAGGATGCGGGAATCTCCAGGGGAAGCTTTTACACCTATTTTGAAGACAAGCGGGAACTTTTGTCGTTCCTGTTAAGAGACACCAAGAAGCGTTGGTCCCAGGCCTGCGAAATAAGTCTGGAACGGTCAGGCGGAGATTTTTTTGTTATGATGAAGGAGCTGTTTGATGTGGCTCTGGAGTTCTGCAAGAATAATAACCTGTTCAATCTGCATAAGAATCTGATTATGTATCCGGATATGCTGCAGGAGCTGCTGCCTGCGCCGGAAGCGTGCGAGGAAGAGATCAAGGAAGGAATGTTTGAGAAGGTGAACCTTTCCGGTTTTCGGGATCCATCGCCGGAGAACGGCCTTCTGCTCTTCAAGCTGGCTCTTACCGCCATGATCGGGGCGATCTCAGAAGCCTGTATGCGGCCGGAAAAAGAAGAACAGATTCGGACAGATTATCTGAAGGTATTGTCCATGCTCCGGTACGGGGCATGCAGAGAACCCAAAATAACTCAGACGGAGGTTTCGGACCATGAATAAAGGTGTGGTTGCGGCTGCCGTGGTGGTAGTGGCAGCGGTGGGAGTCAGCGTCTTCGCGGCCCCCAGGCTTATGAAGAAAGAAGTGATAGAGGAGACGGTAGCGCCTCCGGTAGTGCAGGTGGTATCGCCTCAGGTGGGAGATATTGAGATCAGCCGCAGCCTGATCGGCACGGTGGAGCCTTCCGATCTGGTATACATAATCCCCAAGGCGGCCGGTGAGATCACGGCGGTCTATGCCAATGTAGGCGACTATGTGACGGAGGGGCAGCTTCTGTGCGAGATCGATACACGGCAGGTAGACGGGGCCCGGCTGCAGCTGGAAGCCGCGGAAGTGCAGCTGAATGACGCCAATACCAACCTGGAGCGGATGCAGGTTCTCTACGCCAGCGGCGATATCTCGGCCCAGGCGTTTGAACAGGTGGAGAGCGCGGCCAAGGGGGCTCAGATTCAATATGACAGCGCAAAATTAGCTTACGATTACCAGATGGAATTCAGCCGGATCACAGCCAGTATCTCCGGAAGGATCGAGAGCAGCAGTATGGAGGTCCACAGTATGGCGTCTCAGACCAATCCCCTGTGTGTGATCTCCGGCGAGGGGATGAAGACCATCAGCTTTGCGGTGACGGAGGCCCTTCTGGACCATGTAAAGCAGGGTGAACCCATTACAGTGGAGAAGAGCGGAAGCCGATATGAAGGCACCATTACAGAGGTCAGCACCATGGTAGACGCCATGACAGGGCTGTTTAATGTGAAGGCCTCCGTAACGGACGGCGAGGCCCTTGTCAGCGGTTCTTCCGTGAGACTGTATGTAGTGGCGGACCGGGCGGAGAGTGTTCTGTCCATACCGGTAGACTGCATCTATTACAGCGCCGGCAAACCCTTCGTATACACGTATGATGATGGCATTGTGCATCAGGTCAATATCGAGACCGGCATCAGCGATGATGTCAGCACGGAGGTGGTATCCGGACTGAATATTTCGGATCAGGTGATCACTACCTGGAGCCCGGAGCTTTACGAGAACGCGCCGGCAGTGCTGGACGGTGAGATCGAAACGCTGACTATCGGCGATGCGGCCGGTTCCGATGACAGCCAGGCAGAGAACGGAGACAGCGCAGAACAGGGCGGCGTCCAGGCGGAAAGCTCTGCTGCCGAGTAGGGGAGGGGATTGTATGAACATTACAAAAACTGTCCTCAAAAGGCCGGTCACCACGGTGATGGTGGTTCTGTGCCTGATTGTGTTCGGCCTGACATCCGTCCTTTCCTCCAAGCTGGAACTGATCCCGGAGATGAACATTCCCATGATGATCATAGCCACGGTCTATCCCGGCGCCAGTCCGGAGGATGTCAACGAACTGGTGGGCCGTCCCATCGAGGATGAGGTGGGAACCCTTACCGGCGTTACCGGGGTCACCAGCGTTGCCAATGAGAATATGTCCATGGTGCTTCTGGAATACGAGTACGGAACGGATATCGACGACGCCTATAACGATCTGAAGCGTTCTCTGGATCTTCTTCAGGTGAGCTTTCCCGAGGATGTGCAGGATCCGGTGATCGTTGAGATGGACATTAATGATGTGGCCAGCATCAGCCTGGCTATCAATAACGATGCACAGGAGAATCTTTACAACTATGTAGATGATGAGATCATCCCGGAATTTGAAAAGCTTTCCACGGTAGCCAGCATCGATATCAGCGGAGGCCGGCAGGAGTATGTCCGGGTGGAACTGATGCCGGAGAAGCTGACCCAGTATCATCTGAGCATGAACGCCATCGCGACGGCAATCTCTACCGCGGATTTCACTTATCCCGTGGGCGACGCGGATGTGGGCCGGCAGAGTCTGTCGGTGACGGCCCAGGTTCCCTTCGATACCATGGAAAGCCTGAAGAATATTCCGATTACGGCGGGGAACGGAAATATTATTTATCTGTCTGATGTGGCAAACATCTATTCCGCTCTGGAGGACGAGAACGGCATCGGCCGCTACAATGGCCGGGATACCATTTCCATCGGCATTCACAAGAACCAGAGCAACAGTGATGTGGAAGTCTCTGATGCAGTGCAGCGGGTCGTAAAGCAGCTGCAGGCGGAGGATGAGAATCTGGAGATCGTGGTGGTCAATGACAACAGCGAGATGATCCGCAATTCTCTGACCTCCGTAGTGGAAACCATGATGATGGCCATCATTGTGTCCATGATCATTATTTTCCTGTTCTTCGGCGACCTGAAAGCCTCCCTGATCGTGGGAACTTCCATACCGATTTCCATTCTGGTGGCGCTGATCTCCATGAGCCTGATGGGGTTTTCCCTGAATGTGATCACCCTGAGCAGCCTGGTTCTGGGCGTGGGAATGATGGTGGATAACTCGATTGTAGTGCTGGAAAGCTGCTTCCGCTCCACGGCTGGAAAGGGGATACGGGAGTACGCCCAGGCGGCTCTGAAAGGCAGCGGCGTGGTGCTTCAGTCCATTATCGGCTCCACGGTCACCACCTGCGTGGTGTTCCTGCCGCTGGCCATGCTGGAGGGCATGTCCGGTCAGATGTTTAAGCCGCTGGGTTTCACCATCGTCTTCTGTATGGTGGCGTCACTGGTATCGGCTATGACTATCGTGCCTCTCTGCTATACCATGTATAAGCCGGTGGAGAGAGAAAAGGCGCCGCTGTCCGGAATCATCCGGAGAATACAGAACCGTTACCGAAAGGTTATGCGGGCGCTGCTGCCCCACAGGTGGCTGGTCATCTTCCTGTCGGTGTTTATGCTGGGCGGTTCCCTGGTGCTTGCCTCCCGCCTGGGTATGGAATTGATGCCTTCTGTGGATCAGGGCACCGTTTCCATCAGCATTGAAACCCGGCCGGGTCTTAAGGTCAGTGAGGTGAACAAGATCCTGACGGAAGCGGAAACCATCATAGCCAATGATGAAAATGTAGATTCCTACATGCTTTCCTACGGATCCAGCGGACTTTCCATGGGGATTGGCAGCAGCGCTTCCCTGACGGCTTACTTAAAGGATGACTGCCCCTATGAGACCGATGAAGTCGTGCGGATGTGGCGGCCGGTTCTCAATCAGATACCGGACTGCAACATCACGGTTTCCAGCAGCAGCATGATGAGCGCCATGCTGTCGGAGGCTGCCGGTTTTGAGGTGATCCTGCAGAGTACGGATTATGAAACCCTGAAATCCGCTACCGACGAGATGGTGGACATTCTGACAGCCAGGCCGGAAGTATCCAAGGTGCATTCCACCCTTGAAAACGCCGCTCCCATCATTAAGATTGATGTGGATCCCATTCAGGCGGCGGCAGAGGGATTGTCCCCGGTTCAGGTGGCGGGTATGATCAATATGATGCTGGACGGCACGGAGGCCACTACTCTGGAGGTGGAAGGCCGGGATATCAGCGTCATGGTGGAATACCCGGCAGGAGAATACGATTCCCTGGACCAGGTGAAGAGCATTATGATTCCTACGGCCACAGGGGCATCCGTAGCGCTGATGGACATTGCGGAGGTGTCCTATGAGGACAGCCCCTTAAGCATCACCCGGTCGGATAAACAGTATCAGGTGACCGTGTCCGGCGATTATACGGAGTATGTAAATACGGCCGATGACGAGGAGGTTGCCGCCGTCCGGCAGCAGCTGCTGGATGAGGTAGTGACGCCCAGGCTTTACGGAGATATGGAGATCAAGGTCAACGCCATGGATGAGCGGATGAATGAGGAGATCGGGGCCCTGTTCCAGGCGGTGCTGATCGCTGCCTTCCTGGTATTTGTGGTCATGGCGGCCCAGTTTGAATCTCCCAGATTCTCCCTGATGGTAATGACGACCATTCCGTTCGCGCTGATCGGTTCCTTCAGCCTGCTGTACTTCTGCGGCGTGAAGATCAGCATGCCTTCCATGCTGGGATTTCTGATGCTGGTAGGGACCGCTGTAAACAATGGTATTCTGTATGTGGATACGGTAAACCAGTACCGTCTGGAGGGCATGGATATGGATACGGCCCTGATCGAGGCGGGAACCACAAGGCTGCGCCCGATTCTGATGACGACGCTTACCACAGTTGTGGCCATGATCCCCATGTGCATGGCTTACGGCGATGCGGGAGAACTGATGCAGGGCCTGGCCCTGGTGGATGTGGGCGGCCTGATCGTATCCATGATTCTGGCACTGTTAATGCTTCCGGCATATTACTCCGTCATGAATGGCAAGAGAAAGATGGAGATGCTGGATATCGACTGATGGAAGGAGGCAGAGATGATTATGAGAAACTATTTGAGAAGTCATAAAAAGCCGGCGGGGATGGCCGCCGCCATAGCCCTGTCGGTTCTGGCGGTTCAGGCAGCCGCCCCCATGACGGCCCGGGCCGTCAGTCCGGAATTTGCCCGCACGGAGGAAGAGTGGGCCAGACTTCGGGACGACGTACTGGAATATGAAGAGATCGAAGACCTGATTCATGAGTATAACGTGACAGTCCGCAATAACTACGAGGACTGGAAGAAGAATTCCGCGGGGAAGACGCCGGAGGATATCGTCCGGGACGCAGAGAGGGATATCGACAGCTACTATGAGGCATCTGCCAATGCGGAAGACGATATCACTACGATTACCAGCGATATGCAGGGAAAGCTGGCGGAAAGCACGCTCCAGCGGACCATTGACAGCGCCGAGGACGGACAGACGAGAAAATGGGAGTATGACAAGGTGGAGAAGTCTCTGGCGGTTCAGGCCCAGACTTTGATGAACAGCTATTATCAGCTGCAGCTGCAGCTGGAGGCTGCCCAGAAAAACAGGCAGCTTCTGGAAAATATGGTGGGAATTGCCCAGCGTCAGCAAAGCGCCAGCGTAGGGATGGCTACCCAGTCGGATGTACTGACAGCACAGCAGAATCTGCAGAATGCAGAGGCTCAGATCATCAGCCTTGAGAGCCAGATTGCGAGTACCCGTCAGAATCTTATCGTGATGCTGGGGTGGGCCCAGGACGCCTCCCCGGAGATCCGGCCGATGCCGGAGACGGATTTGAACCGTATAAGTTCTATGAACCCTCAGACGGATCTGGAGACAGCATATACGAATGATTACACGCTTCTGACCGATCAGAGGAAAATGGAGAATGCCGCCACCTATGATGTCCGTCAGATTTATGCCTCTACCATAGAGAATGACAAACAGCAGATCGCCGTGGCCCTTAATACTGCGTATCAGGCAGTGCTCCAGGCAAAGAGTACTTACGATCAGGCAGTTCTTGACCTGGATATTGCCAACAAAAATTATGATACGGCTGTGGTAAAGCAGCAGATTGGGATGGGAACGGCGCTTGAGACCCTCCAGGCTGAGGCGGCTCAGGTGTCAGCCAGGGTTCAGCAGCAGGTGACCAGCCTTCAGCTGTTCCAGGCCATGGAGACATATGACTGGGTGACAAAGGGAGTAAGGTCATGAGAAAAAATGATAGATATGATCGGAAGGCATGTCGGTCCTTTATGCCGCTTCTGCTGACCTTGATCCTGACGGCCTTTCCGGCTGTTTCATGTGTCTGGGCGGCCGAAAAGCCTGCAGATATGGATGAGGCAGTCTGGGCCAGGCTTCAGGATAACCAGCTGGAATATGATGAGATTGAAAATCTGGTGGAATATTATAATCCCACCTATCTTCAGACGGTGGCTAACATCGAAGTGAATCTGCAGCCCATGAGAGAGGCGGTGGATGAACTGCATGGCGTGATAAGAGATAATAACGCCACTGCCAGAGAGGCACGGGAAGAAGGCGACATCGTGAATCAGATGATCGCGGAGGGAACGGCTAAGGGAGCCAAGACAGCGCTGAAAATGTTTGAGAGAAGCTTGGGTTCTGCGGAAGGTTCTACAAGGCCCACGAAGAATATGGTGCGCAAGCAGCTGACGAACGGAGTTCAGCAGCTGATGATAGGATACCATCAGGCGGCGGCATCCCAGGAATTATGTAATGTGGGAGTCGAATTGGCTCAGGCTGCGCTGGAAGCTGTTCAGACGCAGCAGACGGTGGGCATGGCTACGGATGGGGATGTCCAGTCGGCCAGAAAAGCGCTTCTCAGCGCTCAGAGCCAGCAGCAGACGCTGAACGATACGCTGAACATGCTGCGGCAGCAGCTGTGCATTATGACCGGCTGGTCCTACACCGATGCGCCTGAGATCGGGGAGATACCTTCCCCGGATGTGACCAGGATTGACGCCATGAACCCGTCTGCGGATATCACCATGGCATTTGGCAGCAATTATGATGTGATCGCGCTTCGCGCCACATCCGGAAAGGGAGACGTCAACCGTAACCGGAAATTCCGCAGCCTGGATGAATTGGAAGCCAAGCTGAAGACGAAGCTGGAAGCCCTTTATCAGACTGTGCTTCAAAGCCGTGCAGCCTATGATGCTGCCAACACGGCTCTGGAAAGCGCCCGCCTGACTATGGAGGGAAATGAGAGAAAATATCAGATGGGTATGCTGGGACGGCTTGAGTATCTTCAGGCGAAAACGGCCTATCTTCAGCAGAAGATGGCCGCTGACAATGCCGCTTTGGCTCTGACTCAGGCCATGGAGGCCTACGACTGGGCGGTTAAGGGAATTGTGGATCTGGAGTAGCGGCGGATAAAAAGGGTCAAAACAACAGACAGGATTCAGTTAGAACCCCTTACGTTTCCACCATTCAAGCAGTTTGAATCTTACAGTTATCCTTACCGGATGGTTATCGAAAAGAGAAGCATAATCGTCGTCTCCCAGAAGAATCCGAAGTTCTTCTCTGGATTCTTCCGGGATGACGGCGTGGGCAGCATCGATAAAACACAGCCGCGGGTAGAGGACACACCACCAGTTGCGTCCCCGGCCTTCCCCCAGGGTCACCTGCACGGCGTCATAGACGCCGCAGGGGAGGGTCAGGCTGCCGTAAGATTTGGTGGGAAAATAAGTCTGTGTCGTGTGTATATCCGCATGATAGGAATAACCGCTGGAAGCCATGAAGGCTTCCAGTTTGTTTTCCAGGGATTCTCTGTGCGCTTCCACATAATTGCAGATCGCTTCTTTTTCGCTGGAAGTTTCTTTCGGCAGTTCCCGCGCCAGCTCCTCCATGAGAAATGATTTCACATCTAGTTTCAGCTCCTGGTCTGCCTGAGAGTTGCTGTTGGCCAATATATGGAGCCGGAGAATTTTCGGAGCAATGCGTCCGGCAATATTCTCTGTACGGATCTGCAGCCAGCCCATGGCGCACAGGAAAGCCGCGAGAAAACAGGCGGCAGAGAGAATCAGTTCTTTTCTGTATTTCATGATAGATACCTCCATTTATTGCGGGAAACGGTTCGGCCTTACGGTCGATCCGCACATACCGGGGAAGAATACAATGGGAAATCATAGAGATTTCTCATTGTAATTCTTCCCCGGTATGATATAATTAAACACGAAAATTGGAATCCATTGGAAATAAGGAGATTGGAATGAGGGAAACAGTTGCGGTTTTGTTCGGCGGACAGTCATCGGAGCATGTGGTGTCCTGTATGTCGGCGGCCAATGTTATTGATCAGATTGACAGAGAGAAGTACGATTTGATACTGATCGGCATTACAGAGGAAGGGCGATGGCTTCTGACAGAATCAGCGGAGGATATCCGTTCCGGGGCCTGGAGAGAAGGAAAGGTCTCGGCAGTCATCAGCCCTGATGCCACCAAAAAGTGCGTGATGATCGAGAGGGCTGCTGAGGTATCCGCGGACCGAGTTCAGGAGATCCCGGTGGATGTAGTATTTCCGGTACTCCACGGACTGTTTGGAGAAGACGGCACGGTGCAGGGACTTCTGGAACTGGCCAGAATCCCTTATGTGGGATGCGGCGTGCTGGCTTCTGCCGTATCCATGGACAAATTATATACGAAGATTGTGGTTGACGATCTGGGTATCCGGCAGGCCAGATATGTGCCGGTTATGAAAAACCAGCTAAAAGATATGGAGGAAGTGATCGGAAGGGTGGAGGAGAAATTGCCCTATCCGGTGTTTGTGAAGCCTTCCAATGCCGGTTCCTCGCGGGGGGTCAGCAAGGCGGATAACAGGGAAGAACTGGCGGCGGCTCTCAATGAGGCAGCCTGTCACGACCGGAAGATCCTGGTGGAAGAGGCCATCACAGGCCATGAGGTGGAATGCGCTGTCTTTGGCGGCGGCGGCCGTCCGGTAGAGGCCTCCGGCGTCGGTGAGATTCTGGCGGCAGCGGAATTTTATGATTTTAACGCCAAGTATTATAACGCTGAGTCCAAGACGATAGTGGATCCGGAACTTCCAGGAGATGCGGCAGAAACTGTTCGCCGGAATGCCATGGATATTTTCAGGGCCGTAGATGGTTACGGCCTGTCCAGGGTGGACTTTTTCGTCACCGATCAGGGCCAGGTTATTTTTAATGAGATCAATACCATGCCCGGGTTTACGGCCATCAGCATGTATCCCATGCTGTGGGAGGCCAGAGGCGTGACCAAAGCCCAGCTGGTAAACAGACTGATCGAACACGCAAAGGAGCGCTATCATGCATAAGAATGCCCCCATAGGAGTCTTTGATTCCGGCGTCGGAGGACTGACCGTTGCCAGAGAGATCATCCGGCAGATGCCGGAGGAAAGAATCGTGTATTTCGGCGACACAGCCCGCCTGCCTTACGGAAGCAAATCCAGGGACACCATCATACGTTATTCCAGGCAGATCATCCGTTTCCTTCGGACCATGGATGTGAAAGCCATTGTCATTGCCTGCAATACGGCCAGCGCCTATGCTCTGGAAACAGTGGAAAGAGAATATGATCTGCCTATCATCGGCGTGATCGAGGCCGGAGCAGCCACGGCGCTCCGTGCTACCCGTAACGGCAAGATTGGCGTGATCGGTACGGAAGGAACTGTCGGCAGCGGTATCTATACGGAAGTCATGAAGAAGATGAATCCGGATATCCGGGTGTACGGAAAGGCCTGTCCCCTGTTCGTTCCGCTGGTGGAGGAGGGGCTTCTCCATGATTCTGTGACAGATGAAATCGCGTCCCGGTATCTGAGCGAATTAAAGGGACGATTTATCGACACACTGGTTTTGGGCTGCACCCATTATCCGCTCCTTCGTTCCACAGTGGGACGCATCATGGGAAGCGATGTTACGCTGGTGAATCCGGCTTACGAGACAGCCCTGGAACTGAAGTCTCTTCTGGAGCAGAAAGACATGGCCTGTATGCCAGGTTCCGCCGACGGCGACCCGGACAAATACCGCTTTTATGTCAGCGATCTGGCGGATAAATTTACTGCATTCGCCACATCCATTCTGCCGAAGCAGGTAAAAGAAACCAAGAAAATCGATATTGAACTGTATTAGGAGTTGATTGTCATGACTCGTGGGGTACTGATAAGCATCAGCGGCTGCCAGCGCACGGAGGGGGAGCCGGAAGTCATGGAGATGATGGTTACCGGCGATTATTTTGAGAAGAACGGGAAACGTTACGTGATCTATGAGGAGATGCTGGAGGATGGCGCCGGCACCATTAAAAATACCATCAAGATCATGCCGGATCTGGTATCTATCGATAAGAAAGGCCAGATCAGCACGCATATGGTGTTTGAGAAGAATAAGAAGAATCTGACCTGTTATCTGACGCCTTTCGGCCAGATGATGATTGGCATCAGCACAGATGACATCCGTCTTCAGGAAGAGGAGAATCTGCTGAAGGTGGATGTAGATTATTCTCTGGACATTAATTATGAGCATGTCTCTGACTGCAATATCTCTCTGGCGGTGACGCCGAGGGCGTGATAAGAAGCTGATATGAAAAGGCTGTAAGTCTCTTTCCGGGAACTTACAGCTTTTATTATATCAGCTTTTCTTCTTTTCCTTCTTCAGGCCGATCCGCTCCAGCAGGCCCTTTTTCCTGGGCGGTGTGGGAACCGCGCCGCCGCGGACGCTCTTGATCTGAGTTATGTAGATGCCGCTTACGACAGCCTTTACTTCTGTCTTCACGGGAAGGACGGCAAATACCTGTTCATCAGCGATCAGGGTCATTACCCTGGGACCAACCTTGGCTTTTACAATCGGGACCTTCATCCGCTTGCCGTACCAGGGGGTCTGCTCAGACACCACCTTGGGGAGATTGGCCTCCGAAAGTTTCATTTTCTTTTTATCAATGATCAGCATGGATACGGTCTGGGCGGCTGCATCCAGAAGATTCTGCTGCTCTACCTGTTTTTTCTCCAGCTTTCTTCCCAGAAAATAGAGGACCGCCAGAGCAATGATTACGATCAGCAGAATAACAAGCAATACGTTTAAAAATGTGTTCACGGGGAATACCTCCATAAAGAGCTAATAATTTGCAGCGCAAATATTATAGCACTAACCGATTGAAAAAGCAAGGAAAAAGAAGAAAAATTGGCAAAAAGGCTCTTGACACCTTGACAGCGCTATGATATTATGAAGTTTGCACTATTATGGATTCGTGTGCATTTAAGGGTGTTTTATGCTCAAAAACCGCAGTAAAAGAATAGAAAAACAGGGGTGAAATTGTCAATGGAGAAAAGCAGAATGCGTCCTGTGAAAGCAGGGAAAAGCGAAAGAATGAGCTTCTCAAGACAGAAGGAAGTTCTTGAGATGCCGAACCTGATTGAAATCCAGAAGACCTCCTACCAGTGGTTCCTCGATGAGGGACTGAAAGAGGTTTTTCAGGATATCTCTCCAATCGCGGATTTTGCAGGTCACCTGAGCCTTGAGTTTGTCGATTTCACATTATGTAAGGATGATGTGAAATATACCATTGCGGAGTGCAAGGAGCGGGATGCTACCTATGCCGCGCCGCTGAAGGTCAAGGTCCGGCTTTGCAATAAAGATAAGGAAGAGATCAATGAACATGAGATTTTCATGGGCGACCTTCCGCTTATGACAGATACCGGTTCTTTCGTGATTAACGGCGCGGAGCGTGTTGTTGTCAGCCAGCTGGTCCGTTCTCCAGGCATTTATTACGGGATGACCCGGGATAAGGGCGGCAAAGAACTGTACTCCTGTACCGTGATCCCCAACCGCGGCGCCTGGCTGGAATATGAGACAGACTCCAATGACATTTTCTATGTCCGTGTTGACCGTACCAGGAAGGTTCCGGTGACGGTGCTGGTCCGTGCCCTCGGTTACGGGACTAACGCGGAGATCCTTGATATATTCGGCGAGGAACCGAAGATTCTGGCCAGCTTTGGTAAAGATGTTTCCGACAATTACCAGGATGGCCTGTTAGAGCTGTATAAAAAGATCCGTCCCGGCGAGCCTCTGTCTGTGGACAGCGCGGAGAGTATGCTGAACAGTATGTTCTTTGACCCCAGAAGATACGATTTGGCAAGAGTCGGGCGTTACAAATTTAATAAGAAGCTTTCTTTCAAAAACCGTCTTAACGGCCATGTACTGGCAGAGGATGTGATCAATCCCGAGACCGGCGAGATCATGGCTTCCGCCGGGCAGACCATGGATAAGAAGACGGCGGAGGAGATCCAGAACGCGGCAGTTCCCTATGTGTGGATTCAGGGCATTGACCGGAACGTAAAGGTGATCTCCAACATGATGGTTGACTTAAGCAGGTATGTGGACTTTGATCCGAAGGAGGCCGGCGTTGTAGAGTTAGTATTCTACCCGGTGCTTAAGCCTATACTGGATGAATTTGGAGGAGACCAGGAAGAGCTGAAGAGGGTGATCCGCCGCAATCTGTCGGAACTGGTCCCCAAGCACATTACGAAGGAAGATATCATTGCTTCCATTAACTATAATATGCACCTGGAGAATCACATCGGCAATACGGATGATATCGACCATCTGGGCAACCGAAGAATCCGTGCCGTAGGCGAACTGCTTCAGAATCAGTACCGCATCGGCCTGGCCCGTATGGAGAGAGTGGTCCGTGAGCGGATGACGACCCAGGACATTGACGGCATCACGCCCCAGTCCCTGATCAACATCAAACCCGTAACTGCGGCGGTGAAGGAGTTCTTCGGAAGTTCCCAGCTGTCCCAGTTTATGGACCAGAACAACCCATTAGCAGAGCTGACTCACAAGCGGCGTCTGTCCGCCCTGGGCCCCGGCGGCCTGTCCAGAGACCGTGCCGGATTTGAGGTCCGAGACGTTCATTACACCCATTACGGACGTATGTGTCCCATTGAGACCCCCGAAGGTCCCAACATCGGCCTGATCAACTCCCTGGCTACTTATGCCCGGGTGAATATTTACGGATTTGTGGAAGCGCCTTACCGTATCGTGGATAAGAGCGACCCGAAGAACCCGGTAGTTACGGATGAGGTGGTCTACCTGACTGCCGATGAGGAAGACAATTATGTGGTGGCCCAGGCCAATGAACCTTTGGATGAAGAAGGCCATTTCATTCACCGGAATGTTTCCGGCCGCCATAAGACGGAGACTTCTTCTTTCCATAAGGAAAGCATCGATCTGATGGACGTATCTCCGAAGATGGTATTCTCGGTGGCGACCTCCATGATTCCTTTCCTGGAGAATGACGATGCCAATCGTGCTCTGATGGGTTCCAACATGCAGCGTCAGGCAGTGCCGCTTCTGAACACGGAGGCTCCCGTGGTGGGAACCGGTATGGAAGGCAAGGCGGCTGTGGACTCCGGCGTCTGCGTAGTGGCGAAGAATGCCGGAGTGGTGGAGCGCTCCGCTTCCAACGAGATCATTATCAAGCGGGATTCCGACGGCGTGAAGGACGTCTATCACCTGACCAAATTTGAGAGAAGCAATCAGTCCAACTGTTACAATCAGAAGCCGATCGTGTACAAGGGAGACCATGTGGAGGCCGGCGAGGTGATCGCGGACGGCCCGTCCACCCACAACGGAGAGATTGCCCTGGGCAAGAATCCGCTGATCGGATTCATGACCTGGGAAGGATATAACTACGAGGACGCCGTCCTGTTAAGCGAAAAGCTGGTGCAGGACGATGTCTACACTTCCGTCCACATCGAGCAGTATGAGGCGGAGGCCCGCGATACCAAGCTGGGGCCGGAAGAGATTACCCGTGATGTTCCCGGCGTAGGTGAGGACGCCCTGAAGAACCTGGATGAGAGAGGGATCATCCGCATCGGCGCCGAAGTCCGTGCCCAGGATATTCTGGTAGGCAAGGTGACTCCCAAGGGAGAGACAGAACTGACAGCGGAGGAGCGGCTTCTGCGGGCGATCTTCGGCGAGAAGGCCCGTGAGGTTCGCGATACATCCCTGAAGGTGCCCCACGGAGCTTACGGTATCGTAGTGGATGCGAAAGTATTTACCAGGGAGAACGGCGATGAGCTGTCTCCCGGCGTCAATCAGACGGTCCGCATCTACATTGCCCAGAAGAGAAAGATTTCTGTAGGCGACAAGATGGCCGGACGTCACGGCAACAAGGGCGTTGTGTCCAGAGTGCTTCCCGTGGAGGATATGCCTTTCCTGCCCAACGGACGTCCGCTGGACATCGTGCTGAATCCTCTGGGCGTGCCCTCCCGTATGAATATCGGTCAGGTGCTGGAGACCCACTTAAGTCTTGCTGCCAAGGCTTTGGGCTTTAATGTATCCACTCCTGTGTTTGACGGCGCGGATGAGAAGGAGATCATGAACGCCCTGGATATGGCCAATGATTATGTCAATGGCACCTGGGAAGATTTCCAGGAGAAATATAAAGATATTCTGGACCCGGCAGTCATGGAATACCTGGGCTCCCATCTTGAGCACAGGGAGCTGTGGAAAGGAGTGCCCATTACCAGAGACGGAAAGGTAAGGCTTCGTGACGGCCGTACCGGCGAGTATTTCGACAGCCCGGTTACCATCGGCCACATGCATTACCTGAAGCTCCATCATCTGGTTGACGATAAGATCCACGCCCGTTCCACCGGCCCATATTCCCTGGTTACCCAGCAGCCTCTGGGCGGCAAGGCCCAGTTCGGCGGCCAGCGTTTCGGTGAGATGGAAGTGTGGGCCCTGGAGGCTTACGGCGCGTCTTACACGCTGCAGGAGATCTTGACAGTGAAATCCGATGATGTGGTGGGCCGTGTTAAGACTTATGAGGCCATCATCAAGGGTGAGAATATTCCTGAGGCGGGGATTCCTGAATCCTTCAAGGTTCTTCTGAAAGAACTGCAGTCTCTGGGCCTGGATGTAAGAGTGCTTCGTGATGACAACACAGAAGTGGAGCTGACCGAGAGCGTGGATTACGGCGATACGGATCTGCGGGCAATTATCGAAGGAGACAGATCCTATAATCGGGATGAGTCTTATGAGAGCTACGGTTACCAGTCCCAGGAGTTCCAGAACGGAGAACTGGTGGATATCGGCGAGGATGATTACGAGGAAGAAGACGAGGATGATTCCTACGACGACCTGGAGCCGGATGACAGTGAATTTATGAATGAGAATATGGACGAGAACTAAATTCACGGTTGCCTGCGCGGCAGTGAGAAATTTGCCATGCAGGCAGATATGAAAGAATGCTTTCATACGTCAGCCCTGATATCTGAGATGTGCGGCGCGTTCGCGCTGCGGAATGAATATATAGAAGGGAGTATCACTCATGCCTGAGACGAATGAAACTTATCAGCCCATGACATTCGATGCGATAAAGATTGGCCTGGCCTCTCCGGAGAAGATTCTGGAGTGGTCTCATGGAGAAGTGAAGAAGCCTGAGACGATCAATTACAGGACCCTGAAGCCCGAGAAGGACGGATTGTTCTGCGAGCGTATCTTCGGTCCCAGCAAGGACTGGGAATGCCACTGCGGCAAATATAAAAAGATCCGTTATAAAGGCGTTATCTGCGACCGCTGCGGCGTGGAAGTAACGAAAGCAAGCGTGCGCCGTGAGCGTACCGGGCATATTGCCCTGGCGGCTCCGGTATCCCATATCTGGTATTTTAAGGGAATTCCCAGCCGTATGGGATTGATTCTGGATCTGTCCCCCAGGGTGCTGGAGAAGGTTCTGTATTTTGCCTCCTATATTGTACTGGATGCGGGGGATACCGGCCTTCAGTACAAACAGGTGCTGTCTGAGAAGGAGTACCGCGAGGAACTGGAGAAATATGGAGCCGGCGCATTCCGTGTGGGAATGGGGGCTGAGGCTATTCAGGAGCTTCTGAAAGCGATCGATCTTGAGAAGGATTCTGAGGAGCTGCGCAGAGAACTTAAGAACTCTACCGGACAGAAGAGAGCCAGGATCATTAAGAGGCTGGAGGTAGTGGAGGCCTTCCGCAATTCCGGCAACAAACCGGAATGGATGGTCATGAATGTGATTCCGGTGATTCCGCCGGATATCCGCCCCATGGTACAGCTGGACGGCGGCAGATTCGCCACCTCCGATTTAAACGATTTGTACAGAAGAATTATCAATAGAAATAACCGCCTTGCCAGACTGCTGGAACTGGGAGCGCCGGATATTATCGTCCGCAACGAGAAGAGAATGCTTCAGGAAGCGGTGGATGCCCTGATTGATAACGGCAGACGGGGCCGTCCGGTGACCGGCCCGGGCAACCGTGCTCTGAAGTCCATATCCGACATGCTGAAGGGCAAACAGGGACGTTTCCGTCAGAACCTTCTGGGCAAGCGTGTGGACTATTCCGGCCGTTCTGTTATTGTGGTCGGCCCGGAACTGAAGATTTATCAGTGCGGACTGCCTAAGGAGATGGCAATCGAGCTGTTTAAGCCTTTCGTTATGAAGGAACTGGTGTCCAACGGCACCGCCCATAATATCAAGAATGCCAAGAAGATGGTGGAGCGTCTGCAGCCCGAGGTCTGGGATGTGCTGGATGATGTCATCAAAGAGCATCCGGTTATGCTGAATCGCGCTCCTACACTGCACAGGCTTGGTATCCAGGCCTTCGAGCCGATTCTGGTCGAGGGCAAGGCAATCAAGCTTCATCCTCTGGTATGTACCGCGTTTAACGCCGACTTTGACGGCGACCAGATGGCAGTTCATCTGCCTTTGTCCGTGGAAGCTCAGGCAGAGTGCCGTTTCCTGCTTTTGTCGCCCAATAACCTGCTGAAGCCGTCAGACGGCGGCCCGGTGGCGGTTCCCTCCCAGGATATGGTTCTGGGTATCTATTATCTGACTCAGGAAAGACCTGGAGCCAAAGGCGAGGGCATGATTTTCAAGAATCCCAATGAGGCGATCCTGGCATATGAAAACGGCGCTGTTACCCTCCATTCCCGGGTGAAGGTGAGAGTGACCAAGACAATCAATGGCGAGCAGAAGAGCGGTATCATCGAATCCACCGTGGGACGTTTCATCTTCAATGAGATCATCCCTCAGGATCTGGGATTTGTAGACAGAAGTATTCCGGAGAATGAGCTGAAGCTGGAGATTGACTTCCTGGTAGGCAAGAAGCAGTGCAAGCAGATTCTGGAGAAGGTCATCAATGTCCACGGCGCCGGTCAGACGGCCGAGACCCTGGATGACATCAAGGCCATTGGCTACAAGTATTCTACCAAGGCTGCCATGACCGTATCCATCTCCGATATGACTGTGCCGGAGAGCAAGCCCAGGCTGCTGGCGGAGGCTCAGGCTACGGTAGATAAGATTGCCAGAAACCATCGTCTTGGACTGACCACTGACGAGGGACGTTACAAGGAGGTCATTGAGACCTGGAAGAAGACCGACGAACAGCTGACTCACGATCTGCTGTCCGGACTGGATCCCTATAACAATATTTTCATGATGGCTGACTCCGGAGCCCGTGGTTCCGATAAGCAGATCAAGCAGCTGGCCGGCATGCGCGGACTGATGGCGGATACCACCGGCCATACCATTGAGCTGCCCATCAAGTCCAATTTCCGTGAGGGCCTGGATGTTCTGGAGTATTTCATCTCCGCCCACGGAGCCCGTAAGGGTCTGTCCGATACGGCTCTGCGTACTGCCGACTCCGGTTATCTGACCAGACGTCTGGTGGACGTATCCCAGGATCTGATCATCCGGGAGGTGGACTGCTGCGAAGGCAAGGAAATCCCCTACATGGAGATTAAGGCTTTCATGAACGGCGAGGAAACCATCGAGACCCTTCAGGAAAGACTGACAGGAAGATATATTGCTGAGACCATCACCGATCCGGATACGGGAGAAGTGGTAGTGAAAGCCAACCATATGTGTACGCCGGCAAGGGCGGCTGCAGTCGTGAAAGTGCTGCAGAAGACCGGCCGCAGCAGCGTCAAGATCCGTACGGTCCTGACCTGTAAATCTCACATCGGAATCTGCTCCAAGTGCTATGGCGCCAACATGGCTACCGGCCAGATGGTGCAGGTGGGCGAGGCCGTAGGAATCATTGCTGCGCAGTCCATCGGTGAGCCTGGAACCCAGCTTACCATGCGTACCTTCCATACCGGCGGCGTGGCCGGCGGCGATATCACACAGGGTCTTCCCCGTGTCGAGGAGCTGTTCGAGGCCAGAAAGCCCAAGGGACTTGCCATTATCAGCGAGATTCCCGGACTGGTGGCAATCAAGGATACCAAGAAGAAGAAAGAAGTTGTGGTCACTGATGTCGAGACCGGCAACGCCAAGACTTACCTGATTCCTTATGGTTCCAACCTTCACGTCAGAGAAGGCCAGATTATTGAGGCAGGCGACGAGCTGACAGAAGGAAGCGTGAATCCTCATGATATCCTGAAGGTGAAGGGCGTTCGCGCCGTGCAGGATTACATGATCCGCGAGGTGCAGAAGGTATACCGCCTTCAGGGCGTTGAGATCAATGACAAGCATATCGAGGTGATCGTTCGTCAGATGCTGAAGAAGATTCGTGTAGAAGAAAGCGGCGACAGCGACCTGCTGCCGGGCGTTTCCATGGATGTTCTGGATTATGAAGATATGAACGAGAAACTGATTGCCGAGGGCAAGGAACCGGCTTCCGGAAAGCAGGTTATGCTGGGGATCACCAAGGCAGCCCTGGCGACAGATTCCTTCCTGTCGGCGGCATCCTTCCAGGAGACCACCAAGGTCCTGACGGAGGCGGCAATTAACGGCAAGATCGATCATCTGATCGGCCTGAAGGAGAATGTGCTGATCGGCAAACCGATTCCGGCAGGTACCGGCATGAAGCGGTATCGTTCTGTGGCTCTGAGCACGGATATCCACGCAGAGGACGAGATCAGCCTGAGCGAGGAGGAAGAAGAGACGGCAGAGACGGAGGAGACCGCAGAGACTGCGGAGGCCCCGGAGATGGAAGAGGCGGAAGAGGTTCTGGATATCGACGAAACCGAAGAAGAATAAGATATTTTGGAAAGGCTGGTTCCCCAGGGGATCAGCCTTTTTGAAATTCATTCTCAAAATTCTTGACGACAGATTTTTGCGGGAGTATAATCAATATGCGCAGACAGAAAGCCTGCTTCGGGAAAGGAGAAATGATTTATGGCCGATCTGATCATCGCTGTGCCGATTTTCGGCGCGGCGGCAATGATTATTATAAAGAAGATGAGGGATATGAAGATGGGAAAGGCCGGCTGCAGCGGCTGTTCCGGCTGTGGAGGCAGCTGCGGCGCGTCCGGCTGCAGCGGATGCAGCAGATGCGGTTGTGGAAACGGGGCGAAAACCTCCGCGGACTACACGGTTACGGGTAAAAAAATCCCTTGACAGATCGCGGAAATCTGTTTATAATGTGAAAGCGTGCGCAGATCTGCGTTATGTTGTATTTTTGCGCACAAAAGCTGACATACAGCAACCACAGAACAATATCACAGGAGGTGAAAACGAATGCCAACATTCAACCAGTTAGTGAGAAAAGGAAGACAGACTTCCGTCAAGAAGTCGAATGCTCCTGCTCTGCAGAAGAGCTACAATTCTTTACAGAAGCGCTCTACTGACATGTCTTCTCCCCAGAAGAGAGGCGTGTGCACATCTGTTAAGACTGCAACTCCGAAGAAGCCGAATTCCGCTCTGAGAAAGATCGCCCGTGTACGTCTTTCCAATGGTATTGAGGTTACCAGCTATATCCCCGGCGAGGGCCACAACCTTCAGGAACACAGCGTTGTTCTGATTCGCGGCGGCCGTGTTAAGGATCTGCCCGGTACCCGTTACCACATCATCAGAGGAACTCTGGATACTGCCGGCGTGGCCAACCGTAAGCAGGCCCGCTCCAAGTACGGCGCTAAGAGGCCGAAGGCCAAGAAGTAGGCATCTGCGATGCGGATGCGCTGCGCAAACGGAGCGCAGCGAAGTTCAGGATTTCCTTCTGATACAGAGGGAGGCATGGACTTAGGAAACTGTGTACCACAGCAAGTTATAAAGTGTAAGTTATGCCGGATTCGTGATATTGATCCTGTGGGTTGCAGGGAGATAGATACACACCGGGCATGGACACATTTTATGCCGCGGCGCACGCGGTAATCTGCCCGACGCAGACTGTGTGTGCAGGATATGTGAGTACCGATGAATTAACGTATTAGTTAAGGAGGGAAGTAACGTGCCACGTAAAGGACATACTCAGAAAAGAGATGTATTGGCAGACCCGATCTACAACAATAAGGTTGTGACCAAGCTGATCAACAACATTATGTTGGACGGCAAGAAGGGTGTTGCCCAGAAGATCGTGTACCATGCGTTTGACCGTGTCGCAGAGAAGACAGGCAAGGATGCGCTTGAGGTATTCGAGGAAGCAATGAATAATATTATGCCTGTGCTGGAAGTTAAGGCAAAACGTGTCGGCGGCGCTACCTACCAGGTTCCCCTGGAGGTTAAGCCGGAGAGAAGACAGGCACTGGCACTCCGTTGGTTGACTATGTTCTCCCGCAAGAGAGGCGAGAAGACTCAGGAGGAAAGACTGGCCAACGAGATTATGGATGCAGCAAATAATACCGGAGCTTCTGTAAAGAGAAAAGAAGATATGCATAAGATGGCAGAGGCAAATAAGGCGTTTGCTCACTATCGGTTCTAGTTTAGGAGGAATCATAATTGGCTGGAAGAGAATATCCGTTGGAGAGGACCAGAAATATTGGAATTATGGCCCATATCGATGCGGGTAAGACCACATTGACAGAACGTATTCTGTATTACACTGGAGTTAATTACAAAATCGGTGATACCCATGAGGGCACTGCTACCATGGACTGGATGGAGCAGGAGCAGGAGAGGGGAATCACCATCACTTCAGCCGCTACCACCTGCCACTGGACTTTGGAAGATCACGGCAAGGTGAAGCCGGGTGCTCTGGAGCATCGTATCAATATTATTGACACTCCCGGACACGTGGACTTCACGGTAGAGGTTGAGCGTTCCCTGCGTGTGCTGGACGGCGCTGTAGGCGTGTTCTGCGCGAAGGGCGGTGTGGAGCCTCAGTCTGAGAACGTATGGCGTCAGGCTGATACCTACAACGTACCTCGTATGGCATTCATCAACAAGATGGATATCATGGGCGCAGATTTTTACAACGCGGTAGAGCAGATTCGCACCAGACTGGGCAAGAACGCCATCTGTCTTCAGCTGCCTATCGGCAAGGAAGACGATTTTAGGGGAATCATCGATCTGTTTGAGATGGACGCCTACATCTACAATGATGAGAAGGGCGAAGATATTACCATCTGCGAGATTCCCGAAGATATGAAAGACGACGCAGAGCTTTATCACACGGAACTGGTGGAGAAGATCTGCGAGCTGGACGATGATCTGATGATGCAGTATCTGGAGGGCGAGGAGCCTTCTGTAGAGGAGATGAAAGCAGTTTTGAGAAGGGCCACCTGCCAGTGCGCCGCTGTCCCGGTCTGCTGCGGTTCCGCCTACAGAAACAAAGGCGTTCAGAAGATGCTCGACGCGGTTCTGGAGTATATGCCTGCGCCTACCGATATTCCTGCCATCAAGGGCGTTGATATGGAAGGCAATGAGATCGAGAGACATTCCTCTGATGAGGAGCCGTTCTCCGCTCTTGCTTTCAAGATCATGACAGATCCCTTCGTCGGCAAACTGGCATTTTTCCGCGTGTATTCCGGAACCATGAATTCCGGTTCCTATGTGCTGAATGCCACGAAAGGCAAGAAGGAGCGTGTTGGCCGTATCCTTCAGATGCATGCCAACAAGCGCCAGGAGCTTGACAAAGTATATTCCGGCGATATTGCCGCAGCTGTTGGTTTTAAACTGACGACTACCGGTGATACTATCTGTGATGAGCAGCATCCGGTAATCCTGGAGTCCATGGAGTTCCCGGAGCCGGTTATTGACATTGCCATTGAGCCCAAGACCAAAGCAGGCCAGGGCAAGATGGGCGAGGCTCTTGCAAAGCTTGCGGAAGAAGATCCTACCTTCCGCACATCTACTAACAAGGAGACAGGCCAGACCATCATCTCCGGCATGGGTGAGCTCCATCTGGAGATCATCGTAGACCGTCTGCTGCGTGAGTTCCATGTGGAGGCCAATGTAGGCGCTCCCCAGGTTGCTTACAAAGAGACCTTTACCAAGGCCGTGGAAGTGGACAGCAAGTACGCCAGACAGTCCGGCGGCCGCGGACAGTACGGACACTGTAAGGTTCGTTTCGAACCCATGGACGCCAACGGCGAGGAAACATTCAAGTTCGACTCCGAGGTTGTAGGCGGCGCCATTCCGAAGGAATATATTCCTGCAGTCGGAGAAGGCATCGAGGAAGCTGCCAAGGCTGGTATCCTGGGAGGTTTCCCGGTACTGGGCATTCACGCCACCGTATTCGACGGTTCCTATCACGAGGTGGACTCCAGTGAGATGGCGTTCCACATCGCCGGTTCCCTGGCGTTTAAGGACGCCATGCAGAAGGCCGGCTGCGTGCTGATGGAGCCCATCATGAAGGTGGAGGTAACCATGCCTGAGGAATACATGGGAGACGTCATCGGCGATATCAATTCCCGCCGCGGACGGATCGAGGGCATGGAGGACATCGGAGGCGGCAAGATGGTGAAGGCCTATGTCCCGCTGGCGGAGATGTTCGGCTATTCCACCGATCTGCGTTCCAAGACCCAGGGCCGGGGCAATTACTCTATGTTTTTCGAGAAGTATGAGCCGGTTCCCAAGAATGTCCAGGAGAAGGTCCTTGCGGAAAGAAAAGGCGTTAAATAATTGATAAAGCGCTTGAAAAACATGGACAAATATCATATAATAAGCATTAGCTTAGAAAAATGTAAATTCTGGCATCTGCGATGCCGCATTATGAAAACCCGTAAGGGGGATTAAGGAGGACCATTTAAAATGGCAAAAGCAAAATTTGAGAGAACAAAACCGCATTGTAACATCGGTACCATCGGCCACGTAGACCATGGTAAAACCACTCTGACCGCTGCTATTACCAAGACCCTTCATGAGAGAAAAGGTACTGGTGAGTTCGTAGAGTTCGATAAGATTGATAAGGCTCCGGAAGAGAGAGAGCGTGGAATCACCATTTCTACCGCACACGTTGAGTATGAGACTGACAAGAGACACTACGCTCACGTTGACTGCCCAGGACATGCGGACTACGTTAAGAACATGATTACCGGCGCAGCTCAGATGGACGGCGCTATCCTGGTTGTTGCCGCTACCGACGGCGTTATGGCTCAGACCAGAGAGCACATCCTTCTTGCCCGTCAGGTAGGCGTGCCCTATATCGTAGTATTCATGAACAAGTGCGATATGGTTGACGATCCCGAGCTGCTGGAGCTGGTTGACATGGAGATCCGTGACCTGCTGAACGAGTATGAGTTCCCGGGCGATGATACCCCGATCATTCAGGGTTCCGCTCTGAAGGCTCTTGAGGACTGCTCCGGCGAGTGGGGAGACAAGATCATGGAGCTGATGGACGCTGTTGACGAGTGGATTCCGGATCCGCAGCGTGAGACCGACAAGCCCTTCCTTATGCCTGTTGAGGACGTATTCACCATTACCGGTCGTGGTACCGTTGCTACCGGCCGTGTAGAGCGTGGTACCCTTCATCTGAATGAGAGCGTTGAGATCGTTGGTATCAGCGAGGAGACCCGTACCACCGTTGTTACCGGTATCGAGATGTTCCGTAAGCTGCTTGACGAGGCCCAGGCTGGCGATAACATCGGCGCTCTGCTTCGCGGCGTTCAGAGAAATGAGATTGAGAGAGGACAGTGCCTGACCAAGCCCGGTTCCGTTAAGTGCCATCACAAGTTCACCGCTCAGGTGTACGTGCTGACCAAGGATGAGGGCGGCCGTCATACTCCGTTCTTCAACAACTATCGTCCCCAGTTCTACTTCAGAACCACCGACGTTACCGGCGTCTGCGAGCTGCCTGCCGGCACCGAGATGTGCATGCCTGGCGACAACGTAGAGATGACCGTAGAGCTGATTCATCCGGTAGCTATGGAGCAGGGCCTTCGTTTCGCTATCCGTGAGGGCGGCCGTACCGTTGGTTCCGGAAGAGTTGTTTCCATCATTGAATAATCACGAAAGCTTTGAACAAAGCATACTGAAAGAGTAAGAGACAGCCGTTTCATGCCTGCATGAAGCGGCTGTTTTTTGTAGTTACGTAAGTATGCGAAAAACGCGCCAGTGACGCTGGTTTTGTTACGTAGTTATGAAACAGGCTGCGCGGTGTCAAAACGATGCCAAAAACCAAAATATGCTGGGAAGTCAATACTTCATCTTTAACGGAAAAACTCATTTACAAGAGAGCTTTTCTTCCTTTATAATAAAATCAGGAGATATGGGGATTCGCAGAGGTGAGGAGTTATGAAGAAATACACAACATTGCTGTTTGACGCGGACAATACGCTGCTGGATTTCGACGCGAATGAGGCGTTTTCGTTTCGGGCCATGCTGGCGGAACTGGGGGAGACCTATACCGAAGAACTGTTTCAGACCTACCGCCGTCAGAATGGGGAGCTGTGGAAGCAGATCGAGCGGCAGGAGATCACGGCGGAAGAGGGCGTCAACCGGCGTTTTGCCGTGCTTATGCGGAAATATGGCCGGGAAGTGGACGGACGGCAGTGGGAGAAAGTTTACCGCAAATATCTGAACCGGGGGATTCAGATGATTCCTCATGCGCTGGAAGTGCTGGAGGAACTGAAGAAAACATACAGACTTTATATCATAACCAATGGCCTGGAGGATTCCCAGGTATACCGGATAAGGGAATCCGGCCTGGAAGCTTATGTTCTGGATACGTTTATCTCCAGCCGGATTGGGGCCAATAAGCCGTCAAAGGCGTATTTTGATTACGTAAAAAGCCATATTCCGGGATTTGACGCGAAAAAAACTCTGGTAATCGGGGATTCGCTGACTTCGGACATTAAAGGAGGGCATGATGCCGGGCTGGATACCTGCTGGTTTACCAGAAACAGGAGAAAGCAGCCGGAGGACGTCCGGCCCACCTATACGATTCATGAACTGCCGGAGCTATTGGAGGTGCTGGGTAAAGGAGAAGCGGATCTAAGGGAAAACGGATAAAACAGGGGAAGCTGTTATGGAGAGACAATTCCGCAACAAAATCACATGGTTTACGTTCGGATTCAGTGTGCTCGTAATCTGGGTGCATTCCCTTAACGCGGAATTGTTTCTGGGGGAGAACGGTCAGATGGCAGGGATGGTAAAGGCTGTTCAGCAGTTTCTGGGGGATTCTGTGGCACAGATTGCTGTGCCGGGATTTTTCATGATATCGGCGTATTTGTTCTTTCGAAATTTTTCACTGGAGAGACTGCCGGCCAAATGGGCCTCCAGAGTGCGCAGCGTTCTGGTCCCGTATGTCCTGTGGAATCTGATCTATTATCTTGGGTATGTGATAGGAAGCCGCCTGCCGTTTATAACGAATGTGGTGGGCAAAGGAACGGTTCCATTCAGCGCGGCGGCCGCACTGGATGCGGTGCTCCGCTATTCCTATTTATATGTATTCTGGTATGTATATCAATTGATTTTGCTGATAGTCTTGGCGCCAGTGATCTACCTGCTGGTCAGAGAAGTCCGTATCGGGGCGGCGGTTCTGGCGGCATTCTTTCTTCTGGCCCAGACCGGAATGGTAATCCCCGTGTTAAATCTTGACGCGCTGCTCTATTACAGCGCAGGAGCTTTTGGAGCGCTCCACCTGCGAAAGTGGGCGGAAGGGGAGCAGACCAATGCCAAGACGGAATGGGGGCTTTCGCTTCTTGTAGCGGCGCTGGTGCTGGCCAATCTTCCCTGGCCGGGGGGCGCGTTTGCCCAGGTGACGCCCAGACTTCTGGTGCCTGCGGCTTTGTGGCTCATTGTCGATCCCGCATGGCTCTGGGAGCCGGCCGGTTTTATGAAGGAGAATTTTTTCCTGTATGCGGTGCATTTTGCCATTGTAAGGCTGATCAATAAGACGGCTGCGGCTGTGCTGCCGAAGCATTGGCTGATACCGCTTGCGATTTATCTTCTGATGCCGGCGGCAGCGATAGCGGCCAGCTATGGTCTGAGCAGAATGCTGCGAAGATACCTGCCGGGAATATGGCGGCTGCTCAATGGAGGAAGATATGTAAACGGCTAGAGACGGAAGGGCTCCGGCCGTTTTGCCATCTGCTGAGATTGGGAGAGACGATTACTGGCAGCTCCATCTCCCGGATGCCCCGCAGGGCAGTATAAGTTCGGTGCTGCTTACGGGAAGTCCCAGTTCACCGGCTTCCAGGCTTCCTCCAAACCGGTTTCTGACCTCCAGTGCCAGAAGATAGCTGAGGACAGAAGGGGCCAGGCCGGTGGTATAGGAATTGATCAGGAAAAACAGGGGACGGTCAGACAGGAGCTGCGCGCAGGAACGGACCAGCGGATGAATGGCATCTTCAATCTTCCAGATCTCCCCCTTGGGACCCCTGCCGTAAGAAGGAGGATCCATGATGATGGCATCGTAGTGATTGCCCCGCCGGATTTCTCTTTCCACAAATTTCATGCAGTCGTCTACCAGCCATCGGATGGGGGCCTCCTCAAGACCGCTGGAACGGGCATTCTCTTTGGCCCATCCAACCATGCCCTTGGAGGCGTCTACATGAGTCACGCTGGCTCCTGCCGAGGCAGCCGCCAGAGTGGCGCCGCCTGTGTAGGCGAAAAGGTTGAGGACTTTAACCGGGCGCCCTGCCTCGCGGATCAGCTGACTGAACCAGTCCCAGTTGGCGGCCTGTTCGGGGAAGAGCCCTGTATGCTTGAAGCTGAATGGTTTCAGCTGAAAAGTCAGTTCATGATAATGAATGGTCCATTGATCCGGCAGACTGAAAAACTCCCATTCGCCGCCGCCCTTTGAACTGCGGTGATAGTGACCGTTAGGATGGCTCCAGCCTTTGTGAGTTCTGGGGGTACTCCATATGATCTGCGGGTCCGGCCGCACCAGCAGATAGTCTCCCCAGCGTTCCAGTTTCTCACCGTCAGAGCAGTCGAGCACTTCGTAGTCGTTCCATTTGTCAGCCAGCCACATGATATTTTCCTCCTGCCGTCTATTTCCTTTCCTGATTATACTAGACAGAGTCATGAAACGTCAAGCGATAGACAGAAGAGAAAAAAGACGGTAAAAAATACGTTAATTGTAATAGAATTGAAAGATATTCATATTGAAATTATCAGGATACCTTGATACAATATATGGTAGGAAATTGGACGAGTTACAAAGGAGAGGAACAATATCATGAAAAAGAGATGGCTGGTAGCAGCATTGTCCGTCGCAATGACATTGGGGGTTGCTGCGACTTCTTATGCCGCAGGATGGAAGATGGAAGATGGTTCGTGGATTTATGAAAGTTCTTCCGGAGCTGTGGTGGTGAATGAGTGGAAAAGGGGCGCGGATAATCTCTGGAGATACCTGGACAGCAGCGGCCGGATGGCTGTGAGCAGCTGGGTGGATGATGAGTATTATGTAGACGAGAACGGCATCATGGTATCCGGCGGCTGGAAACAGCTGGAGACTAACGGGAATTATAATGATGAGTTTGGCGATACGGGCTGGTATTATTTCCTGGAATCCGGGAAAGTGGTCAGGGACACATGGAAGAAGATCGATAATAAGTGGTATCATTTTGACAGCAATGGCACCATGGAGACCGGCTGGGTTGACGAGAATATGTATTACTGCGATGATGACGGCTCTGCCCTGATCGGCTGGCATATGCTGTATCCGCCGGAAGGGGAAGACGACTATGGCAGCGACCCGTTTGATGATAACGACGGCAAACATTGGTACTATTTCAATTCCAGCGGGAAGAAATATGTGCCGGCTGACGGCGATGAATACGGTGAAAAACGTATCGACGGCGCGTATTACTGTTTTGACTCCAACGGCGCCATGCAGACCGGATGGGTAAATATAGGAAGCGAATCTGCCGACACGTTTTCCATCAAGAATTACCGTTTCTATGGCAATGACGGCAAGTGCGTGACAGGTTGGTACTCAGCGAACCCGCCGGAGGAATTGTCCAATTCCTATGAGAACGAGGTGGATTGGTTCTACTTTTCCACCAACGGGACGCCGAAGTCAGGACCGGAACCGGGCGAGGCAGGGTCAGGCGATTTTACCAGGATCAATGGCAAGACGTATTTGTTCAATAATCTGGGGAATCCGGTGTATGGACTTCAGAGGGTAAATATCGGCAATGATGAATACACTGCTTATTATTTTGATGAGACGACCCGGACAGCCATTAAGGGACGCGTAGAGATCGAGATGGCAGACGGCACCAGAGCCACATTCCATTTTGCTGATAACGGCAAGGGAACGAGCGGCGTATATGGCGGCAGCCTGTATTATATGGGCCTTCTGCAGAAGGCGGAGGATGGCAGCAAGTATGAGCCGGTTACGATTCCCGGCCATGGCACTTATCTTATCAATACTTCCGGCAAGGTGATAAAGAGCACTTCCGGTGTCAAAGCCGCCGATGGAACGAAGTACGCGACGGACAGCAGCGGCCGTTTGACGAAGGTTGACGGAGAGACCGTAGGCGACGGCACATGGAGAAATGCCACGGAGCCGGTCTGGAATTAATTGAATTAATTGTGAGAACAGTTACAGTATGAATCAGATCATCCGGGAGTCCGGCCAGGGCCCCCGGATTTGTCTGTCTGAATTTCACCGGAATATTTGGGGAGTATTTTGTAGGTATTTTGTATCCAAAAAACTGAAAAAATCCCTTGCATTTACTGAGAAAGTATGGTATACTCTCAAAGCTGTGGCATGATAGCTGTGAAGCGTGAGGTTGCTGCCCGGTTGCGAGGCAGGTTTTCCGTGGAGCGAATGTCAAGTTGCGAAAACTGGCGACAAGTCACTGTACCGACATAAGTTTCTGCAAGGCAAGAAGTGTAGAAAACGGGAGGTGTCCTGAGATGTATGACACACCCGGGCATGTGTACAGTCACCGCTTGTCGTACTTAGATTAACAAGTGCGAAAAGGAGGCGACTTTTTTTATGGCAAGTCAGGTAATGCGTATCACATTGAAAGCTTACGATCATCAGTTGGTTGATCAGTCTGCTGGCAAGATTATCGAGACTGTAAAAAAGACGGGATCTCAGGTGAGCGGACCGGTGCCGCTGCCTACCAAGAAGGAGATTGTCACAATCCTGAGGGCAGTACACAAGGACAAAGATTCCCGTGAGCAGTTTGAGCAGAGGACTCACAAGAGACTGATTGATATCACTGCTCCCAACCCCAAGACGGTTGAGGCTTTGTCAAGGCTTGAGATGCCGGCCGGCGTGTACATCGACATCAAAATGAAGCAGAAATAATCTGCAGATTATTTCTGCGCTACGCAAACGTAGCGAAGCGGAGTTCGCGGTTCCCGTTTTCATGCTACCCAAACGTAGCGAAGCGGAGTTCGGGTTTCCCGTGAGAGCAAAAGCGAATCCGCCGTGATTTAGTACCCAGAATAGTTTATATAGAAGCAACACTTATTCCGCCAGGAATCAACATCTCCGGTTTGCCGGAGTTATAGTGTTCCACTTATATGACTGTTTCTAGGATGAACGCAGGGTTTTATAACTGCGTTCCGCTGTAGACAAAACAGGAGGTAAAAGGAATGAAGAAAGCAATTTTAGCAACAAAAGTCGGAATGACCCAGATCTTCAGTGATGATGGGGCATTGGTTCCGGTAACGGTCCTTCAGGCCGGCCCCTGCTCCGTCCTTCAGGTGAAGACTATGGAGAATGACGGATACAAGGCTGTTCAGGTCGGCTTTGTGGACAAGAGGGAAAAGCTGGTCAACAAGCCGCTGAAAGGTCATTTTGACAAAGCGGGCGTTTCCTACAAGAGATTCATCCGTGAGTTCCGGTTTGAGAACGCGGAAGAGTATTCTGTAAAGGATGAGATTAAGGCTGACATTTTCGCTGCAGGCGATAAGGTTGATGCGACCGCGATTTCCAAAGGTAAAGGATATCAGGGCGCGATCAAGAGATTCGGCCAGCACAGAGGACCCATGGCCCATGGTTCCAAGTTCCACCGTCATCAGGGTTCCAATGGTTCCGCAACGACTCCAGGCCGTGTGTTCAAAGGAAAGGGCATGCCCGGACACATGGGAGCCAAGAAGGTGACCGTACAGAATCTGGAGATTGTCAGAGTTGACGCTGAGAACAATCTGATTCTGGTTAAGGGAGCTGTTCCCGGACCGAAGAAAGCACTGGTAACGCTGAAAGAAACTGTCAAGACCATTGCTTGATGAGATGACAGGAAAGGAGGAAGACACAGATGGCAAACGTATCTGTTTTTAATATGGAAGGCAAAGAAGTGGGAACGCTGGAGCTGAACGATGCAGTGTTTGGCGTTGAGGTGAACGAGCACCTGGTACACATGGCAGTGGTTGCGCAGCTTGCTAATAAGCGCCAGGGCACTCAGAAAGCGAAAACCCGCTCAGAGGTATCCGGCGGCGGCAAGAAGCCCTGGAGGCAGAAAGGAACCGGCCATGCAAGACAGGGTTCCACCAGAGCGCCTCAGTGGAAGGGCGGCGGCGTCGTATTTGCTCCCACACCGAGAGATTACACCATTACTCTGAACAAGAAGGAGAAGAGGCTGGCTCTTAAGTCTGCCCTGACCAGCAGAGTGAATGAGAATAAGTTCATCGTTGTCGATGAGATGAAGTTCGATGAGATTAAAACCAAGAAGTTCGCGGCTGTTATGAATAACCTGAATGTGAAGAAGGCTCTGGTTGTTCTGGACGGCGATAACAAGAACGCCGTTCTTTCCGCAAGAAATATTCAGGAAGTTAAGACTGCATATGTCAACACAATCAACGTGTACGATATCCTGAAGTACAACACCGTTGTGGCAACCAAGGCGGCCGTTGCAGATATTGAGGAGGTGTACGCATAATGGCTGACATCAGATATTACGACGTTATTTTAAAACCGGTTATTACTGAGAAAAGCATGAAGAACATGGGCGAAAAAGAGTATACGTTCCTGGTTCATCCGGATGCCAATAAGACCATGATCAAAGAGGCTGTTGAGAAGATGTTTCCGGGTACCAAGGTCGCCAGAGTCAATACCATCAACCAGGATGGAAAGACTAAGAGAAGAGGGATGACCTTCGGCAAGACCGCTAAGACCAAGAAGGCGATCATCCGCCTGACAGAGGACAGCAAAGAGATTGAGATCTTCAGCGGACTGTAATTGTTACACATGATTAGACGGCAGCGGTGAAAAATTGAAAATTATACTGCTCCGTGATAAAAGGAAACACCCTGCGGGTATACCTGTATGTCCTGAAAGTCAGGACACTAATAAGGAAACACCCGGATGCGTTTCCTGTATGAGATCCCTGCGGATACGCAAAGCAGGGCGAGAGTGAAGAAAGGAGTTCATCATGGGAATTAAAACATATAACCCATATACACCTTCCAGAAGACACATGACAGGCTCTGATTTCAGTGAGATTACCAAGAAGACTCCTGAGAAATCCCTGGTAGTGTCTCTGAAGAACAATGCCGGCCGCAATAATCAGGGCAAGATCACGGTGAGACATCATGGCGGCGGCAACAGAACCAAATACAGAATCGTAGATTTTAAGAGAAACCATAAGGACGGCATTCCGGCAACTGTTATCGGCATCGAGTACGATCCCAACAGAAGCGCCAACATCGCTCTGATCTGCTATGCAGACGGCGAGAAGTCCTATATTCTGGCTCCGGCCGGCCTGACCGATGGAATGAAGGTTATGAGCGGTCCTCATGCTGAGGCGAAGTTAGGCAACTGCCTGCCTCTTTCCGAGATCCCGGTAGGCGCTCAGATTCACAATGTTGAGCTGTATCCCGGCAAGGGCGGCCAGCTGGTACGCGCGGCAGGAAACTCCGCTCAGCTTATGGCAAAGGAAGGCAAGTACGCGACCTTAAGACTTCCTTCAGGTGAGATGAGAATGGTTCCCATCGTATGCCGCGCAACCATGGGCGTTGTGGGAAATGGAGATCATAACCTGATCAATTACGGCAAGGCCGGAAGAAAGCGTCACATGGGTATCCGCCCGACGGTCCGCGGTTCCGTTATGAACCCCAACGACCATCCGCACGGCGGCGGTGAAGGCAAGACCGGTATCGGACGTCCGGGTCCCTCCACTCCTTGGGGCAAGCCCGCTCTGGGTCTGAAGACCAGGAAGAAGAACAAGCAGTCCAACAAGCTGATCGTAAGAAGACGTGACGGCAGCACCATTAAATAATTGAAGGAGGATTTACCTTATGGGACGTTCACTTAAAAAAGGACCATTTGCAGACGCTCATTTACTGAAAAAGGTAGAAGCGATGAACGCAGCCGGACAGCATCAGGTAATCAAAACCTGGTCCCGCCGCTCCACCATTTTCCCGCAGATGGTTGGTCATACAATCGCAGTTCATGACGGCAGGAAACATGTTCCGGTGTATATTACCGAGGATATGGTAGGCCACAAGCTTGGTGAGTTCGTTGTTACCAGAACCTACAGAGGCCATGGCAAAGACGAGAAGAAGACCAAGAGATAATCGTCAGAATTGAAAGGAGGTTACAGCAAATGGCTAAAGGACATAGAAGTCAGATTAAGAGAGAGAGAAATGCCCAGAAGGATACCAGGCCGTCAGCAAAGCTGTCTTACGCCAGAGTGTCCGTCCAGAAGGCATGTTTCGTGTTAGATGCCATCAGAGGCAAAGACGTGCAGACTGCACTTGGTATTGTGACTTACAACCCCAGATATGCCTCTTCCCTGATCAAGAAGCTGTTGGAGTCAGCGATCGCCAACGCTGAGAACAACAACGGAATGAGCAGAGAGAACCTTTATGTGGAGGAATGCTACGCCAATAAGGGACCGACCATGAAGAGAATTAAACCGAGGGCACAGGGCAGGGCTTACAGGATCGAGAAGAGGATGAGCCATATCACCGTTGTGCTGAATGAAAGATAGGAGGCAAATATGGGACAGAAAGTTAATCCACACGGCCTGAGAGTCGGTGTTATTAAGGACTGGGATTCCAGATGGTATGCAGAGAGCGATTTCGCTGACAACCTGGTGGAAGATAACAAGATCAGAAAGTTTCTGAAGAAAAGACTGTATAACTCGGGTATTTCCAAGATTGAGATTGAGAGAGCTTCCGACCGCGTAAAAGTTATCATCTACACTGCGAAGCCGGGCGTTGTCATCGGTAAGGGCGGCGCTGAGATTGAGAAGCTGAAGGGCGAAGTTCAGAAGCTGACACAGAAAAAGCTGTTCGTAGATATTAAGGAGATCAAGAGACCTGACCGCGATGCCCAGCTGGTGGCTGAGAATATCGCGCAGCAGCTTGAGAACCGTGTGTCTTTCCGCCGCGCCATGAAGACGACCATGGGCCGTTCCATGAAGGCCGGCGTTAAGGGCATCAAGACAGCAGTGTCCGGCCGTCTGGGCGGCGCAGATATTGCCCGTACCGAGTTCTACAGCGAAGGAACCATTCCGCTGCAGACGCTGAGAGCAGATATTGACTATGGTTTCGCTGAGGCAGATACCACCTACGGCAAGGTTGGCGTTAAGGTGTGGATCTACAAGGGCGAAGTACTTCCTGCTAAGGGAAACAAGGAAGGGAGCGATAAATAATGTTAATGCCGAAGAGAGTAAAGCGCCGTAAACAGTTCCGTGGAAGTATGGCCGGAAAAGCTTTAAGAGGCAATACCATTTCCAACGGCGAGTTCGGCCTGATTGCGACAGAGCCCTGCTGGATCAAGTCCAACCAGATTGAGGCTGCCCGTGTTGCCATGACCCGTTACATCAAGCGTGGCGGTAAAGTTTGGATCAAGATTTTCCCGGATAAGCCGGTTACCACAAAGCCTGCTGAGACCCGTATGGGTTCCGGTAAAGGTACTGTGGAGTACTGGGTAGCAGTCGTTAAGCCCGGCCGTGTGCTGTTTGAGATTGCCGGCATTGACGAAGCGACCGCCCGCGAGGCCCTGCGTCTGGCCATGCACAAGTTGCCCTGTAAATGTAAGATTGCTGCTAAGGCAGATTTAGAAGGCGGTGATAACAGTGAAAACTAAGAAATATGTGAGTGAGTTAAATGCGAAGACAACAGCAGAGCTTAACGCGGAATTAGTTGCCGCCAAGAAGGAACTGTTCAACTTGAGATTCCAGAATGCAACCAATCAGTTGGATAACACCAGCAGAATCAAGGAGGTTCGCAAGAACATTGCCAGGATTCAGACTGTTATTACTCAGAAAGAGAGGAGTTAAGCATCGTGGAGAGAAATTTGAGAAAGACACGTACCGGAAGAGTCGTCAGCGACAAGATGGATAAGACCATCGTTGTGGCCATCGAAGACCACGTAAAACATCCTTTATATGGCAAGATCGTTAAGAGAACCTACAAGCTGAAAGCCCATGATGAGAAGAACGAGTGCGGCATCGGTGATACTGTTAAGGTGATGGAAACAAGGCCTCTGTCTAAAGATAAGAGATGGAGACTTGTGGAGATTATCGAGAAGGCGAAGTAAAGAGCGGCGCCCGGCGTGTTTCAGGACGCAAACGAAACAGAGCAGATTTCACGTTCCCTTCTCCTGAGAAAGGCGGCGTGAAGACTAGGAAGGAGTTAACATGATTCAGCAGGAAACCAGACTGAGGGTTGCTGATAACACCGGTGCTAAGGAACTTCTTTGTATTCGGGTTATGGGCGGCTCCATAAGAAGATATGCCAATGTTGGCGATATTATCGTTGCCAGCGTTAAAGATGCAACACCTGGTGGTGTTGTAAAGAAAGGTGATGTGGTGAAGGCTGTTGTGGTGCGTACCGTGAAGGGCGTTCGCCGCAAAGACGGCTCCTACATCCGCTTTGATGAGAACGCAGCCGTGATCATCAAGGATGACAAGACTCCGAGAGGGACCCGTATCTTTGGGCCGGTTGCCAGAGAACTGAGAGACAAACAGTTTATGAAGATTGCTTCCCTGGCTCCGGAAGTACTGTAAGGAGGTGCAGACTGTGCATAAGATCAAGAAAAATGACCTGGTAAAGATCATTACCGGGAAGGACAAAGATAAGACCGGTAAGGTTCTCCATGTGGATTCCAAGACCGGCAAGGTGTTGGTTGAGGGCTGCAACATGGTGACCAAGCACGTAAAGCCCGGCCCTGCTAACCCCAATGGCGGCATTATTCAGAAGGAAGCCGCGCTGGATATCTCCAATGTTATGCTGGTTGTTGACGGAAAGGCTACCAGAGTTGGATTCAAGGTAGAGAACGGCAAGAAGGTCCGTGTTGCCAAGGCGACCGGCAAAGTGATTGACTAATTGGGAGAGGAGGAACAAGAACGTGTCCAGATTAAAAGAACAGTATCAGAACGAGATGGTTGAAGCCATGACCAAAAAGTTCGGCTATAAGAACGTCATGGAAGTTCCGAAACTCGACAAGATTGTGATCAATATCGGCGTCGGCGAAGCCAAAGAGAATGTAAAGATCCTGGATTCCGCAGTGAGAGACCTGGAGCTCATCACCGGCCAGAAGGCAATCATCACCAAGGCGAAAAAGTCCGTCGCTAACTTTAAGATCAGAGAGGGCATGCCCATCGGCTGCAAGGTAACCCTTCGCGGTGAAAAGATGTATGAGTTTGCAGACCGTCTGATCAATCTGGCTCTTCCCCGAGTCAGAGACTTCCGCGGCGTGAACCCCAATGCTTTCGACGGCAGAGGCAACTATGCGTTAGGAATCAAAGAGCAGCTGATCTTCCCGGAGATCGAGTATGACAAAGTTGACAAGGTGAGAGGTATGGACATCATCTTCGTTACCACAGCGAAGACTGATGAGGAAGCCCGTGAACTTTTGACATTATTCAATATGCCATTTCAAAAATAATTAGGAGGAAAATTCCATGGCAAAAACTTCTATGAAGATTAAGCAGCAGCGCCCCGCCAAGTTCTCCACCAGAGAGTATACCCGGTGCAGAATCTGCGGACGTCCGCATGCATATCTGAGAAAATACGGTATCTGCCGTATCTGCTTCCGCGAATTAGCATACAAAGGCCAGATTCCTGGTGTGAAGAAGGCGAGTTGGTGACCGAAAGCACTTAACGAATCCAAGCCGCAGGCGCGGGATGAGTTTAGTGCGAGGCCGTTCGCGATTCTTAGCGAACCGGAGCCGCAGGCGAACGGTGAGGTTAGCGGAGCGAACATACCCGTTGGGCACTTAATGAATCCAACATACCGCCAATAGAAAAATATAGGAGGTAAATATATATCATGACAATGAGTGATCCGATTGCAGATATGCTTACGAGAATCCGTAACGCAAATACTGCGAAACATGATACAGTGGATGTCCCTTCTTCCAAGATGAAGCTGGCGATTGCCGACATTCTGGTGAAAGAAGGATACATCAAGAAATATGATCTGGTAGATGAGGGGAACTTCAAAACCATTCGCATCACTTTGAAATACGGTGCTGACAAGAATGAGAAGATCATCTCCGGCCTGAAGAGAATTTCCAAACCCGGACTGCGCGTGTATGCCGGAAGCGAGGAGCTGCCCAAGGTGCTGGGCGGTCTGGGCATCGCGATCATCTCCACCAACAAGGGCATCCTGACCGACAAGGAAGCAAGAGCCCAGGGCGTAGGCGGAGAAGTGCTGGCGTTCATATGGTGACCGGAAGCACTTAACGAATCCAAGCCGAAGGCGCAGGATGAGTTTAGTGCGAGGTCGTTCGCGACCCTTAGCGAACCGGAGCTGAAAGCGAACGGTGAGGTTAGTGGAGCGAA